>CAYLZH010000047.1:0-22060 GCA_964388245.1 uncultured Bacteroidales bacterium
CTATCATATTTTAATATTAATATATCTTCTTGACCTGAACTAGGATTCTGGTTTATAAAAGTATCGTTCTCAATAATACAAGTATTATGATAAACAGTTGGTAGATATACGTTTAATGAGTCATCCATTATCATATTTCTACAAAAAGAACTAGAGTTCCCGATTTTTATATGCCATAAGTAATTCCCAAGACTGTCGAACTTTATTAATATATAGCCTTGCTCATAGATAAAACCAAAACCTGGAAAATACGGATACCAATCGAATTCGCCTAAATAGTAGACATTCCCTAAACTATCGGCTGAAACATCAAATGGGTATCCAAAGCCATATCCAGTTGGGTCTTCAGAAAAATATTCCCATTCGACTTGCCAGGATTGGGCATTGACCATATATGATGTTAATACCAGAATGATAACGATTGCCAGGTTTTTCATAACAGGATATATTGAAGTTTTTATTTAATTAAAAGCAGTGGTTGTTTTTTTGTATCCATTTCAAAGTCTCCTTAGTTTAGTTAATTCGTATGTTTGTAAATATACAAAATGATTGGGATATATGCGATAATCCGATATGCCCCGTTTTCCGCTAGCGTAAATGTGTTTCCCGCTGATTACGCTGATTATCGCAGATATTCATTCATTAAAATAAGTGAAAACTTTTTCTGCGTAAATCTGTGATATCTGCGGGCTTCAAAATTCCACTTTGGGATTTTTACATTTCAACTTTATCATTGGTAAAGAGATCAATCTTATTAAACAAATTAATTTGATATTCTTCGGTAATAGGAAGAACAATGCCTGTGGGGGCATATATAAATCGTTTATACCATATGGAGTATCTATACCTATCCTAAGTTATTCCCTAATATGCCTCTTTTCATCCAACGTTTTCATTTGCTTTGTAAGCTTGATAAAGGTTGTTCTGCTTAGAGGCGTAAGAGGCAGGCGAAGGTTGTTGTCGATAATTCCAAGAATATTCAATGCGGCCTTTATACCGGCCGGGTTGCCTTCTTCGAAAAGTGTATTGGTTATATCGAGCAAATCGTAATGCAAGTTACGGGCTGTAAATAAATTTCCTTTTAAAGCATGATGCACCATCTTCGACATCAAATCGGGGAAAGCATTAGCCGATACGGAAATTACGCCGCTTGCTCCAATCGAAATCATAGGCAGGGTAAGGGCATCATCGCCCGATATAACCGCAAAGTGCTTAGGTTTTTGGTTACATATCTGGCTTATTTGTTCAAAGTTGCCTGAGGCTTCTTTAATGGCAACAATATTCGCAAACTCCCTGGCCAATTGAATTGTTGTGTTTGCAGCCATGTTTGAACCTGTACGTGAGGGAACATTGTATAAGATAATATCCACCGGGCTTGTTTTAGCAATTTCAATGAAGTGCTCGTACAAGCCTTTTTGATTGGGTTTGTTGTAGTACGGACATACAGACAAAATTCCGGAAATACCATCAAAGTCAAAATTCCTGATCGACTTTATTACCTCATGAGTATTATTGCCCCCCATTCCAACAACCAGTTTTACGCGATTGTTATTGATTTTCTTAAAAAACTGAATCAGTTCTTTTTTTTCTTCCTGATTTTGGGTAACACCCTCGGCAGTAGTCCCAAGAACAACAAGGTAATCCACCTTGTTTGATATCAGGTGTTCGATTAGTTTTTCCAATGCATCGAAATCAATGCTTTTGTCTGTTTTGAAAGGGGTTACAACTGCGACCCCGGTGCCCGAAAATTTATGGTTTTCCATGATGATAAAGTGCAAGTTCTACTACGTTTTCTTCATTACCAAAGGTATGATGAAGGAAATTAATTTGCAAGGATTTTTGTCGCTGTATTCGTCCGGCGAAAAAGCAAAACTTCCTATTCAAAGGTGTGGGTAATAATTCTTCCGGGTTGGTAGCCATCAGAAACTTGTTTATTACAAAAGCGGTAGATATTTCTTGATTTGTTCAATATAAGCTGAAACAGATATGGACTCTCCCAGGTTGATCATAAAGTCATAATGATCGCTATTTCCGGGCAACATACCAATCTTGAACCTTGCTGTCGAAAGCGCAACAATACTTTGTAATGCGAGATATTGTGTCATCGAAAGATCAATAAGGATATCATACTCCTTGTTTAATATCGGTTCAACTTCTTGTTGTTTTGGAAGGCCCAGGAAATTCAGGTTTTTCTTCGACAAATTGGTACTGGTTGCATTTTCGGCTACAGGAGCCTCTTTTGTGTTATAAAAATAGATACACTCAACCTGAATATTGTTTTGTTTAATGAAACTGATAAACCGGTCAATTTCTTTTTTCGAAGTTGAATCAGTACCATCAATCAAGAGCAGGGCAGAGGCAGCCTTGTCAAAATTCATGGTGGTTTTGTTCCTGGTTGTTTTTCCGGTTTTCCGCCTTAATATATGCAAGGCAATCTTTTGTCTGATATCCTGTTTGTTTTTCACACGACAAATATAGTTGGAAAAGCTTAAAAGGTTGATCCTGATCAGATCATAAAAATTCGAATTTTACAGATGTTTCATAAAAGTAAATTTTTCAGTGAAATGTGATAAATAAAACCGGAGATAATGAATGTGAAGGTTATGTTCACCAAACCAATAATATTTGATTATTTAGTAATATAATTTCATACCCTTTTATTAAAACAGATATAAATATCTCATTTATAAATATTACTTTTGCAGCCCGTTTTATTATAAGTAGCACATTTATGAAATTAAAATTCAAATTGATAGCGGCAATCCTGGTATTTCAAAGTTTTGCATTGTTTGCACAAAAAGATCCGGGAGGAGGGTTACATTTATCGTATAATGCAAATTTCAATCGATTCTTTCTCACGAAGCACAGCATGGTTGGAACTGCCTCTGAAACAAAGCGGGAGCTTCGATCGCCGGAAATTATCCCGGACGAATATTTAGCCACCTATCAGTTTGGATTTATAAATCATAATAAAAGCTGGCACGATTTCAGGTTTTTATTTCAGTATATGCCAAAAACTACGAAATCCTACAAAGAATACAAAGACGAAGGGCTCGACTGGCAAACATTCGATAACCCAAACGATTATGTTTCTGTCGATATGGAAATGTACCTGATCAATATGTCCCATTTATTCAAGATCAATATTGCTGCTCATCATTTATATTTAAACCTCGGATTTGGTGGTGGAGGTGGTGTTATACGATGGCCCTCGGCTAATGAGGAAGGCAGCGATTATTATTTTCTTACCTACTATGGATATCCTGTTGGGGGAATTGAAATACTGCTTGGCAAACATATTGGGATAAACTCTGAATATCGTTACCAATGGGGAAAATCGGGGACACAGGCTGCCACAGAAAATGGGAATAAAGTAAAATGGGGCTATCAACTCTTAGGGCATGAGTTGAGTCTTGGTCTGAATTTTTACTTTTAAAATGATTATTTTCATGTTGAAAATTTGCCTGGCTGATCTACCAACATCAGAATAAGACACCTGAATAAAACTATTTCAATTGCTGTAATATTTTGATTAATTCCTTTTTCAATCGACATGCAAAAGTAAATCTCTTAATTTTGCATGTTGAAAAGCATGACTAAAAGAATTAGAGATCTATATAATAAGTACCCAACATTAGTAACCTTTCTGTTGTACGTTATTGTTGCGATGCTTGCATGGTGGCAAATATCCTTTCTTGCATACAGTGTAAAATGGGATATGCTCGATTGTTTTCTGCCCTGGCGATATTTTGTTGGAGAATGCTGGCAGAACGGTATTGTGCCTTTCTGGAATCCTTATCAGCATTTTGGCTATCCAATTCATGCCGATATGCGATCGGCCTGGTATCCTGAAATGTTTATAATTGGCTTGGCCGGAGGATATACCAACATCACACTTCATTTTTTAAGTATTTTTTATCTTGCCTTGGCGGGTTTGGGGATGAGTAAATTAACTGGGTTTATCTTAAAAAGCGATGGAATTCCAATAATTGCCGGGATGGCCTACCTGTTGTCAGGATTTTTTATTGGCCACGGACAAGATATAGGTTATATTATTGGCGGGGCGTTTACTCCCTGGGTGATACACTATTACTTGCGATTGATTGATGAGTTAAAACTGATCAATACATTTAAAACAGCACTTTTCTTTCTGCTAATGATTTTGGGTGCTTATCCGGCATTTACAATTTTCATTTGTTATATCCTGGCCGTTTTTTTCATATATCATTTTTTCGATCTTGTTAAAAGGAACCAACCAGGCCGTATATGGCAATTTCTTGCCCATCATTTATTATTGCTGATACTGTTATCAGCAGGAAGCCTGGTTCTAATACTTACATATCCACAGGTAGCTCCTTTTTCAGAGAGGTTTGTCGGAATGGTTTACGAAGATTTTATTACGAATCCCTTTTCACCACAAAGCCTGATTTCCTGGGTAACACCCTTTGTAATAGCAAATAATGAGCAACTCTTTAATTCCGATATAAGCATGATAAATGCGTATTGGGGCCTGTTGATGATGCTTTTTTTCTTTTTCGCATTTAAAAGAAGCAATTATCTACTTCACATATTCCTTCTGATAGCGTTTGTTTCGCTGTTTTTGTCGTTTGGTCCCTATACTTTTGTGCACCGGTTGTTTTACGATTATGCACCCGGCATCAAACTGTTTCGTATGCCCGGTATCTTCATTCTTTTTACCATTCTTGGATTGCTTGTTGCATCAGGTTTCGGGTTAAAAAATATTTTTGATAATTATAGTATTCAACATGGAAAAATTAAGCGTGCAGTTCTTTATGGAGCTGGTTTTATGCTGGTTATCGTCGTTGTTGGTCTGATTAAGTTTCCTATTCACGATTCGGTTTTTATCGATTGGCCAGGTTCTTATCCTGAGTTTCTTTCGGGGATTGCTTTTTTCGAACAACTAACGCTTCATGGACTTATTCAGGTTATATTGCTATTATCATTTTATTTTTTAATCAGAATAGGGAGAAAGGAGCTGTTTCTTTTCAAGGTGGGGATTTTGGTATTTCTTGAAATGGCGATTGCTGTTCAGTTAAATATAAACCATACTGGTATAAACCGGCATAATCCGACTGAGGTAAAGGAGAAATTGTGTGAAATGCCGCTTTTTTATCCAACACCCGATAACCGCCAGATTAGAGAACACAACGAAAAGGCTTCGAAAATGATGCCCCTTTGGCATAATGTGAGCATATTCACTAAAAGGCCGGCTTTTGATGGATTTAATTCATTTGTTTTAAATCAGTACAACGATTTATTCGACAATTATCCTGCTCTTGCAAATGCAGTTATGAATAATCCATTGGTTTTCTTAAGCAGTGAGTTTTTGCCAATTTCGCAATACATAAAAATGAATCCAGAGGAATTATCAGGTCGCGAATTATTTATTAATGATTCACTTTTAAATGACCTTGATCTTCCTGAAATGAATAGAAATAAGGGTGATACAGTTCGGATAGTCAAATTCACACCAAATGAAATCAGGCTTGAATGTACCAGCAAGGAAAGCCAATTGCTGTGCCTGATGCAGTCGAACTACTTTGGCTGGAAGGCTTTTGTTGATGATATTCCGGTGAAGCATTTTACATCGAATATTTTGTTTCGCACCTTATTGGTGCCTGCAGGGAGTCACAGGGTTACGTTTAAATATGAGAACAAAACGCTAATCATTTCCTTTTATATATCTTATTCCATCATACTTATACTTCTGGCAGTTATTATAATTCTACATTACAGGCAATTACGAAGGAATAACCGCACATCGGCTATTCTTTTTGTTGCATTTGTTAAAGTTGTGTTAGGTGTATTTGTTATTTTGGTTATCAAAACTCAGATGGACATAGTTTCATTTAAGAACTTTGAATCTGGTCTCAAAGATGATATTGAGGATATCGTGAGAGAAGAAACTCATCTGTCTTGTGCTATAAATGTAAGCAATCCTGAAAGATGGACCGGCATTTCAATTCCTTGTGAAGTGATGCATTTGTTAGACCGAAAAGACCTTTCTGGTTTTTATAAAAGGTTAGGGAATAATAACCATGAAAAGTTTTTATATGTTTGGTACAACCGGATTCAATTACCGGAAATAATGGAAATAATAAAACTAAAATATCCCAAAGTTATTAGTTCAAAAATCAAAGAAAGAGGGGGTTATATTTTGTTTGGTAAAAGTGGTGACGAGCCTGAAAAGCCTATCTATTATCAGGTGCTTGATTTCGAATCCGCGAAAAAAGAGCTGTTTGTTGACTCATTGAGCCATGAAACGGGATTGTCATCGCCTGTGGGATATGTTTACAGGGTTGATGCGAAAACTGAATGGGGACCGGGGATAAGGCAAGAAATAGCCGAAAATCATATTCATAAACTCAGAATAATTGCCTCATGCGACATATTGTTGCCTGATACATGTAATATAATATTTGCAGTGAAAATTGTACGTGATGGAAAACAATTGAAATGGGACAGGATAAATTTATGTGAAAATTTAAAAGGCAGCCCACGATGGGAAAAAGTTATTCTTGGATTTGAGCCCGGGATTCAATTGCAGAAAGGTGATGAGGTTAAGGCATTTATATGGAACAGGGGCAGGTCCGACTTCGCAATCGATAATTATGAGCTTAAACTTATTATAAAAGATTATTAGCAGCTAACATGTCTCTTCAAAAAACAAAAGGAATCGTCTTACATCATATCAAATATGGCGAAACAAGTATTATTGCAACTATCTATACCGAAGAGTTTGGCCGGCAAGCATATATTGTAAAAGGGGCCCGAAGCAAAAAAACCAAATTAAAGGCCAACATGTTTCAGCCGTTCTTTCATCTCGATATGGAAGTCTATCATAAGCCTGGAAGGGATTTACAAAGCATAAAGGAAGCAAAAAACTATCTGCCAATATTTAATATTTATAACAGTATAAAAAAAAGCACTGTTTGTCTCTTTCTGTCCGAAGTGTTATATAAATCGTTACGTGAAGAGGAGAAGAATAAAGAGCTTTTCAGTTTTATCAGCAACAGTATTCGATATCTTGATGGGGCAGAAGGATTTCCTTTAAATTATCATCTTGTTTTTATGCTTCACTTATCCCGGTTTTTAGGTTTTTATCCAAACGGGAACTATTCAGATCAAAATGCAATATTCGATTTAAAAGAAGGGCATTTTGTGCAATCAATACCTGATCATAAACATTATATGTCAAAACATGAAAGCTTTTGCTTCTGGGAATTGCTTAATGCTGAATATGATAGCGATATCACATTTCCTTCAATCAAGCTTCGCCCTCTTTTACTTGATGAAATTCTTGACTTCTACCGGCTTCACCACGACCGGATTGGTGAGATCAAATCGCTTGAAGTGTTAAGAGAAGTGTTTAGGCCAACATAGCCCAAATCGAAAAAGGAGTAGCCATTCGACTACTCCTTTCTGCAAAAAAGATTTCAACAATTACACTTTATCCAGTGCATCACTTATGTCTTTGATAATATCCTCAACATCTTCTATACCTATAGCATAACGTACTAGATCGTCAGTAATACCGGAAGCCAGTTTGTCTTCTTTCCCAACAGCAGCGTGTGTCATCGAGGCTGGATGCTGGATAAGGGTTTCGACACCACCCAACGAAACAGCCAGCTTGGCAAGGTGAACGTTATCCATCAATACAGTACCGGCCCGGTAGCCACCTTTTACACCAAACGAAATCATAGCACCGGGGCCGTCCATTTGTTCTTTAGCCAGGTCGTATTGTTCAAAGCTCTTTAGTCCCGGGTATTTTATCCAGGCAATCTTAGGATGTTTCTCAAGAAACTCAGCAACTTTCATGGCGCTTTCCTGAGCCCGGTCGATACGTAATCCCAAAGTTTTTACACCACGGATTACAAGCCATGCCTGATGAGGGTCCATATTACAACCCATATACACCATGGTCTTCCGCAATTTCGCATACAATTCAGGATCTTTTGCTACAAGCGCACCACCTACAATATCGGCATGGCCATTTAAAAATTTGGTCAATGAATGTAAAGCCACATCGGCCCCTAAGTCTAATGGTTTCTGCAGATAAGGGCTGCAAAATGTATTATCAACAACAACTGTAATCCCATGTTCTTCTGCAATTTCACAAGCTCTTTTTATATCTGTAATCTGAACAGTTGGATTGGCTGGTGTTTCGAGATATAAAAGCTTCGTGTTAGGGCGAATAGCTTTTTCAATATTCTCCAGATTTGAAGTATCAACAAAAGTAGCTTCAACGCCAAATTTCTCGAAATGACTTCCTACAATGGCACGACTAGGGCCATATACTGCACCCGTGCTTACCATGTGAGCACCTTTCTCAAGCAAAGTCATGTACACAGTCGAAACGGCAGCCATTCCTGAGCCCAATGCAATTCCGCGATAGCCATTTTCGAGTTCGGCTAATTTGTCTTCTAAAGTACCGATTGTAGGATTTCCAATACGGGTATAAATGTATCCATCTGATTTTCCCGAGAAACAGTCGGCCCCATGTTGGGCATTTTTAAAACTGAATGTCGAAGTTTGATATATCGGCGTAACGGCACTTCTGTATTCATCATGAAAATCGCCGGCATGTATCAGTTTCGTGTTGAAACCGGAATCTTTTGTATCCATTATTATATTTTTAAATATGTTTTGAAATTTTGTTCAAAATTAGATATTTAAACAGAACTGCAAAACAAGTAATCTGCCAAATATATCACAATTGATTATTAAAAATTTCTTTATCCTAAAATAGTATATTAGCAACAAAAATAGATTGTAGATATAATCAACGAAGTTTGAAATCATATACACAAATTATGGAACAAACAATACAAGTGATCAAAGATAAACTACACTTCTACGAATATATTTTCGATAATATGAAAGCTTTTGTTTGGGTAAACAGGTACGATGGGCCAATTTGGATGAATAAACATGCATTTGATGTTTTTGGACATACCGTTGAAGACATACATGCTTATGGGCTCCAAAAGTACCAACAGGACTTTTACCATCCCGATGATGTAGGTTTTTTTGAGGAATCGTCTAAATTTTTGGGCAATCCTGAGATCGATTCGATGATTACGGTTTATCGACAGAAAAGCAAAGAAGGGAAGTGGATCAGACTATTGGTTTCCACCAAGGTAACTAAACGGTTACCTAACAATATGCCCCAGGAAGCCATTAATTGTGCGGTTGATATTTCAGAAAAATTTGCTGAACTTGGCAAAGTTGAATCAATATTAAAGGAAAATGCCTTTCTGAAAAGTAAACTGCGATTGAAAGATATTTCGCCAAGAGAAATTGAAATTATTACCCAGATTGCAAAAGGTAAAACTACAAAGGAGATTGGAGATGAACTGAGTATTAGCTTCCATACCGTTGAAACACACCGTAAAAAAATACTGAAAAAGTTACAATTAAACAATGTGGCTGAGTTAGTCCGATTTGCCGGGGAATGTGGATTGGTTTAAGAATAGGCTTTGCATAGAATGTATTAAAAGTTTAAGGTATGGGAGACATAAAAGACAACTGCAAAAGCAAAGATATACAAGAAAAAGTTAAGTTTTACGAATATATACTCAACAATGCGAATGCCCATATTTATGTAAACCGTTTTGATGGACCCATTTTTTATAATAGAAAACTAAGTGAAGATGTTGGAATGAACCCTAAGGAAGTAAAAGAATTTGGACTCATGGAATTTCAAAAACAATTCTACCATCCCGACGATGTTGGCTTTTTTGAAGAATCGGCAAAGTATCTTGCTGATCCAAACATTGGGTTTACTCTTACAACCTATCGGCAAAAAGATATAAATGGAAATTGGACACGACCGCTTGGAACAGGGAAGGTTACCAAACGTTTCAAAGATGGGACCGTCGAAGAGGCTGTTATGCTTACCATTGATGTTGCCGACAGGTATTTCGATCCAACAGCACTGGAAGCTATTTTCAAAGAAAATGCCTATCTGAAACAAAAACTCAAATTAAATGTCCTCACCAAAAGAGAGATACAGATTGTAAAGATGATTGCCAGCGGGCTGTCTTCAAAACAAATCTCCAAGCAAGAACACATAAGCATTCACACTGTTGAGGTCCACCGCAAAAAGATTCTCAATAAGTTGGACCTTAAAAATGTAGCCGAACTGGTACTCTTTGCCGGACACTGTGAACTGGTTTGAGTAATTGAATGGTTGCCCATAAGATCAGTTTTGCAATTATGTGATTGTTTGTCTACATCGGGCAGCCCTTCTTTTCCGGCAATGAAGGGATTGGGCCTGTCCCTTAAAATTGTGATGGATGGATTATGGCCATTAAAGAGGTATTTATTCTCATTATAAAAATATCTTACGGCTCTTTGTTACAATCTGCTAACAATATAAATATTATAGTTGCCCACACAATCATGAGGACGGAATTATTATTCCTACTATTAGCCCGGCAACTCATGATTGGCTTTGTATGTTCGTCCTAACTCCCGGACTTTTGGGCAATAAAACAAATTCATATAAGAATCATACAAGCTGTTTTCTCTAAATTTTCTTAATAGTTGACTGCTGCAAATCTATGATCAATTTATTGATAAAATTCTATATACAGGATATTAATATATGACACTATAAAATGATACACCTTAATGCATGGATTACACTAATTATTGCTAATTATATGATATATAGAGCTAAAGCAATATTCAAGACTAAGCCGGAAATTATTAAAAATACCTGAATTCAGGTATTGATTTAAAATAATAAGTGTTATATTTTGTAGTACGAAACGAAAGAATCAAATACTTACTAATTATTTCATGTTTATATTATGGAAAATTACATGATTTTACTTAATAGGATTAGTGCATCCGATTAGATTTTTCAAATAAAGGTTTTTTAAAGAATGTCAAGACTGACATCATAAATAGAAATTGATATTGAAGATAACATACTTATTACTAACAAATAACTTATTTAACAATGAAAAACATTTTTCTCTTATTGATTTTGGCCGTGGCAATTACAAATGCAAATGCCACAGTATGGCAGGTAAACAACCGTGTAATTAATGGAGCAACCGTTGATTCAGATTTCACCACCTTACAAGCTGCCATTGACAGTGCCGCACATGGCGATACTCTTTACATAATGGGAAGCCCAACCAGCTATGGAGGTGGAGTATTTAGTAAAAAGCTTACGGTTATTGGACCGGGGTACTGGCTGGAAGAGAATGATTCAACACAGGCTATAACAAATCATGCAAGAGTTGAAAGCCTCCTATTTAATCCTGGATCGGAAGGTACCATAATCGAGGGACTTTATATTGATTACGGGGTTTATGCAGCATACGGGCTAACCGGTTGGAAAATGATCGAAATAAATGCAGATAGTATCACAATACAAAAGAATAGGATAAAAGGCTTTGCTGAATGGGGATGGGGTGATATATCAGGACATGCGATTTTTATTAACGACAGCATAGATAATTTGACCATTCAGCAAAACTGGATATTTTCACTTTGGCATCCCCTGGGATCATATACATCAGCCACAATAATAGATTGTATTTATTATGAAGGAGTTAATTCAGGAATTGAAATCCGAAACAACTTTATTAGAGCATCTAATCCTGGTATGTATGGAGAGGTAAAATCCATTTCAATGGCAGTAAATGATACAGCATCGGAGATAAATATCTACAACAACGTAATATGGGGGAACATGACCACCTACAACACCAATCAGTACAATAACATTTTTGTGTCAGGTTCTAAAGGAGGTAGTGGCGATATTATGATGAACAATATCGGAAGTAGTACTCAGTATCCTTCAACACCCGCTGCATTAAATAATCTTCAGAATGTACCAATGGACAGTGTTTTTGTTGATTATGACCTATATATTGATAATGGCTATATACTAAAATCTAACTCCCCTGCAATTGGAGCAGGGATAAACGGAGGAGATTGTGGTGTGTTTGGTTACCATGCAGGAGGAGTGCCTTATGTACTGTCTGGAATGCCAGCAATACCTGCCATTTATGAGGCAAGTGTTACACCCAATGGAACGAATAATATTTCGGTTACAATTAAGGCAAAATCGCATAATGCAACCAAATAGCAAAATACGGAATTATGAAAAATAAAATCGTAATTTTTCTGCTATTGGTGTTGATAGGCAATGCCAATGCACAATTGCCCCAAATTGTTACTGGAGAGTATTTCTTTGATATTGACCCCGGATTTGGAAATGGGATACAAATGATTTTTTCACCTGACAGTAATCTAAATCATATTTTTAATATAGACCTGAATTCTCTTTCTGAGGGATTTCATATGCTTTATTTCCGTGTACAGGATGAAAATGGAAACTGGAGTTTAATGCAATCTGAAGGTATTTATAAATATCTAAATCCTCAACAAACAGGGATAAATCCGTATGTTCCTGAAATTACAGGAATGGAGTATTATTTCGATAGTGATCCTGGAATTGGCAATGGGATTTCCATTCCAGTCACCTCAAATTCAGCAATAGAGAAATCCTTCAATATTGATATCAGCTCTTTGTCCATCGGCTATCACGAGCTGAATGTCAGGGTAAAAGATGAATTTGGGAAATGGAGTATAAATTATTCCGAAGAACTTTTTAAAGGACTAGCGCCTCCTGTTACAACAAATGACCCAACTGTACCAGATATTGTTGAGATGGAATACTTCTTCGATGAAGACCCAGGTTTTGGAAATGGGATTAATGTTCCTATACAAGCTGGAAAGAATATTGAAGCAGTGTTTTCTCCCGACATTAATGCCTTAGATTTATATGGCTATCATTTCTTATGTGCAAGAGTAAAGGATGAATTTGGAAAATGGAGTATCATTTATTCTGATACTGTAAATGTTTTTGCATTGGCAAGCTTTGAAGCCTCTGAAACTGAGATTATGCTGGGTGATACAATTCAGTTTACCGATACGTCCAGCTATTCAAATTCTTTTGTTTCCTGGCTTTGGGATTTTGGTGATG
Organism: uncultured Bacteroidales bacterium; assembly: GCA_964388245.1. Classification (GTDB taxonomy): domain Bacteria; phylum Bacteroidota; class Bacteroidia; order Bacteroidales; family M50B96; genus JAIOYV01. The sequence goes on from CAYLZH010000047.1 coordinate 13,031, forward strand.
GCACAACCGACACAAGCCAAAACCCATTACATGTTTACACTACCAAGGGCACATACACTGTCTCATTGATTGTTAGCGATGGCAATAATGTAGATACTTTGATAAAAACTGACTACATTTTTGTTGACTGTATCCCATCCTTGACAGTAAACCCCGACACCCTTGATTTCGGCATCCAGCAACCATCAGCCACATTAGACACACTCCCGGTTTGGTTGAGCAACACCGGAAATTGTGAATTAACAATTGATAGCTTGTTTGGTTTGGAGGAACCGTTTTCGGTTGATACCTCAAACCTGTCAGGTTTAATAGTACAAGCTGGCGACTCGGTCGAAGTATCCATAATCGTAAACCAGGATAATCCTGAAGGAAATTATGTTGACACATTAAAAATAATCAGTGATGCTGCAGAAACACCTAATCTTGACACCAGTTTAGTGGCCTGGTTTCCTTTTAATGGCGATGCATCAGATGCGACAAATAATGGAAACGATGGAACCATTAATGGAGCTACACTTACAAACGACAGATTCGGGAATCCGAATTCAGCCTATTCCTTCGATGGACAAAACGATAATATCAGTACAAGTCTTACTTTCCTTGATAATCAGGTTACCTCCATTTCCTGTTGGGTTAATTGGGATCTTGTTCAGTCAAGTTATAGGGAGATATGGTCATTCAATTCCCCTTCAGTATCACCAACTGCCGCAAGAATGTTTTTAGGCCCATTGGGTAATTCATTTCGCTTTGGAGATTCATGGACGAATGTAAATTATTCTTTACCAACAAATCAATGGGTTCACCTTGTGGCAATTGCCGATGGAGCAAACAGATATTTCTACGTAAATGGCCAGTTTCATAGTTCAATAGATAATGCGACAAATCCAAAGTATGATGTATTTTATATTGGAAGTCAAGGCGCAGTTTATGGAGAATACTTCGATGGTGTTATCGATGATATCCGAATTTATACCCGGGTGTTATCTGCACTGGAGATTGAAAATATTTATACTGGGAATCAATCTTCCCGGGTAATAGTTCAAGCCGGGTTAGTCGATTCCTGCAATGCAATCCTATCCATAACCCCCGACACCCTCGATTTTGGCACTTTACAACCTTCGGCAACATTAGACATCCTCCCGGTTTGGATAAGCAACACAGGAAATTGTGAATTAGCAATCGATTCTTTATTTGGCTTGGAAGAACCATTTTCGGTTGATACCTCAAACTTGACAGGTTTAGTTGTACAACCCGGGGATTCAATTGAAGTTCCTATTGTTGTTAATCAGGATACTTTAGAGGGACAATATTCTGATATTCTGAAAATAGGAAGTGATGGAAATGGAAACGCAAGTCTTGAAAATGGATTAGTCGCTTATTATCCTTTTAATGGAAACGCAAATGAAGAAATGGGAAGTGGATATGATGGTATCGTAAATGGAGCAACATTGACTACGGATAGGTTTGGAACGGCAGATGCTGCATATTCATTTACAAGTGGACATAGCATCATTACTGCGGATGGAATTGACACTAGCTTTGCAGGTGACTTTGGATTCTCAATATGGTTAAAACTTACCCAAAATCCCAGTTACACCATTTACAAATCAGGTTCTACATTTGCCGCCCATCATACTTCGCTGGATGCAGATCGATTTAGCTGTGGGGCAATGGGCTTACCCGAAACGGTAATCTCATATACTCCTCCTCCAATTAATGAATGGTTTCATGTTGTGTTTATTCGAAGCAATAACTATATGAAAGGATATTTAAATGGGGTTCAAATGGGAGACAGCGTACATTATACCCATAATTTTACCTCTGGCAACATGGTTCTGGGTACTAGTACTACCTATACTTATTTTCCATTTATTGGAGAAATGGATGATGTAAGAATTTATAACCGATCTCTTTCAGAAGTGGAAGTTCTAGATTTATACAATGAAACTCAAACTTTTCAAGTCGTTGTTCAAGCAGAAATCATTGATTCCTGCAATGCAATTCTATCTGTAAATCCCGACACCCTCGATTTTGGTACATTACAACCAGCCGCTACTCAAGATACACTACCGGTTTGGTTAAGCAATACCGGAAATTGTGAATTAACCATTGATAGTCTGTTTGGATTGGAAGAACCATTCTCGGTTGATACTTCAAATCTGACAGGTTTAATAGTACCACCTGGCGATTCGGTTGAGGTATCCGTAATTGTCAATCAGGATAACCCTGAAGGTCAATACACCGATTTTTTAAGAATTGGTAGTGACGCAACTGGAAATTCAGGTTTAGAAAATGGCCTTGTTGCTTATTATCCGTTTAATGGAAATGCAAATGAAGAAATGGGAAGTGGTTATGATGGAACAGTAAACGGTGCGACATTGACTACTGATAGGTTTGGAAATTCAAACTCAGCTTATTCTTTCGATGGAAATGATGTGATTACAACAGCTGATGGCATAGATACAACATTTACAGGTGATTTCGGATTTTCTATTTGGTTATACTTGGATCAACTTCCAACTTATTATGCAGTTAAAACTTGTTCAACCAATAGTGGATTTGGTATGGCAGTAGCTAATAACAGGATCAATTGTGGACGAACATTTGTTGCTGAGGATGTGGTATTTTATACTCCACCTCCAGTTGGTCAATGGTTTAATATTGTATTTACTCGAAATGATAACTACATTAAAGGTTATCTAAATGGTGTGTTATTGGGGGACAGTGTTTACTATACCCAATCTTTCACAACTGGCAATATGGTTCTTGGTGCAGATGGTGACCTTACTGGTGTTCCCTATTATGGTTTAATGGATGACATTCGAATTTATAACCGAACGCTATCCGAACAGGACATTTTCGACTTATATAATGTAACACCCTATTTACAAGTTGTTGTTCAGGTCCAAATTCAACTTCCACTAACACCATTCACTTGCGAAAACCAAATCACTGATTATGATGGAAATACTTACAACACAGTCCTTATTGGCAGCCAGTGCTGGATGAAGGAGAATTTAAAAACTACTCACGATGCAATTGGTAATAGTATTACCAGATACTGCTACAACAATGAACCTGACAGTTGTAATATTTATGGCGGTCTTTACGATTGAAATACTATTATGAACGGTGAACTCAGCAGCAACACTATTCCCAGCGGTGTACAAGGAATTTGTCCAACTGGCTGGCATCTGCCCAGTGATGAAGAATGGAAAATATTTGAAGGCTATATTGATAGCTTATATGGAGTTCAGGATACTATTTGGAGCACCACCGGATATCGTGGATACGATTGTGGATTAAAAGCAAAATCTCAAAATGGATGGAGCAATAACGGAAATGGTTTGGATTTATTTGGTTTTAGTGCCTTGCCAGCGGGATACGGGGCAGTCAATTCTTACAACACAATATTTTCAAATACTGATATTTGGTCATCTACTGCGTTTGATGGTTCAAATTCTTGGTATCGAGCTATGGCATTCAATGAAGATGGAATGTATAGAAACAATTATGGAAACGGTAATGGATTCTCAGTTCGTTGCTTGCATGATTCTATTTATCTGATAACCTTTACCCCATCTGTATTTACCGATTCCATCACCAACATCACCCAAACTACAGCCACCGGTGGTGGTGAAGTCACAGACAATGGCGGAGACTCAATACTTGTTAGAGGCATTTGCTGGAACACAACCGGCCAACCCGATACCATAGACACACATACTGTGGATGGTTCAGGAATTGGGCCATTTGTAAGTAATCTAACAGGCTTAACACCAAACACAACCTATTATGTTCGGGCATATGCAGTTAATAGTGTTGGTGTCGCTTATGGGAATGAAGTAATCTTTACTACCGATAGTGTAGTGCAATTCACTTGCGGAGATCAAATCTCCGATATCGATGGCAATGTTTACAACACTGTTCTCATCGGTAACCAGTGCTGGATGAAGGAGAATTTGAATGTTGGTGCCAAGATAAATGGAACTTTTAACCAAACGGACAATGGAACAATTGAAAAGTATTGCTTTAATAATGATACAGCTAATTGTTCCACTTATGGTGGCCTTTATCAATGGAACGAGGTAATGAATTATTCTTTGTTGGAAGAGGCACAAGGTATCTGTCCTTCAGGTTGGCATGTGCCATCTGATGAGGAATGGAAAATGTTGGAAGGTGCTGTGGATTCACAGTATGATTATCCAAATTCGGTTTGGGATGGTACAGGTGGGCGTGGCTTCGATGTCGCTTATAATCTTAAAGCCACATCAGGTTGGGCAAACAATGGAAACGGAAGCGATTTTTATGGCTTTTCTGCATTGCCGGGAGGATACAGGTATTATAATAATGGAAACTTTAATAGTTATGGGTATATTGGTAGTTGGTGGACTTCCTCAGAAGTTTATGTCACCCAGTCGTGGACAAGAGATATAGGTAATGATGGTCAATCAACTCGTATAAATAATGATAGGGAATCGGGTTTAAGTTTAAGGTGTGTTCATGATTCAGTTTTTAGTATCGCTATAAACATTGACCTCCAAAAGACTGATGTCGACTGCTATGGAAACAATACCGGCCAAATTGATTTATCTGTATCAGGTGGAACTTCGCCATACAGCTTTGCATGGTCGAATATGGAAAACACCGAAGATATAGACAGCCTGGTAGCAGGTTGGTATTTTGTGACAATCACTGATTTAACAGGGGTCTACGTTAATGATAGTATTGAAATCATAGAAACACAAGAAATTGCTATTGGCGGCGATGTTTTAGATGTATTGTGCCACGCAGATTCAACAGGTGGTATAGACCTTACAGTTACCGGAGGAACACCACCATATCTGTACACATGGACAGGAAATGTAAGCAGTGAGGATTTGGATAGCCTTGTGGCCGGTATGTATTCCGTACAAATTTACGACTTGAATGGTTGTTTCAGCTCGGGTTCTTACCAGGTAAGTCAACCGTCTATGCTTACTTACAACGGTGTAGTTTCTGATGTTAGCTGTCATGGGGGCTACGATGGGGCTGTTAATCTGGTGGTTTCAGGTGGAACTCCTCCATACTATTATTCGTGGAATACAGGAGAATCCACTTCCTATGTTTCCGGACTATCGGTCGGAAACTATTCAGTCACAATATCCGATGGCCACCAATGTGAATTAGTAAATCAGTTCCTTGTTACTGAACCACCTTTACTAATGGTTACTGCAACTGTAAGTAATGTTTCGGTATCCGGTGCTTCTGACGGCTCAATTGATCTAACAGTTTCGGGAGGAACTATGCCTTATTTATTTTCCTGGTCGAATGGAAGCAGTTCCCAAAACCTGGCAAATATTCAATCCGGAACTTACATGGTAACAGTAGCCGATGATAATGGGTGTGCCTGGACAGACACTTTTAGTGTAACAAGCATTGGAGTAACACCTTTCAATTGTGGAGATTCAATTTCCGACATCGATGGAAACATCTACAACACTGTTCTCATTGGTAGCCAATGCTGGATGAAAGAGAATTTGAATGTCGGTACAATGATTACAGGTGGGACAGACCAAACCGACAATGGAACAATTGAAAAGTATTGCTACAACAATAACCTATCAAATTGTTCTTCTTATGGCGGATTGTATCAGTGGGATGAAATGATGTCATACGATACATTAGAATCTTCACAAGGAATTTGCCCAACTGGTTGGCATGTACCGACCGATGAGGAATGGTGTACATTGACATATTATCTTGATAATACTGTAAACTGTGGCTTAAATGGTTGGACAGGAACAAGTGCTGGAGGTAAATTGAAATCTACGACTACATGGTCCTGGCCAAATACCGGAGCCACTAATAGCAGTGGTTTTTCAGCTTTATCAGCGGGAGTTTGGTATGTTGGGAATTTTGAAAGTCTTGGTCATAACACTTTGTTTTGGTGTTCATCCGACACAATTAACGAGCCTTTTATCAGATCATTACATAAAAATGAAGCTGGGATTTATCGCAATCATTTCTATCCAGAAAATGGTTTTTCAATCCGCTGTCTAAAAGACGTAGACTCTGTTATTACATCCTTACCAAGTATAATTACCGATTCAATTACAAACCTAACCCAAACCGCAGCAACCGGTGGTGGTGAAGTTACAGATGATGGAGGATCAACTGTTACATCTTATGGTATTTGCTGGAACACTACCGCACAACCTGATACTGTTAACACACATACAGTTGATGGCTCAGGAACAGGAACTTTTGTAAGCAACCTATCTGGTTTAATGCCAAACACAACTTACTATGTAAGGGCTTATGCGGTAAACAGTGTTGGTGTGGCTTATGGGAATGAAGTAATGTTTACCACACTTGCTGATATCTTCACTTGCGGCACCCAAATCACTGACATTGATGGTAATGTATATAACACTGTCCAGATTGGCAGCCAGTGTTGGATGAAAGAAAACTTAAATGTTGGTACTATGGTCACGAGTGATCAGCTAAATAATGGAATAACTGAAAAGTTCTGCTATAATGATGATACTTCAAACTGTACAGTTTATGGAGGATTGTATCAGTGGCCTGAATTAATGAATTATGATCTTCAAGAGGGAACTCAGGGAATTTGTCCATTGGGTTGGCATATTCCAAGCAATGGTGATTTCTGCACATTAACATCATTTTTGGATTCTACGATGAATTGTGCGAATACCGGGTGGTCAGGAACGGATGTTGGAGGAAAGCTGAAATCTACAAGCAGTCTTTGGTCTACTCCAAATGTAGGTGCTATAAACAATAGTGGATTTTCAGCTTTGCCTGCTGGAATTAAATCGTATGCTACAGGATACCAGGCATTAGGAGATGCTGTTTATCTCTGGACATCCTCTGACAATGGTTCATATCCGTACAACTGGGACCTGGAAGTACAAGAATCACGAATCGCCAGGCATTATAATAGCTCGCAGTATGCATGGTCGGTAAGATGTGTACACAATCAGGTATATCAACCAATTGCAAGTGTAATTACTGATACCATTTTAGACATAACAAGTTCAACTGCTTTTGGTGTTGGGATTGTAACAAACAATGGTGGATCAACAGTTAGTGCCGTTGGCATTTGCTGGAATACCACCGGTCAACCTGACACAACAGATTTACTCACAGTAGATGGTTCAGGAACCGGTGTATTTACAAGCTACATTATAGGTTTATCACCGGCCACAACCTATTATGTAAGAGCTTACGCCGTTAATAATGCCGGAGTTGCTTATGGAAATGAAATAATGTTTACAACACTTGTTGATACCTTCACTTGCGGTAATCAAATAATCGATCACGATGGTAACACTTACAACACTGTTCTTATCGGCAGCCAGTGCTGGATGAAAGAAAATTTGAGAACAACGCATTATGCTGATGGCAGTGCGTTAATAAGTGGAGCTGGACAGGGTAGCATTGTCGGTGATGATTCCACAAAGTACTTTTTCGATTATAATGATAATCCTGCTAACTCAATAAACAATGGTAGGTATTATACCTGGGCGGCTGTCATGAATGAGGCAATAAGTAGCAATTCAGTACCAAGTGGGGTTCAGGGGATTTGTCCTTCAGGTTGGCATGTCCCAAGCGATGAAGAATGGAAAATTTTAGAAGGAGCCGTTGATAGTCAATATGACTATCCGGATTTGGAGTGGGATAACAGTGGGTTCCGTGGCATCGATGCTGGTTATCACCTAAAATCAATTACTGGATGGAATAGTAATGGAAATGGATCTGATTTGTATGGGATATCCATACTCCCAACAGGGATAAGACAAGATGGTGGTTCTTCAGGAGATGCAGGTAGCTGGGCTTACTATTGGACTTCCTCTGAATTGAATTCCAATACCAATTGTTGGACGAGGGCGTTTAGTTATCAGGATAACGGGATTTTCAGGAATGATTACGCCAAAGCATTCGCATTGAGTGTACGTTGTGTTCAGGACTCCAGTTATTTAGTTGCTTCAATTCCGGTTATCTCAACAGATTCAGTCATTGGCATTACTCAAACTACGGCTATAGGAGGTGGTGAAGTAGCTGATAACGGAGGTGATTCAGTTTTAGTTCGCGGCCTTTGTTGGAACACCACCGGCCAGCCTGACACAACAGATGTACTTACAGTAGATGGTTCAGGAATCGGTGTATTTACAAGTTACATTACAGGTTTGTCACCGGCCACAACCTATTATGTAAGAGCTTACGCCGTTAATAGTGCCGGAGTTGCTTATGGAAATGAAATTATGTTTACAACTCTAGCTGATACTTTTACATGTGGCGATCAAATCTCCGACATCGACGGTAACACTTACAACACAGTCCTTATTGGCAGTCAGTGCTGGATGAAGGAGAATCTGAATACGACCCATGATGCTTTTGGTAATGGTATCACAAGGAATTGTTATAGTAACAGCATCTCCAACTGTGACACATATGGTGGTTTATACGATTGGAATACGGTAATGAATGGTAGTAATAGCAGTAACACAGTCCCAAGTGGTATCCAAGGCATTTGTCCTAATGGATGGCACATTCCAAGCGATGAAGAATGGAAGATTCTTGAAGGAGAAGTTGACAGTCAGTTTGGATACCCTGATGTTGAATGGGATGGAATAGGAGCCAGAGGTTTCGATGTCGGCTGGAAAGTAAAAGAAACTGGAACTATTCATTGGAATAGCCCAAATACTGCTTCCACAAACTCAAGTGGTTTCACAGCTCTTCCTGGTGGTACCAAATATAGCAATTCCTTCTATCATCTTGGGAACACTGGTTTCTGGTGGTCTTCTACCCAATACTCATCGACTCATGCATTTGATAGAAACTTTGACCATGTTGATGGTAATTCGCATAGGCACAATTACGAAAAAGTGTATGCTTTTTCCGTCCGATGCATCCACGATTCTGTATACCAGCTTCCTTTAAATATTGGCATGAACAAAACCGATGTCGATTGCAATGGAAATACAACCGGAGCTGTTGACCTGACAGTTTCAGGTGGAGCAACTCCGT
>CAYLZH010000047.1:22070-22293 GCA_964388245.1 uncultured Bacteroidales bacterium
TCCGTATTCTTTCTTATGGTCGAACGCAGCAACCACAGAAGATGTCGATATTTTAACCGCTGGATGGTATAGTGTGACTGTTATTGACAATAGTGGTTCAACCTTATCGGATAGTGTTCTGATTACCGAACCTTTGCCTATTTTAGTTTCTGGGTCAATTACAAATGTTCTTTGTAATGGCGATACTACTGGGACAATTGACATAACGGTTTCAGGTGGGATT
>CAYLZH010000048.1:0-16458 GCA_964388245.1 uncultured Bacteroidales bacterium
CGGGCTTCATATATTTGGTGCATCTGAGAAAGCAAGCGTTAATTATTTCGATGCTGATTTTGTGAAACCTTGTTGTATAATTATGGGATCGGAGGATGAAGGTATTTCTACCGAGTATTTAAAAATGTGTGATCAACTGATAAAAATCCCCATGAAAGGTGAAATTTCTTCATTGAATGTTTCGGCAGCCACTTCCATCATGATCTTTGAAGTAGTTCGACAAAGAATGGATTAGGCAATAATAGTTAGTTATTTTCCAGAAGACTGATGATGGTTGGGAATGAAAAGTATATACAAAAACTTATCCTACCCAATCTCTTCATTACTGCATGTTTGAAAAGTTGTTTAACGTAAAACCTTGGGATTGTGCAGGGAAAGGCAGAAGATACAGTAAATGCGGGATTGTTCGACTAACAAATTTCACTTCACCTTACGGTATGTGAAATTTGAGTCTCACGAAAAAACCCCGGAGCAATACTCCGGGGCGTTCATGATACGTTAATTTTTTCTTCGAGGCCATACAGGCAGTATGGTTAGTTAGTATGATGCAAAATTACTAAAACGAATTTATGATAGCAAAAAAATCATTTGCCTGAAGAGAGGCTCCACCGATTAGTCCACCGTCTACATCTGGGTTGGAAAATAGTTCTTTTGCATTTGATGGTTTACAACTTCCGCCATACAGGATTGAAGTGTTCTCTGCAACTTCTTCCCCATATTTATCGGCTATGGTTTTCCTGATGAAGGCATGCATTTCCTGTGCCTGCTCAGGTGTTGCTGTCACACCAGTACCAATTGCCCATACAGGTTCGTAGGCAATAACTATTTTTCCGAATGAATTTACAGGTAGATCGAACAATGCTTCTTCGATCTGAGATTTTACGATATCGAAATGGTTTCCTGTCTCGCGTTCGCTCAACAATTCGCCAATACAAAATATTGGAGTTAGCGAGTTTTCCAGCGCCCTAAATACTTTGGGTTTTAATACCTGGTTGTCTTCAGCATAGTATTGCCTGCGTTCGCTATGCCCGATAATCACATATTCTGCTCCTGTCGATTTAATCATTTTGGCAGATACCTCACCGGTAAATGCACCCTTGGGTTCGGCAGCACAGTTTTGCGCTGACACCGCAATTGAATCTTTGTCTACAATACGGCTTATATCGGCAAGATGAATGAAAGGTGGTGCAACAACCACCGTTACGTCCAGGTCATCCTGCTTTCTCACAAGTTTGTTGATTTCCGTGGCCAACTCAATTCCCCTGTTTAGGGCGTTGTTCATTTTCCAGTTTCCGGCTACAATCTTTTTTCTCATATTTATTGGTTTATTTATCCAGTTTAAAGGAATTCAAAGATAGTAATGATTTTATTTCGTGAAACTCATATTTTCGGAACAGCATGTCTTGTCAAATTTGTGAGACAGTAAATTGAACTAATTGGTACCGCTTAGAGCACTCATGTTTTTGGAGTTCTCTTATATACACTTTTAGTTGAACGGAATATATGACCTGATCGCATAGCCAGCAAGCACAGTCCCTAAATTAGAATCAGGCTGATTCATAAACTACCGCAAGATAGCGTGACTGATTAGAGGATATTCATCTCTTCTAATAAATACCCTGCTCCAGCATATTTTTCGATTATAAACAGGATGTATCTTACATCTGTATTAATGGTTCGTTGATAGTCTTCTTCGAAAATAATATCACCACTCATGCTTTCCCAGTTTTTATCGAAAGTAAAACCAACAATTTGGCCATCGCCGTTCAATACCGGGCTGCCGGAACACCCTCCTGTAACATCGTTGTTGGTAATAAAGCAGATATTCATCGACTTATGATCGGCATATTTTCCGAAATCTTTCTCTTTAAGCAGTTTTTTCAATTTCTCAGGATAGTAATAATCGGGATTATTCGGATCGAATTTGTCGAAAATGCCACGGTAGTTCGAATAGGGCCTGGCAATTAATCCGTCGGTAGGGGAATATCCTGCTACCCGTCCATACGAAAGGCGGAGTGTTGAATTGGCATCAGGATAAAATTTAGTTTCCTTCTTCATTTCCTGAAGGCCTTCAACATAAAGCCGCATCGACCGGTTAAGCATTAACCTGGCAGAAGCCAGTTCCTGCTCAATCTCGTCGTGCTTTTTATGACATGATATTATAATGCGGAAAACAAGATCGTTCTCAAGCACTTTTGGATCGGGGTTGTTTACGAAATACCACAAAAGATCGATGTTGCAAAAGATTGACTGACGATAAACATCGTTGGCAAACCATTCGGATTTATCGCTGTAATCCATTTTTATGAGCGAGAGTATGTCTGGTCGTTGATCTTTTGGTAATCTTTCGGAAATTAAACCACATATTGTGGTAAACACCTTTTTATCTGTTTCAGGATTTACTGTCCGGGCCATTTCCCTTACTTTTTCCCGTACATCATCAGAAATAAAGTATTCCTCTTTTGGGCCTAATTTATTCATTTCGAGAAATACAGGATAAAAAGTATTTGCCATTGCTATGGCTTCGGCACCATGATGCAGGATTTCGTTAAAATAGGTTAGGAAAACCTGGTATTTTGCTATTTTTTCGTAGGAACTTTCTATGTCTGAAAGAACTTTTCCGTATTTAATTTTTCGTGCCGGTTTTTCCAGGCACCAGTTTCTGAATTCTTCCTCGGATTGCTTTTTATTTTCAAGGCATTGAAACCTTTGAAATTGGCGTGACTGACCAATATAGTATTTCAGCATATTGCTCAGGTTTGCCTGACGGGTAGCATATTTTAGTGCAATCTCCTTGTTTGTGTTTATGTCGTGCCGGATCACTTCAAGAACACTTTCTTTTATTTCGATTATTGCAGGATTTACCACATCCAGCGCAAGTTGTACGCCATACGAAGGCAAATATCTGCTTGTTGAAATTGGGTAACCCATGATCATGGTAAAGTCTCCCTCTTTTATTCCATTAGTGGAAATTGGAAGTGTATTTTTCGAACTTAGCGGGATGTTGTTGGGAGAATAAGAAGCCGGTAAACCATCGGGAGCAGTGTAAACTCTGAACAGTGCAAAATCGGCAGTATGCCTTGGCCACATCCAGTTATCGCTGTCGCCGCCAAACCTGCCCACTGAAATTGGAGGGGCACCAACCAGGCGCACGTCACTAAAACTTTCGTAAACAAATAAATAGTATTCGTTGCCCTGGAAAAAGCTTTTTACTTTAGCTTTATAATGATTTTTAGCCATCGCTTTTTTCTCAATCCTGATGATCGTTTCTTCAATTTTAGCTTTCCGTTCGACTTCCGACATTTCGGGTTTTATTTTGCCAGTCACTTTTTTGGTCACATCTTCCATGCTGATTAAGAATGAAACAGTTATCCCTTTATTGGGCAATTCATCGTTTCGGTTCTTCGCCCAAAATCCATCTTTAATATAGTCGTCATGGGTAGTACTGTTGGCTTGCAAGTATTCCAGGGCAAAATTATGTGATGTCATTATTAGCCCATCGGGGGAAATAACCGTACCGGTGGCACGGTTGTTCATCAGAACAATGGCATCTTTAATACTCGATTTGTTTGCGCTGTATATTTCGTCAGGAGTTAGTTTTAGTCCCATCTTTTGCATATCGATATAATTTAATCGATTTACCAGGAGGGGAAGCCACATACCCTCGTCGGCTTGTGAATCATAAATAGTTGTGCAGAAAATAAGGCAGGTCAGGATTAGAATTTTCTTTTTCATCATTTTAGGTTTTAGTTTATTAGAGTATAAATCAAATGTACGAAAAAAATAGCCCGAATTCAAGTGGAATTTGAGTTTGAATGAAATACCATCTGATTAAATAAAACTGTATTTTTGAAATCGAATATGCCATTTCATAAGCAAATACAAACTGTCCTGGGTAGAATTTCCTTGCAGGTTCCATTGAAACTGTTAATAAATATCAGCAGACAATATTTGATTTTACCTTTCTATCATACGGTTTCAGATGTGTATTTGCCTCATGTATCACCTTTGTATATGCCTAAAACAATTCGGGAGTTTGAATGCGATCTTGATTTTTTTCTGAAATATTTCGAACCGGTTGATCTGAATTATTTATCCGGGTGTATAAATATAAAAGCCAGGCCTGCCATGTTTCTTTCATTTGATGATGGCCTGAAAGAAATTGCTACGATAATTGCACCAATTTTAAAGCGGAAAGGAGTGCCGGCCACTTTTTTTATTAATCCTTTATTTATCGACAACAATGATTTATTCTTCCGATACAAGATCGCAATAATTGCTGATCGATTGAAAAAAACAGTTACGCTTTCTCAGGAACAAAAAATTCAGCAAATACTTCGAATATCATCAAAAGATAATTTAATAGATAGGCACATTTTTAAGCTGAAATACCATCATCAGCAAATAATTGAAAGCATAGCTGAAATATTGGCAATTGATTTTACAGAATACTTGCAGAATCACCGGCCTTATTTAAAGTCAGAAGAAATTCGCCAGCTTCAGCACGACGGTTTCTCAATTGGTGCACATAGTATGGATCATCCAGAGTTAAGATACCTTCCACTTAAAGATCAACTTAAGCAGGCACAGGACTCAGTACTTTTTCTGAAGAAGATGTTGAAACCTGATATTATGAGCTTTTCATTTCCGTTTACTGATTTTGGTGTTGAAAATAGCTTCTTTGAGCAATTTCGGGCAATGGATATTTGCAATTTTACTTTTGGTACGGCCGGACTTAAGCATGATCCAATTCCAAATCATTTTCAAAGAATTCCAATGGAGAATGGATTTAAAACAGCAGAACAAACCATAAAATACGAGTATATTTATTTTTTGTTGAAATTGCTTGCCGGGAAAAACACGATATATCGGAAATAATGAGATTCAGGGAAATTCAAATATCAGGGCTAAAAGAATTTATCCAATCCGATTGGTTTAAATCGAGTCGCGACCTGCCCATTACAACACACAGGGCCAAATCTCACCTGAAGAATCCCCGGGCCAATCCTGACGATGTTAGTCTTATTTTAGCTCTCGATGATGAAGATGCATTATTAGGGTACATTGGAATTTTACCTGATAACTTCGCCGTTGATGGAACACATGCAGGATGGCTGAGCTGCTGGTGGATACATCCCGAGAAAGGAAAAAAGGTTGGGTTTTCGTTGTTTCTTCAGGCATTGATTTGTTGGGACCATCGATTGATTATAACTGATTTTACACCACAGATTCTTGAAATTATAAGGAAGACCGGAATGTTCAGATTTCTTCCAACAAGGTTTGGGCTAAGGGGGTATCTCGGTTTTAATCTTTCCGAAATCTTACCTCGAAAACGCAAAGTATTTACGAAATTGAAACCAGCACTGATCATGATTGATGTGTTGATGAATTCGTTGAATAAAATACGCCTAAAACTGATAAAACACAGATACACTAATCAGGGGCTTAAGATTGCTGAAATTGATGCAGTTAGCAATGAGCTGGCTGGTTTTATTTCAGAATTGCAGGTGAAGGAATATTTTAAAAGATCGGCAAAAGAGTTCAATTGGATATTAAATAACAGATGGGTTTTAGAAGGCGATGAAACTGCGAAGAATGAAGGCCGAAGATATTACTTTAGTTCATCGGAAAAGAATTTCAGGTATCGTTGTTTAAGTTTCAGGTCCGGGGGATTGTTGGTTGCTTTTGTGATGTTGCGCCAAAGAAACAGCATGTTTACATGTCCTTATTTGTATTGCAGAAGTGGATTTGAGGCTGATGTAATCAATGCTGTTTACTTTTTCCTGATTGAATCAGGTGCATTGGAATTTACAGTTTTTCATTCACAGTATGTCGATTTGATTCAAAGCATTGATTCGCCGTTTATTTACAGGAGGAAAATTCCTAAAGATTTTGCTTTAAGTAACGAGCTTGCGCATCTGATCGATCCATCATTTTTTCTACAGGATGGCGATGGCGATTATGTTTTTGCTTAGGTCCACTTTAATAGTTGAATCACTTCTTTATCTTACTCGATTTAGCTTTCGGATTAAATTCCAAAGCCAGGTCTATCCAGTATTCCAGTTGATCGTCCATGTCTGTGACAAACGGTTCAACGTATACAAAACCTTTCATTGGCCGTTTTGTAAAATCCATATCCCGGCATCCTTCTTTTCGAAGCGCTTCTTCGTATATATCTGGATCGATGCGAGCCATTAAATTATCTTTTACAATGCCAACACACATCTTATCATTTACCATGTAGCACACACCTCCCATCATTTTCTTTTCTTCGAACGGGACTTTCTTCTCATTTAACACTTGTGTGATACGATCAGCAAGAAATTCGTTATATGCCATATCCTGATTCTCTTTTATAATCGTTTATTTTGTAAATAAACAAAATCATTTTTGAAAATGTTGAATTTAAAAACTTTACTGTGCTTAATTTTATTAGTGATTAGCTCTGTCCTGAATTCTCCTGCTCAAAGAATCTCCCGTCTTGAACAGAAATTGTTATCTGCAACTGATTGGGAAAAGACAGTGATTCTTGTTCAGTTGGGTTACCAGCACGTAAACGAAAACCCAAAGATAAGTCTTGAATTTGGGAAGGAAGCCTTCGAAAATGCAAAAAACCAGAAAGACACAACCGGCATGGCCATGGCGTTAGGGCTTGTTGGGCAATCATATTTTAAATCAGAAAATTATAAACAAGCAATAAATAGTTTTAAAGAAGAGAGTAAATTGATAAAACATTCTGGCAAGCCTTGGATTGTTAATCAGTTTAATATCGGCCTTTCATCTTATCGCGATGGAAAAGAAAGAAAAGCAATTGCATATTACGAGTCCGGTTTATCAGAAGCAATTAAAATCACCGATAAGGAATTTATACTTAAAAACTATGAAGCGCTGTTTAATTTAAACTTTGAGAAGAATCGGTATAAAACTGCACTCAGGTATTTTAAGTTATATATAGCCCAAAGAGATGAGAAGTTTCTTTCTGAAAATGAACAGCAAATTGATCGAATGAAAAATGCGTACAAAGCTGAAATCGGAGAACTTGAGGAAGAGAAAAAAGCCATTGCCGATACACTCGAAGTAACTCAACAGGAACTCACCATGCTTCAACTTGAACAAAAAGTAAAAGATCTAGAGTTGCAAAAGGAAAAGCTGAAGCAAACAAGGATGTTATGGGTAATTGTACTGTTATTAATTATTGCTGCTATTATTCTGGTGTTTTATTTCCAGGTGCGAAAAAGCAAAAAGCTAATATCTGATGAAAAGATGAAATCGGATAAACTTTTGCATAACATCTTGCCCACCAAGGTAGTAAGGGAATTAAAAAAATTTGGTAGTTCATCACCTGAGAAATTTAGCAATGTAACAGTGTTTTTTTCTGATTTCGTTGGATTTACGGAAATGTCGGCGAATATTAACCCGAATATCCTTATCGATGAATTAAACGATATTTTTACCCGATTCGATGAAATAATGGAAAAACATAATTGCGAACGGATTAAGACTATTGGTGATGCATACCTGTCGGTTTGTGGCCTGCCTGAAGCTAATCCTAACCATGTTAGAAATATTCTGAGTGCATCGCTCGAAATTACCAGCTGGCTTTCTGATCGGAATAAAATTGCGGATCTGAAATGGGAGGTTCGTGTTGGAGTTCATACCGGAAACCTGATTGGAGGAATTGTTGGTGTAAAAAAATATATCTATGATGTTTTTGGCGATACTATTAATACTGCATCACGAATGGAGAGTAACTCGCATGTTGGAAGAATAAATGTTTCGGAAGATACCCACCGGGCAGCCCACAATCATTTTTCATTTACAGCCCGTCCCGAAACTGAGATTAAAGGAAAAGGATTGATGAAAATGTATTTCCTCGACAGCGCGAAAAATTAAGGGGGCCGGTGGATTTCCCTATAGCAGGTTTATTGTGCTATCATCTGATAAATACTTTCCTGATTCCTGGAAGATATGATTCTTTAGAGAAAACATGAACAAAATAAAGGCCACTTTTCAGTTTACTTAAATCGATTGATACTTGATTTGATAACGGATATTGTACACAAATTACCTGACCCTGCCAGTTCAGGATTTGTATAGATTCTATTTGTGAGCCTGAAGCAACAGTGAAAACTCCGTTCGAAGGATTAGGATAAAGTGTAATTCTGTTTGAAATTTCCTGTTCTTCAATACCTATGTTGTTTTGAGCTGTTATTACGATATCATCGATTTTGCAAATGCCGGTTGAATCAACATTTACTCCGTCAATATTTTCATTTGAGGTCATAATCCAACGAATAAATACCGATGCTGTGCCCGGATTATTGATGTTAGAGGGAATCGGTAGGTTTTCAACTACTCCGGCCGTCCAGTTACTTTCAATTGTAAATTCCCCATTGGGGATATCAGCCCAGGCTCCTCCTTCTAATTTGTACTGTAGTTTCCAGAACTTTGGCCCCGGTTTATTTCCTCCGGAACGCATTTTTGATGAAACTGAAAAATTACTATAGCCATCAGCTTTGAACTCAACAGACCAGCATTTGTCATTGGCCCCATTATCCCATCCTCCGGCGGTTGCAGAATAATCACCTGATCCTCCTGATCCATTTGATGTAGTAATGGCTATGGGTGTTCCAGTACTTTCAACGGATGCAATCAGAAATGAATTTCCAATGTTCCCAGAAATGCCTGAGTTTGCTATAATTGCTAATTCTACTGAATCAGTTGGAAAGCTCCAGCCGGCAATTGTGTCAATTTGTGCATTAGTATTTCCGAACATCACAAAAAGAAAGAGCAATAGGGAGATTTTTTTCATAATGATAGTTTATTATTTTAGTCTAAAAAGTTGATAATAAGTATTTATCGATAATAAATAGTTTCTTATTTATTCGTTATGAATGTATTTGCATATCGTTCACAAAAGTAGTATTAATCATGATTCAGCATGTGAGATAAATAATTTAGAACTTTTCTAAACAAAATTGAACAACAGGTGTTATTGGAGGAAACAAAAACTAAAGACATGAAAAAATCTACATTGTATTTTTTATTAGCCGCTCCGGTAGCTTTCATTTTAATTATTTCATCAGTGGGATTTGTAGCCCATTCACCGGGTGGAAAAACCGGATCGCCAACCGACGGATCTACGTGCGTTCAATGCCACAGTGGTACACCCCAAACTGCTTCTGGATGGATAACAACGGATATACCTGTCGAAGGATATGAGGCAAGCACAACATATACGGTCACGCTAACCGGCACTCATGCAGGCGTAAGTAAATATGGTTTTGAACTTACAGCTGAAAATGCCGGAGGTCAAAAGACCGGTTTGTTCACCATAGTAAATGCTACTGAAACAGAGCTTGCCAATGGAGCAAGTGCAGTAACCCACACCAGCGGAGGAACAACACCCGATGGTGATTCACGCACATGGACCATGGAATGGACCTCACCCGATCAGGATGAAGGAACAATTACATTTTATGCTGCTGTAAATGCCGCAAACGGCGACGGCGGTAATTCAGGTGATATTGTTTACACTACTTCTCATGCTGTTGATTATTCTTCATTATCGATTAATGAACTGGCTGAAAAGAGTCGAACAATTTATCCGAATCCTGCCAATGATTTTATTTTTGTTGATATGAACAAAACCGGAAATGTAAATGTTATAGATATGACCGGTAAGGTTGTTAAGAGAGTAGAGATGAAAAGTACAAAAGAACGTGTTGATATTTCAGATTTGGAAATTGGAACATATTTCATTCAAACCGGTACGACAACAGAAATGTTTTTAAAAATATAGTGGCTGTTTAGTCAGCATTTAATTTGCTCACAGCCATGACAAGAATTTCATGGTGATCAAATGCAAGCCCGGGCGCGTTTCCCACTGGAAACCACCGGGCTTGTTCCGCATCATCCCCCCCGGTAACTTCTGAATTTTCCATCTGTGCTACTCCCCAGTATACAACCGAAACTGTACGATGCCTGGGATCACGCCCAATTGTACCGAATGCATAGAGCTGATATAAATCAACATCCGTTAATCCTGTTTCTTCCTGAAGTTCCCGCTTTGCCGAGTCAATCAGTTCTTCATCCATATCTACAAAACCACCGGGGAAGGCCCACATTCCTTTAAAAGGTTCATTGCCACGTTTAATTAGCAAAACCTGCCATTCATTCTCAAATCTCCTGAATATAACTGCATCAACAGTTAATGCCGGCCGTGGATATTCGTACGTAAAACTCATATAGGTTGTAAGTTAAATTTCCTGTTGTTCGCCTTGCCAGTATTTTTTTTTTCTGACTTTAATATTTTCAGGAAGCAAAAATAAGTCCTCGTCCATTTCTTCAAAAGAAATTTGAACAGCACGAAGCACAATCCCTTCGATCACCATTTCCAGGCTCAGCCCGTTAATCGGTATATAATCAAAAGGTGAGAGCGGGATATCAATTTTATCAGTATACCAAACGGTAATTGTATCCTGATCTGATTTGTGTATCAGGAAAGCCATGGTACAATCGTAACCCAAAATGTCTTTTTGTTTTGAGGTTTTAATTACCTCATATTTTTCCTGATCAATCGATTGTATTTTTGCTACTCTTTGCTCCTGATCATCATTTTCAAAATCGGTTACGATCATTTCTTTCAGATCGAACAAGCGGAAAGTATGATCAAGACTATCGTCAAACTGAAATTCGTTATCAAGGAAGTGAATTTTTTCAAAATCGATACGTGCATGCTCGTTTTTAAACTTAACAGAAAACCGTGGATCGATATGTTCTACAACTCCTTCGATTGCACCCAAAATAATATCCTCAAGCAACGATGCATCATCATCGCCTTTTAATTCAAGTCGCAGGTCATATTCGATCCAGCCTTCTTTGGTATTAATCGATTTTGTGAGTGTTTGGTTTAGTATATCAGTATTTGAACTTGTTATGTCATGTTCATTTTTGGTTGTTATCAAACACGATATATTAAAACCTAAAATTAAAATCAGGCAGATATTCCTGGGGGCATAAGCAATTTTCATGATAGTTCTATTAAATAGTGAATGAAAACAGAAAAAATATTTACAGCGTACGATCATTAAAAACAAAATCAAATTTTATAAGTCTTTCGACGGTTTATGGCACTAAAAGTATACAATTATAATTCGATTTATGTTTAAGAACATAAAAAATACTGTAATTATTTACGCATTCTAAAGTCATAAATCCAAATCACAAAAACTTAAGACAATGGAAACTGATAACACAATTCTATTTATTATTCTTGGCTTTGTTGCATTGCTGCTCATTGTATTTTCAATTGTAATAGTGAAACAAAAAGAAGCCAAGGTAATCGAACGACTCGGAAAATTTAATAAAATCTGCAGGGCGGGAATTAATTTTAAAATACCGTTTATCGACAATGTAGCCGGAAAGCAGAGTCTCAAGTATCAGGAACTAAAAGTGGAAGTTGACACTATAACAAAAGACAAAGTAACAGTTAAGATCGAGGTGGCAGCCCAATACGTGGTAAACAGCGATATGAAGAGTATCGAGAATTCGTTTTACGAATTAACTGATCCTGTAGGGCAAATTTCATCCTACATTTATGATGAAGTACGGGCCGAGGTTCCACGGTTGGAATTGGATGATGTTTACGAGAAAAAGGATGATATTGCAGATTCAGTAAAGCAAGGATTAGATTCAGCAATCAGTCAGTTTGGTTTTACAACTCTAAAAGCACTTGTTACCGACATCGATCCTGACCAAAAAGTTAAGGATGCCATGAACGAGATCAATGAACAAAAACGATTGCGAATTGCCGCCGAAGAAAAAGGTGAAGCAGAAAAAATCCTGAAAATTAAAGCTGCCGAAGCCGAGGCTAAAAGTAAGGAACTACAGGGTGAAGGTATTGCTAATCAGCGAAAGAAAATTGTAGAGGGTTTTCAGGAATCGATATCGGCTTTTGCTACCGATACCGGTATTAACAATAAAGAGGTAATGGATTTTGTTTTAATAACCCAGTATTTTGATACACTGAAAGAAATGGCCGAATCGAACGAGAATGTAATTTTTATGCCTCATACCAGCGATGGATTCACAGGCCGTCATGAAATGTTAGCCGATCTCCTTGCCGCACAAAAATC
The DNA here is from genome assembly GCA_964388245.1 of uncultured Bacteroidales bacterium. Lineage (GTDB taxonomy): Bacteria > Bacteroidota > Bacteroidia > Bacteroidales > M50B96 > JAIOYV01. The sequence continues at coordinate 12,138 of CAYLZH010000048.1, forward strand.
AGAAAAAACGAATAGCCTGAAAAATCAAGATAACCCAACCTGATGTCGGTAAAGCTCAGGTCCGAACAGAAAAAAACACCCATCGATTTCCGGTGGGTGTTTTTTAATTTTATATGATTTCGATTACTTTTCGATATTGGGCATTTCAAGGCCATAGCCTTTTCGCTTGTCTTCGGCTTTAAGTAAAAATCCAAAAACAACCGCAGAAATTGTTAATCCTACAAATATTAACCAGGTACTTGAATAATCAAACATCGGGATTTCACCGGCTACTCTTAATTCCTGTATTTTTCCTGCAATCTCGTTTGCTGGAACACCACTATCTCTGAATGTTTGAATTGCAGCTTCAGTTTTTTCGTTTACCCCTGGATTAGTTTTATCAAGTACAACACCTAATAAAATCGGAATAAGCATAAGGCCAATGTTTTGTACATAGAAAATTAACGCATAGGCCGATCCCAATTGTTTATCAGGAATAATCTTTGGAACTGACGGCCACATCGCTGATGGAACCAGTGAAAATGCTATCCCTAATAAAACAACAGCAAAAATAGCAGTCCAGGTTTCGGTAAGCGATGGTATATAAAAAATGGTGTGAACAATAACCAAAAGAGCAGCCCCAAGAATCATTATAGATGCACCTTTACCTATTTTATCATAGACAAAGCCGAATAAAGGAGTTAACAAGATTGTACCAAAAGGAAGAATTGAAGGAATGTCACCGGCTGTACTTGGATCGACACCGAACTTATTAACCATTAATCCGGATGAAAATTTATAGAATGGAAAAACAGCGGAGTAAAACAACAGGCAAAGAATAGCGATATACCAAAAACCTCTGCTTGTTATAATAAGTTTAAGGTCGGATATGTGGAAAGGATCTTCTTCTTCAGCATCTTCCTTCAATTGTTTATCCAGCCTGGTATCCATAACTGAATAAACAATAAACAGTATTAATGCAATACATAGTGCAATTGCACCCACCAAAACTGAGGTTGGAATATCAAATGCATTAGCAATACGAGGTGCACCGAACAGGGCAATAAAAGATCCAAAACGAGCCAATGCCATTTCGGTACCCATGGCAAGGGCCATTTCTTTTCCCTTAAACCACTTAACAATGATTCTCGAAACAGTTATACCGGCACCTTCGGCACCAACACAGAAAATTGCAAAGCCCGCCGCTGATATAAATACCCTGGTATCAATTCCAATAATTTCTGAACCAATTTCAAAATTTCCGGCAAACGCCCAGTATTTTATGATAGCCCCAAGGATCATCACTAATCCTGAAGTAACTGCTGTAAACTTTATGCCCATCTTGTCCAGAATAATACCGGCAAATATTAACATAAATGCGAAGACATTTAAATATCCCTGTGCGCCTGTTACTATTCCCCATTCAGATCCACTCCAGCCATAGGTACTCTGTACTAAGGTTTGAAGTGGGGATAATACTTCCATAAATGTATATGCTATTAACATACATAAGGAAACCAATATCAGAACAAACCATCTTGCTCCTACATTATCTCTTAAAGATTTTGCAATTGTATTCATTTTCGAAATTTTAAATTAAGGCACTAAAAGTAAGATTTAATCTTTCACTGACAATGGTTTTTATAAAATCAATCAAAAAAAACATGTCCAGACTTGATGTAAATTGAAGAAAACCAAATATATAAACATATTGGTTTTGTCCTGATTTTAACTATCGTCAGTGTTATTAGGTTGAAAGTAAAAAAGGGAATAAAACCACTATCATTAGAATAAGTAGCAAGGCAATAAAAAGTACAACCGGATGAATCTTATTCAGGATTGGTACTTTGGCAAAACGTTGTTGGATTTTCAACCACATGTCAGGTTGTTCGGGCAACGATTTTTCAATATATCCGTGTTCCTTTAATATTGAAATAGCTTCAGTAACCTGGCTTTCGCGGACCTGAACCTTTACTCCGTTCAGTGCAGGTGATAAAAAATTGTCCGACTGGATAGTTAATTCATCTTTAAGGAAGACCTCTATTTCACACGATTCAAGCAGGGATTTCATCAGATATGAGTCTTGTGGCAGGTTTACGGTGTAGATAGTAATCCAGTCTTTCATTTCGCTTATTATTTGGAATAAGTATAAATAATTTTGAATGCTTCAACAAAGATAGTATTTTTACCAGGTATTCACCCTGGATCATTTAGATGAAAAAGGTTTGAATTATTAAGAAGAGAGGAGAGAACAGGCTCGATGAACCTCTAGCAACCATTCAATTGGTGAAAAGGTGCTAATACCTGACCCATAGGGGAATAATAACTTAAACCGATTAATATGAAATTACATCAAAATAGAACAAAACAATTAATCGACCTGCTTGAAAACCGGATCCTTGTACTCGACGGTGCTATGGGTACTATGATTCAGCAATATAAACTGGATGAGGAAAACTATCGCGGCAAACAGTTTAAAAATACCCTGCTTCCCCAAAAAGGCAACAACGATTTGCTTGTTCTTACACAAAGTGAAATTATAACTGAAATCCACAATAAATATCTGGCTGCCGGTGCCGATATCATCGGAACCAATACTTTCAATGCCAACAAAATTTCGATGGCTGATTATGGCATGGAAGATCAGGTGGTGGCAGTTAATCAACAAGCTGCTAAAATTGCCAGAAAGTCAGCCGAAAATTACACAGTGCAAAATCCTGATAAACCCCGTTTTGTTGCAGGATCGATTGGCCCTACAAACAAAACTGCCTCCATGTCGCCTGATGTAAACAATCCAGCCTATCGTGCAATAACTTTCGATGATCTTGTTGATGCGTATTATGAACAAGCATTGGGGTTGTTTCTGGGAGGGGCAGATATCATGCTGGTTGAAACTGTATTTGATACGTTAAATGCAAAGGCTGCTCTGTTTGCAATCGAACAAGTTTATTCAGATACAGGAACCAGGCTCCCGGTTATGGTTTCGGGCACCATAACTGATGCCAGTGGTCGTACACTATCAGGCCAAACTGTAAAAGCTTTTTATTACGCTATTGCACATGCCGATTTGTTGAGTGTTGGTTTGAATTGTGCTCTTGGGGCTGAACAACTCAGACCATATATTCAGGAATTGTCTGAGATTTCTTCACATAATGTAAGTATTCATCCGAATGCCGGATTACCCGATCAGTTTGGAAATTATACCCAATCGGCAGAAGATATGGCCAGGATATCAGAAGATTTTCTCGAACGAGGTTATGTTAATATTATAGGTGGTTGTTGTGGTACCACCCCAACCCACATTGAAAAACTAACAGAGGTGGCTAATCGATATTCTCCCAGGAAATTGCCTGATCTTGCACCCCAAACCCGGTTTGCAGGTCTGGAACCGGTAGAACTAAGACCAGATAGCAATTTTGTAAATGTTGGCGAACGAACCAATGTATCCGGTTCCCGAAAATTTGCACGATTGATCAGGGAGGAGAATTACGAGGAAGCGCTTTCGGTTGCGTTACACCAGGTTGAAGGCGGGGCACAAATAATTGATGTGTGTATGGACGACGCAATGCTGGATGCAAAATCGTCGATGGTGAATTTCATTAATATGATTGCTTCGGAGCCCGAAATTGCAAAGCTGCCAATAATGATCGATTCATCGAAATGGGAAATACTGGAATCTGGCTTAAAATGCACACAGGGAAAATCCATTGTGAATTCCATTTCATTAAAAGATGGTGAAAATGAATTTCTTAAAAAAGCCAGGTTAATAAAACTGTACGGTGCTTCGGTCATAATTATGCTTTTCGATGAAGCTGGTCAGGCTGATACATTAGACAGGAAAATTGAGATAGCCCAACGGTCATATAACCTTCTGGTTAAAAAAATAGATTTTCCTCCCCAGGATATTATTTTTGATCCAAACATTCTTGCTATTGCTACCGGAATAAAGGAGCATAATAATTACGCGGTCGATTTTATTAATGCTACCAAATGGATTAAGGATAACCTTCCTTATTGCCGGATTAGTGGTGGTGTAAGCAATTTATCTTTTTCGTTTAGAGGTAATAATACAGTTAGAGAAACCATTCATTCAGTGTTCTTGTACCATGCAATACAGGCAGGAATGGACATGGGAATTGTCAACCCGGCTTTATTGGAGGTTTACGACGAAATTCCTAATGATCTCTTAATTCTTGTTGAAGATGTGGTGTTGAACAAACGAGCCGATGCAACTGAACGGCTATTAGCATTTGCCGATCAGGTTATCTCCAACGAATCATCAGAAAAAGTAATAGATGAATGGCGTAGTTTGCCCGTAAAGGAAAGACTTGTTCATGCTCTC
>CAYLZH010000048.1:16468-22175 GCA_964388245.1 uncultured Bacteroidales bacterium
TACTCCTTACATTGAAGAGGATACAGAGGAAGCCCGACGTAAATCGGAATTTGCCCTTGATGTAATTGAAGGCCCGCTAATGGACGGGATGAATGTAGTGGGAGATTTATTTGGATCGGGGAAAATGTTCTTGCCACAGGTAGTAAAAAGTGCACGTGTCATGAAGAAGGCAGTCGCTCATCTTATTCCATTTATCGAAGCCGAAAAGGCCGAAGGAAAGAAAGGACAATCGGCCGGGAAAATTCTTTTAGCAACTGTAAAAGGTGATGTTCATGACATTGGGAAAAACATTGTGGGAGTGATCCTTTCGTGCAATAATTATGAAGTACTCGACCTGGGAGTAATGGTTCCGACTGAAAAAATCATCCAAACAGCCATTAATGAAAAGGTTAACATTATCGGCCTAAGCGGACTAATTACTCCTTCGCTAGAAGAAATGGTTCATGTAGCTAAAGAAGCAGGCCGGAGAGGCCTTCAAATTCCGGTTCTGATAGGAGGAGCTACTACCTCGAAGATCCATACTGCAGTTAAAATAACCCCAAATTACAGCGCACCGGTTGTTCATGTAAAAGATGCATCGAAGGCTGTTCAGGTAGTGGCATCGCTACTTTCAGAAAAAACAAACAATGAGTATATTAAATCCGTAAGCCAGGAATATAAGCAGTTACGCGAAATTCATGAAAAGAATAGCAGAAAGCAAGCCTATATTTCTATTGATGAGGCAAGAAAGAACAGCCTGAAGATAAACTGGCTTGAAAATGAAGTATATGAACCCAAAGAGAAAGGATTACAGATTTTCGACACCCAATCCATCGAGGAGCTAATTCCATATATTGATTGGACATTCTTCTTCTTTTCCTGGGATATAAATGGAAAATTCCCGGCTATTTTTAATGATCCTGTTAAAGGTGAAGAAGCAAAAAAACTATACAATGATGCCCAAATGATGCTTGAGAAGATAGTATCAGGTGGATGGCTAAAAGCAAAGGGTGTCTGTCAAATCTTTCCGGCTAATTCTGATGGGGATGATATCATTATATATGATGAAGATGGAAAAGAAATCAAACGATTTATTCATCTCCGTAACCAGGAATGTAAGTCTGACAGCCCTAACCTTTGCCTTGCCGATTTTGTTGCACCAAAAGATTCTCGTATTACTGATTACGTCGGTGCATTCGCTGTAACTGCCGGCATCGGTATTGAGAACCATGTGGCCCGCTTCGAAAAGCAGAACGACCAATATTCGGCAATCATGCTGAAAATCCTTGCCGATCGCCTGGCCGAAGCATTTGCTGAATACCTCCACGAAAAAGTCCGCAAAGAAATCTGGGGCTATGCACCCGACGAACAAATGGAATGGAAAGATATTCTCCTTTCCAGATACCAGGGTATCAGACCCGCTATTGGTTACCCGGCATGCCCTGACCACCAGGAAAAGATTACAATATTCGAATTGCTTTCAGCAACTAAACATGCAGGAATTTCTCTTACTGAAAATCTTGCCATGTATCCCGGGGCTTCTGTAAGCGGATTGTATTTTGCACATCCACAGTCAAAATATTTCAATGTTGGCAAGATTTCGAAAGATCAGGTTAGAGAATACACAAAACGTAGATATAGTTCTGAGAAAGAGATTGAAAGATTTTTACCGGCTAACCTGAACTTTTCTTAAAAGCACTAAGTAGCATATTTACGAAGATATACTTCATGAATATAGAATTCTAGCTTTAAACAGAGCAACGATTAGTTTTGTGACTGCGTGTATTTTTCTTTTACACTACTGTAAATAAATAATGTCAATAAAATCGAGAAATATAAAATATGTGTTATATTTACATCACTTTTTGATGAGGATATATTGTTATAAAAATCGCTACAAAGCTTAATTAATTATTACCATGAAGACATATTACTTATTTACCACTTTAATTTTTCTCGTAATTTCAATCAATTGCAATAGCCAGCCAGTGGCAGTGGACGATTATATTTCGCCTATTATTCAATCTTTTGAAATAGATACATTTAATATAATTCAAAACGACTACGATACAAATGGAAACCTGTTTAGGATCTATGAAATATACCAAAAGAATGGTAGTGTTGATGAGTTAATTCCCTTTCATGATTACAACGATACAAGTATCGTAATATTAGGGTACATTAATTATGAGCGGGTATTTAAATACAGGCTTTGCTATGTTTCCGATACAACAATGATTTCGAACTGGGCTTATGTTACAGTAAATGTTGCAAGGGACCCTGATCTTCCTGTGGCACATAACGATACGGTATCAATGTCTCCGGGCGATTCGATATATGTAAATATACTGGCAAATGATTATGATCCGAATGGCGACAGTATCTTTATTGATTCAACTATATACCCTTTTAGTAATGCTCCACTTTTTGGCACTTCTGAACTGATTGGAGATAGTATTAAAATCAAGCTGGCATTCAATGATTATGCAGTATTGAATAATGGAAACTTCTCGTTACGGTATAGGATATCAGATACTTCTGCGATTGGTTCGAATAATTCCGATCAGGGATTAATACATGTAAAAATCAATAATGGTAAGTATTTCGATTTTATTGATATAAACAATATTAAAGCCCGTTTCTCTTGCTTTGGTAATAATTTTTGGGATTTAAGAGGTAGTCCTCAATATTTCTATCCGAATGGAGCACAAACAACTGCATCGTTCGGGAATGGTCTGTGGATTGGTGGAAAATCACATGGTACCGATACAATTTTACACTTAGCCGCAGAAAGGTTCAGGCAAAATGGAGCCGATTATTGGGCAGGCCCTATATCAGATATCTACGATTCAGATTATGACAAAAGATGGTTTCATGTTTGGAAACTCAACCGGGATGGTATTGAATATCATAAGCAGAATTGGTGGCAGACCGGATACCAGGCAAATGAGGAAATTCTTACCTGGCCGGGTAATGGAAATACAACTCTTGGGCAAACGGAACAGATTGCTCCTTTTTCAGATCTCGACAATGATGGTATTTACGAGCCATCAGATGGTGAATATCCATATATCAGGGGTGACCAGGCTTTGTTTTTTGTTTTCAATGATATGAGACATGACCATTTTGAATCCCAATCTCCGAAACTGGGAATTGAAATTCATGCAATGGTCTATGCATTTGATACACCACAGGATTCAGCCCTATGGAACACAATCTTTGTTCATTATGATATTTTGAATAAATCGGATACAACTTATTACGAAACTTATATTGGCAACTGGACTGATGCTGATGTGGGATATGCCTGGGATGATTATGTCGGCTGTAATGTTGAAGGTGGTTATTTTTATTTCTACAATGGAGAGGCAGTTGATGGTTCCGGACAAATCAATGCATATGGTACAAATCCTCCTGTTTCGGCCACAAAAATATTAGCGGGCCCGCGAATGGAAGCTGATAATATAGATAATCCCTCAGGTGGATGTGATGAGAGCATTAACGGGATTAATTTTGGCGACAGTATAATTGATAACGAACGATTGGGGATGACATCTTTCAGGTATTTTTCCTCATCTAATACACCGTGGGGCGATCCAAATATCGGTATCGATTATTACAATTACATGGCAGGAAAATGGCTCGATGGAACTACTTGCGTTTATGGTGGTATAGGTCATCAAAGCGACCCAAATGCTACTAACTATCCAACACAATTTATGTTTCCCGGCACAAGCGATCCATGTGGGTGGGGCCAGGGTGGTGTTATATTGCCGGAATGGAGTGAAGAAACTGAGGAGAATCCTACGGGTGATCGACGGGGCGTTGGTATAAGCGGGCCTTTTATTCTGGAGGCAGGTGAAACCGAGTCCATTGATTATGCATATATAAATGCGTTTGGAAATGGCCAGGATCCAAATTCAGCAATTGATACGATCGACTCTTATTGCAATTATATAACGCAACTGTTCGAAAACAACGACCCTATTTTTATTGGAATGGAATCTCAGTCTACTTTTAACACCATTAAAGTTTATCCGAATCCAACCAGTGATAAAGTAAACATTACCTTAAATACAACAACAAAGGATCAGGGTTACCATCTTATGGATATTACTGGCAAAATTGTATTAAAAGGTAATCTGTCAGGAGGAATTACAAATCAGATTTCCGTATCAGGTTTAACTGGTGGTATATACTTTATCAGGATTTTTGATACAATTTCCAGCAAATCTTTTAAGATAATAAAATTGTAAGCTTTTCTCCTTTATGCAAATTAGGATCGATAGATTCTATTTTGTTCAGGATATTTCTCTGTTAATGGTATCATTAGGCAAATGTCGTGGTTTGTGTTCTAATGCCACAATTGCTGATCAGGGAATCTCATTTAAAACGGCATGGTTCATTCATGCTGATAATGAAACAGGTAGAAATTCAGTTAGGGTTGACTTGGATAATTCAGGAAATTAAGTGAATTTTGCGCTAAATCAAATCAGCGTAGATTATGTCCAAAGTTATAGCATTAGCAAACCAAAAAGGTGGTGTGGGTAAAACCACTACGGCTATAAATCTTGCAGCCAGTCTTGCTGTGCTCGAGAAAAAAGTTTTGATAGTCGATGCCGATCCACAGGGAAATGCAACATCAGGAATTGGATTTGATGTAAGGCATGTAAAAGCGAGCATCTATGAGTGTCTTATTGACGGAATAAACCCGGCGGATGTCATCTTAAAAAGCGAAACCGAAGGCATGGATCTTATTCCTTCTAACATTGACCTGGTTGGTGCTGAAATTGAGATGTTAAATATGCCAAACAGGGAAAAGGTATTGAAAAACCTGATTGATAAGGTTCGGGATAATTACGATTTTGTATTGATCGATTGCAGCCCCTCGTTAGGATTGATTACGGTAAATTCACTAACAGCAGCCGATTCGTTGATTATCCCTGTTCAGTGTGAGTATTTTGCTTTAGAAGGATTAGGCAAGCTATTAAATACAATAAAAATCATACAGGGGCGTTTGAACCAGGACCTTGAGATTGAGGGATTTCTTCTAACCATGTACGATTCACGGCTACGGTTATCGAATCAGGTGGTTGAAGAGGTGAACAAACACTTTCAGCAGATGGTGTTTAAAACACTCATCAGGAGAAATGTGACACTAGGCGAGGCACCAAGTTATGGAAAACCTGTAGTAATGTACGATGCCGCATCGGCAGGTGCAAAGAATTACCTAAACCTTGCTAAAGAATTGCTTCAGAAGAATAATTTGACAAGGTTAGAATTGAATCAAAAGCTTATTGATTAATTAATATATGTCAGCAGCAAGAAAAAGCGCATTAGGCAGAGGGCTTGGAGCACTAATAAGTGATTCTGAAGGACAGGATGTTAAAGTAAATGATGCCATCAAGGAAGTTAGAATTGACCTGATTGATGTTAATCCTTTTCAGCCACGTACAAACTTCGACGAAGAAGCGCTCGAAGATTTAACCTCATCGATCCTCGAACTGGGATTGATCCAGCCAATTACAGTTCGTGAATTAAATAGTGGAAGGTATCAGATCATATCGGGCGAACGACGAATGAGGGCTTCGAGGAATGCCGGCCTGTCAACAATTCCTGCCTACATTCGAAAAGCAAATGATCAGGGAATGCTGGAAATGGCCCTCGTAGAGAATATCCAGCGCGAAGACCTTGATGCCATTGAAATTGCGATAAGCTACAATAGGTT
>CAYLZH010000049.1:0-21707 GCA_964388245.1 uncultured Bacteroidales bacterium
AATGGCACAAGTATATTGACCTCCACATGTGTTTACACCATCAGATAGTAATAAAATAGCTTTTGACTTTGTTTGGTCTTGTGAGAACAATGAAGGAGAAGAATTTAATCGGTCATTTAATGGTGTATTGGCAACAGGTTGTAAAGTGCTAGTTATCCTGCTTATTTCATGTCTATTATTTTTTAATGTAGAATATGAATACATCGGAGCAGGAATACAGTCCTCAATAGTAAGAAACCCAATTTTGATTTTTTTAGGTAAACCATTGTCTCCAAGCAAATATAATAGTGCATCTTTCATGACTTCAATTCGAGAAGCCCCAAAATTTGGAAGTGCTGCTGTCATAGAACCAGAAATATCGGCAATTAGTAAGATTTCATCATAATCATCTAATGACTTTATTATCAAATTAATTCTATTAGGAATGTTTTTGAATTTTGGAGATGAACTCTGGTTATTTAATTCTACATCCTTTAAAAACCTTGGATGTTTAAATATTTTTCCGGTTTTATGGTTTTTTGTGTCTTTTAATATGTAATTAATATATGCTGAATTTATCTTCGCAATATAATTATCCGGATTATTTGCAAGTGCTGAATCAAATTGCTCTTTAGCAATAGTCATATCCTTTCTGCTTATTCTAAGATAAGGTGTACCGACTGCGGGTTCTGTAACCGATTGGTTAAAGATTCGACTCACTCCATAATTTGTATACAAGCAACTCATTAGATATGACTCTGAAAGGAAAGAAGCTTTTCCAATATCCAGTGCTTTCTCGTTAAGTAATTGTGCTTTTAGAAATTCATGCTTTTTAAAGTGTTTATTTGCTTCATGAATGGTCTTGTTTAATTCAGATGCAAACCCGGCATTAGAGTTTGTGATTTTTCTTCTAAAATCTCGATATTCGGCACAATTATTTAAATTTATTGCACGGTCAATTTTTCTTAGTGCTTTGTCGAGTTTCAAATCGGTATATTCAGTTTTTGCCTGATAATACAGTAACTGTGCTTTTTCTTTATCTTTAAGACTCTGACTAAATCCAGTTAAAGATATAGTACTGAAGCAAACAAACCAAAGTATAAATGTAAGATTCCTCATAGTATAAGTATTAGGTTATTCTACTGTACATATCGTTGAAATAGAGACTCTCCTTCTTTGTGGACAATTACCCGAACATGAATTTGGATCAATATCATGTGGATATTCTTCACCCTTCCCAATATATTCAACAGATAATTCTATTTTATCATTGATTGATCCAATTTTTGATTCTATGTATTTTTTGATATTTTTTGCTCTTTGGCATGATAATAAAAAGTTTAGACATTGATTCTCCCGCTCAAATCTTTCACATGTACTATCAGGAAACAGTGATTTTAAGTCCTTTCTTAATAAAGATGAGAACCCAATATCATCTGAATAACCTGTTAATAAAACTTTCATTTTAAATTCATTATCAGGTTTATAATTGATTATTTTTTCTATGTACTCATCAAATTCACCCGATATTCTATCTTTCAATTTATAAGAACCTAATTCAAAAAATACATTTGTTGAGAAATTCATAGGTTCGGCTAAGGGGCTGGTGATTGCTGCAATCAAATTTTGTGCGATTCTGGATGCATCTAGCAATCTTTCAATATGATATTCACTCATTTCAATAGAATGATGTGAACTTCTTTGATAAATAATAGCTTGAGATAAAACTTTCTCGATAGCGCGGAATTCAGAACTTTGAAGTAGAGTTGCTCCTGCATGCGTAGGAATATTTTCTATTAAGTTTAGGATTATGTCTTTCAGTGAGTCAATTTTTATTTTAAGTAGATCAATATTACTATTGAGAACACTATCAAGCAGTACATTGGGATTAAAATGAGAAATTGTTGAATTAATGAGCATCTTTTTAATTAGATATCTATCGATTTCAAATGCAGCATTATCAGTATTGTATTTGTATTTTTTCCCTTTTTCAATTATAAATTTATCGACTTGAATATGTTTAATATTAGGATTAAATATTGCTGAATCACCATTCGCATTACTAAGAGTTATACTATCAACATAGACTTCTTTTTTTGTCAGGCAATCATGATGTTTATCATACAACATATCATCTAAGCTTAGAATAATAGAATTTACAAACAGTGAGTCTGGTACTGAGTCAGAATTTACCTCAAGCTCATCAATAATTAAATCGGAAATATTAATCTTATCGACTACTCTCGGACTGCATGAAACCAATAAGGAAATTAGGATGACCAAAGTGATGAAATAATCTTTTTTCATTTCATAAAGTAATTAGTTATACTCTTATATTTAGCATAATTGATTTTAATCGAACTTTCTAGCATTTCTATCTGATATGTTGTAAATTTGTCTGAAGATTCAAGTATTTTTCTAAGCTCTTCTTCCTCATTAATAATATTTGATATATCATTAGTTATTATATATAGACTTTGTTTATCTTTTATTTGGTAATCGATTAAAGACATATCTATGAGAAATAATTCCGTGAAGAGTTGAATGGAATTATCATAACATTCAATAACCTTTAGTAGGTTTCCGACATTACTATATTGGTCAATTAATGTATCATTAAAATTAATTTTTTTTATAATTAACTCTCTATTGGAGATTAGAGTTTTAACATCTTCCGCTTGCATTATTAATTTAATTCTATCTTTCAGAAGATTTGACATCTCATCCATAGTTGAATTAACAAAGTCTTTTCTTTGTTTTTCACAAGAATTCGATAAACCAGTAATTTCGGATATTTGATTGTGTACTTGAAATAGGACTCTACTTTGTTCTAAAATTTTCTTTTCGTTTGCCTTTTGCACAACTAACAATTTGTATTTAAAAGCCTCATTATAAAATTGTTGAATTCTGCTGTAAAAAATATTATCACCATTAATCGGTTTTATATAGATTTCAATAGGATATTTATTGGACATCGCGTTACATGATATCATATAGCTATTAGATTCATAGAATTTATCCTGACTTTTGATTTGGAGAAAAGTGGAGTCTGACGATTCATTCCCAATTAAAATCTGATAAAGACTTCCAATTACTTTCTTAGGACTTCCTAGAGGGCAAAATATAATCAATGAATCCGGTATTTCTTCATGTGAAATTAAATCCAAAATTTTAAAATAGATTATATTGCCCTTTTCTAGTTGAATATCATTTATTACACCAATTCCATTAGGTCTAAAACCACCTGCAATACTAACAAAACCATTTTTATAGAAAGCAATCCTAATGTCTTGAGTTTTTGAATAACGCAAACCTCTAACATCAATACTAAAATTTCCCTCTTCATCTGTTAAATTATATTTCCCAGTAGATTCAATAAGTCTTGCGTTTACACCTTGAATAGGTTTTCCATTGACATCAGTAACGGTACCAGAGATAAATTCAAAATGATCTCTTTGTGAGTATACAAGGTTTGGAAAAAGAAATATTAATAGCAATATATTCTTCATTTCATTATTGTTCAGGATTTAACTCAAATGATATTCTTTCATTTGAATTGTACATAATCAATTTAGATTGTTTTATATAATTTCTTTTACACGCTGTAATAAAGCCACGATCAGTTGGTTTAAAGTTCTTTAACCTAATTGTAAACTCCCCATTTTCATTGGTAAGGGTATCAGTTGTTTCTATTTGTATTGAAACGCTATCTAATGGAATCCTTTCTTGCTTATCATAAACAACACCTCTTATTAAGATTTCATCCGAAATTGCGGCTTGTTGAGTTTTGTTTGATACAATTGAATTAATTCCTTGAGTATTGTTGTATGAATTAGATATATTTATATCTCTTGCGACATTATATATTTTTGATGAATCATAAATCCTTTCAGAATTTGTAGTGATATCACTATCAACAGAAATTATTTGAATAATCCACCCAACAATGGCAATTCCAATCGTGACTAAAATTCCAATGAGCCATTTTCTATTTCTTTTAACTTTCATTCAATATAAACCAACTTTTAATTAACATATTCATCTGATGTAATTACTCTCTGTTTATTTTTCTTTATTTCTCCTCCACCCTACACAAAAACATAGCATCACAATTATCTGATCTCTTTAAATATTCCTCCCAAACATCTGTATTGCTTCCGTTTATATACCAAATTGCATTTGTTAAATCTGATTCATTCCAGGGATGATAAAAGTCTTTTGAAAAGGATTTAACCAGGTCTTCGTCTTCGTAGAGGGTGCCTGAGATTATAATTTTCTGTCCAGCGATATTCGGGAGGCTTAATGATTTAGTTGCCCCAATCCAAATGAAATCATCATCTCCACAGGTGATGTTATCTTGCGAATATTCAAATCCATTGACATCAATAGTGTACGAAAAGTCTCCATCACTTATCCAGTCGCAGTCGTTGTAAACATAGAATCCGTATATCTGTACGTCAAAATCAACCGATTCGGTTATTTGCTCATATTCCTTTGTAGTGTATTCTACTTCATGACCTATTCTGAACACACTTCCATCCAAATAATTAACATGATAAGCTATTGGAAGTGCATCGGCTATAGATGTGGGTGTCATCCCGGAATTGATTAAATCAATTACAGATTGAGCATCATTTGTTACACTACCAGCTATACCTCCATACACCTTACATTCAAAATAGCTATTCTCTAATATTTCCTGGTATTGGCCACCAATATTAACGGACAGGGCTTGAAACGCTGCGTCAACTGATGCAGCCATTTGTGAGGCAGAGTAGGATGAAGTTACCTTAGCTATTATTGTTCTGCCATAGTCAATGGATGAGATGTACCCAGGTGGGTTTGTCGGGTTAATCTTATTTCTTAGACTTTCCAAATTAATATTATCTCCAAAGAAATCGCCTGGGCTGGCCGGCAAATCTACCTCAATTGAGTAATATCTTTGTTTGAAATAGATTATTACAGTGTTGGTTTCATAGCTGTTTTCAAAGCTTAAATTTAAACTGAAAAGGTCGCCAAGCCATTTGGGTTTAAATCCCAGCTCCAAACCAACCTGATCTTTGCTATATGCTTCTGATTTTATAAAGGAATAATCAGTACTAACTGCGGAATTACCAGATGAGAGTAAGGTGTTTATGGCTGAAGTGACATTTGCATTAGATGGATTTTCGATGATTGCGCTATTGCCATTCGAAAGTATAATATCTTTAAAAGTTATTGTGATAGGTTTCCGGCTATAATCTCCAATTGAAATCAAGTCTCCATCATTAAACCAATATTTTCCTTGAATAATAGAACCCAGGTATATATCGTTTGTTGATTTTACATTATGCTCCCCTATCTTAAAGGAGGAAAGCGATTTATAATTTTCGATCCTTTTCGCTCGCTTATAACTTGTCGTAGTTACGCTATAGGTTATGCCCTGGTTATCTGTTTCAGTAGTAACAATTGGATTTCCTTGTTGAGTTGGTTCATATTCTTTCGGTTCATCAAAATGTCCGGCGGCAGTTATCAATTCATTAGCATCCTTAGCATAGTTTGTATCATCAAAGCAAGATGACGTACATAGTAGTAGTGAAATTACTAATGAAATGCCCATTAAAGATTTTACTGTTCCCATATTCGTTCATTTTGTGATATTAACAACCTGTTTCCTATTTGCCATTCATGTATTTGCATATAAAACTTGCATCAATAGTATTTCTAATAGGATTAATACCATGAGAATTGAAAGTGTGACAGGGGAGGGATATGTTTTATAATATGTTTTAGATATTTATGATGTAGTTACACGATGTTACAGATGATTCATGTAAGAATTGAAGCATATTATGTACTACTTAGTTACGAAATACAAACTTGGAGTAGAGTTACTGTTGACATTCCAGATATAAAATTTTTAACAAATTGCAAGTATCTGAAACACTCCTACGATTAATTTGGAAATTTTTAGAAGCTGGAATGTATGAAAACAAAAAATCTACATTCATCCAATTTAATCCACAAAAATCGAAAAAGCGTCCTATTTAGGCATATTCGTACTTATTCGTCTATATTAGTGATTATTGAGACTTATTTAGATAACCAGTAAAATTCCGTGTTTTACATTTGAGCCATCAAATCAATTCAAATGATGGTTTCAAATATTGATTTGAAAAGGCAATGTTCAATTGCTGATAAATGAATGTGATTATGATTGAATTAAAAATAATAAACATGGAGACAATGATGATGAATAAAGAGCAAAGTACTAAAAGTCAAAACACACCTGCTAGTACACTGATAATAATCAACAGGGATGAACTAGTACCAATAATTGCTGAGGCAATTTCTAAAGTCCTTCCAAAGCAACAGGTAACCAATCAAGAACCAGAAACAAACGACATTCTTGGTGATTTTATCTCTCAAAAGGATGCAATGAAAACACTGGGCAGAAAAACGACCTGGTTCTACAACATGCGGACGAATGGAAAACTTAGGGCCATGAAAGCAGCAAATCAGTGGTGGTATAAAAAGGATGATATTAAGGAATTTATTAACAACGGTAGCGCATCATACTAATTTTCATGCTATAGAGAAGACAACATCAATGATATTCTCCTATTCACAAAATCAGCCAAATCCTGATGATGACTATTTCGTCCCTAAGATTGTCACAGAAGGGAGTCCATACTTTCCTCAAACTGTCTTTGAGACGCTCCCTGAATGCTTGAGAACTATTTTTCAATCGACTACCCACAAACAGGAGAAGGATGTAATTCTGCTGGGAGCTCTGACGATAATTTCGGGGTGTTTGCCAAATACCCGTGGAATTTATGACAACCGCTACGTTTATCCGAACTTATATACATTTATCGATGCTCCAGCTGGCTCAGGCAAAGGAGTGCTAAACTTTTTGCGATATTTAGCGGAGCCGATACATCACGAAAAAAGACAAGAATCCAGAAAGTTATGGCAAGAATATGAGCAACAGAAAGCAGAAATTAAGAAGGAAAAAGGAAAGTCGGTTACAGAAATAAAGGAACCTCCTTCAAAAATGTTGCTGATTCCGGCAAACAACAGTGCCAGCTCATTCATCCAAACATTAAATGACAATGATGGATCGGGAATTTTATTCGCAACAGAGGCAGATACACTCACAAATTCACTTGCACAGGATTGGGGCAACTTTAGCGATGTAATGCGGTGTGCTTTTCATCACGAAACAGTAGAGGTACAGAGAAAGACCAATAAAGAATATATTTCAATTTCCTGTCCGAGGCTTTCGATTTTCTTAACAGGAACACTTGGACAATTACAGCGCTTGATCCCCGATACAGAAAATGGTCTGTTCAGTCGTTTTATGTACTACTCAATGAAATCGATACCGGAATTTCGCAACGTATTTCAAAAAAGAACGGACAGACCAGGACAGGAATTCAAAGACTTGGGAATGAAATTGCATGAAACTTACAAGAAATTAATAGTTTTAAAGAATCCTGTAGAATTTGTTGTTGACACACAATATCAGGAGAAGTTTGTGTTGCACTTCAACAACCTGATAAAGCAATATCATTTTGAAACCGGCGACAGGATTTTAGCAACTATTCACAGAATTGGCTTGATTACATTTCGGATATCAATCATATTTACCATACTGAAAAATATGATTGATGAGCAACAGGAACTGCTACCGATTAACACTATTGAATATATTGATTTCAGAAATGCAGTATGGTTATCAGAAAGGCTTATTCAAATGAGCTTATTGCACATGGCCGACATGCCGGAGAATAAATCGAAATCGATAAAAAGCCGTCGAATTAATCAATTACTCGAAAAGCTACCAACAGAATTTAAAAGAAAAGAGGCCAATACTATTTCGAAAGAACTCAACATACCACCTTCAACACTAACAAGATATCTTACTACAGGCCCATTCGAATCAACTGGTTACGGAAGGTATCGGAAATTGAAGGTTTCTTGAAAAATCCTGTATTTCTCTTGAAGTTTTCTTTGATTTTCTGCAAACCCAAATACAGGATTTTACAGGTTTTCGACCAAAAAAAAAGAACAATTTGTGAGCAAGTGAGCATTTGAGCATATCAGTCCAAACAAATCAACAACTAACAGACAGAATACATGAGAGTTAAGGTTTTACTTATAAATTGATCAATCCTAAGTGCTCATTTGCTCAAATGCTCACTTGCTCATTTTCGTTATAGCTTTTAAGGTAGGTTGTGATCGCTATCATCGACTATTACAGGTTTGAAAAATCTTCGCAAAATCTTGTATTCTTGAAAAATCCTGTGTTTTTTATGCAAAAATCCTGTAGGTTTCTTGAAATATCCTGTTACTGCATTTCATTATATATCCTATCCCTGTTATTTATGTGGCCTTAAAAAACTTCAAAGCGAAAACTGTAGAAGTAATAATTATGTCCAGAAAGCATTGTTTTTCTATTTTTGGATAGAAATGATGAATAACCTTGCATAATATTATGGATCAAAACCCAAACATTTCGAATCAGGTAAGGCTCTTTAAATCTATCTTTAAAGGACGAGAAGATGTATTTGCTATCCGTTGGGAAAAGGAAAATAAGAGCTGGTACATGCCTGCCTATCATTTTGATCCTTATGTGTTTCGTTTACACAAGAACAAGGGTGGTGCTTTTAACAATTTTGCAGACAAAACCCTTTTACCCCTTACCGATGACCAAATTATTAAACACCTCAGTGGGCAACAGTTCATTGGAATCTATCCTTTGCTAAAAGATAACACATCTTGGTTTATTGCTGCCGATTTCGACAAGGAGAACTGGCTTGAAGAATGCAGGATTTTTATTTCGTTCTGTAAGAAATATGACCTCCCTGCTTGCTTGGAACGGTCCCGATCTGGCAAAGGAGGACATGTATGGGTCTTTTTCGATCATCCTTACCCAGCCTTCCGAAGCAGGAAAATATTCATCTCAATATTGCAAGAATCAGGCATATTCTCAATTTTTGATAAAGGCTCAAGTTTCGACAGGTTGTTTCCTAATCAGGATTATCTATCGGGAAAAGGGTTTGGTAACCTGATCGCACTCCCGTTGCACAAACATACCTGGGAAAAAGGAAACTCATGCTTCATTAACACTGAAACCGAAGAACCAATAAAGGATCACTGGACATTTCTAGAAAACATCAAAAAAGTCACAACTCAAAAACTGGATTCACTCTACGAAAAACTGACACGAAATAATTTGCAAGCGAGCAACCGGAAATCCAGTAATGATTCAGGGAAGTTAACTATCACCCTATCTAATAAGATAAGCATCAACAGACCAGGTTTGCCAAATGAGCTGATAAACTTCTTACGGGATGAACTTAACTTTTTCAACTCTGCCTATTTTGTAAAGAAGCAAATTGGCAGGAATGTAAAAGACACAGAACGGTATTTCAAATTTATCGAGGATACAGAAGAGGAGGTAATAATCCCCAGAGGAATGTCAGGGACCCTGTTTGCATTTTGTGCCGAGCGTTCCATTAAATATGAGTTTGTTGATAATCGGAAAAAGCTAAACTCGGTAAAATATAATTGTAGCCTTACGCTTAGAGACCATCAAAAGTCAGTAGTGAATAAAGCACTTCGAAAAGACTTTGGTGTGATCGTAGCACCACCAGGTTCTGGAAAGACGATTATTGGCTTAAAGATTATTGCCGAAAAGCAACAACCAGCGTTAATCGTTGTGCATCGAAAACAAATTGCACAGCAATGGATAGAACGGATTGAGGCTTTTCTCGGCATCCCCAAAAAGGAAATAGGAAAAATTGGCCAGGGCAAGACCAAAATAGGGAAGCACATTACCATTGCCATGATCCAAACTCTAGCCAAAAAGCTTGATCAACCAGATATAGAGGGTTTAAAAAAATCCTTTGGGACGATCATTATTGATGAATGCCACCATGTCCCAGCTAAAACTTATCGAGATACTATTGCAAAGCTTAACACTTATTATCTATACGGTCTAACAGCTACACCGTTTCGGAAATACAACGACGGGAGACTGATATTCATAAACATAGGAAAGATTATTTCAGAAGTAAAACCACAGGAGATTAAAAACTACAAAGCCCCAAGAATTGTAATCAGGAATACGGAATTGGATGTCCCCTTCAACTCAAAAACAGATCAATTCGAGGTTTTATCGAAGATCCTTGTACATGATTCAAATCGCAGTAGGCTTATCCTCAAAGATGTTGTGGGAGAGCTAAACACAGGAAAAAAGGTAGTGATTATCACCGAACGGAAAGATCATATCGACAGTATGAATCAATACTTAAAACAACAATACGAAACCCTTACACTGAGTGGCAACGACAATGAAACAAGCAGAAACCAAAAGTGGAAAACTCTGAAAAGTAGGAATTATCAAGCCCTTATTACCACTGGCCAGTTTTTCGGGGAGGGTTCGGATTTGCAAAATGCGGAGTGCTTGTTCCTTGTGTATCCTTTTTCGTTTAAAGGCAAGCTGATGCAATACATCGGTAGGGTACAACGCTCCGAAATCACACCAACCATCTATGATTATCGCGACTTTAAAATAGAATACCTGAACAAGCTCTTTTTGAAACGAAACACCTATTACAGGCAATTCGAGAAACAAAAAACACTATTTGATGAACCAGAAAATCATACTGACACCAAACCAGAAATATCCGAGATAAAAGAACGTATCAAAGTGGATTTTGGCAAGTTGGAATTCAAATATGGATCAATCACCATGTTTTACGTAATCGAAGAAACTGGCGAACAACTTGAATTCGAAATCGAAAATGACCACATCAGACCAGAGTTTGAGGTTTTGAAACCCTACTTCGCAAAACAGCTTGGAATAAAGAAGATAGCAGTTGATATCTATGCTGAATTTGAAAATCACCGAATAGTCTCACAGTTGGCTTCATCGGAAGATTTGGATAGGATCGATTCCGAAATAATTGAATCGGTAAAATTCAAGTTTGTATCAAAAAGGTTTAAAGGGAAAATAAAAGCTATCCCTCAAACCGAAAACATTCTTAATCTGGATAAACTTCAGTCTGGTAGTGCTCTATTTAACTCGGAAGAAGAGCTGGTTGAGTATACGCTGAAAAACAAAAACGTAAAGCATTACAAGCAACTCATTTACCTGGTCAAAAATCACAAATCATCTATACTGAAAATTCGTTTCGTCTTACACCCCTTTTCATTTATCTTTCTTTTGGAAGGTCAAAACCAGTTTCACCTAGTAATGGAAACCCTCGACACCGAAGAGGCCACCTATATCTGGCATATCGACAAACAGGAGTTGCAGTCTTCGTTGTCGAAAATTGACCTGGACCTGAACCTAATCCGCACCAATGGCCGACAATTCTTTCTCGAAAACCTACCTGAAAATTTTAGCAAGATAATGCACGACTATTCTGATGAGCGCAAAGGGTTTATCATCTGGAAAGATAGCCTTGATAAGCGGTTGACTTGATACATCCTGTAAATTTTTTGAAATATCCTGTGAATTTCTTTTATCCAAAATACAAGATTTTTAAAGGATTCAAATAGTACCAATTTCATTTTGAATTGCACTGAAAGCCATTTCCGAGTAGAAATTGTAAATGGAGCAACGGATTGAAAGAGCCAGACGCATGGTCGTTTCTCTTTTAATATTGTGCAATGAGTAAACAATTATAATGAATTCTGATTGCTCCTGAATGATTTTGAAAATAGGTACAACAACCCAGTGTTTTGTTGTACCTATGTTGTACCTGAAATATAAAAGCCGACTCGTGAAAGTCGGCTAACTTGCTCGTACCCAGAACAGGGGTCGAACCTGCACGCCATTGCTGGCACTGGTCCCTGAAACCAGCGCGTCTACCAATTCCGCCACCTGGGCAAATGCTTTGCAAAAGTAATGAATTTTTCAGATCGAAAACTACCTGGAATCAGATCGGGTATGATTTTTCATGAAAAAGTTACAGCCCTGATGGAGGCCTTGCATTCTCTTCACTCCATAATTGCTTATTTGGCTTTGGCCCCATTATAAACTCAATCTTTCCTCCCTTGATAACCTCCTGATGTTTTATGTACGATCTGTTTAACGGTTCTCCGTTTAATTGTGCCGACTGGATATAAATATTATCCGAATTAATATTAACTGCCTCCACTACAAAACTCACCGTTTCGTTGAGTTTTATTTCAGCTTTTTTGAAAATCGGGCTTCCGATCACATATATACCATTAGCCGGATTTACCGGATAAAAACCAAGCGCTGAAAAAACATACCAGGCCGACATCTGTCCACAATCCTCATTACCACACAGACCATCGGGCTTTGAGGAATATAACTCATTTATTATACGGTTTGTAATTTCCTGTGTCTTCCAGGGCTGTCCAACATAATTATACAGATATGCTACATGATGACTTGGTTCGTTACCATGGGCATATTGTCCGATCAATCCGGATATGTCGGGCGATTTATGCTCACCTTTTACATCTGCCTGTATTGAAAACAAGGAATCAAGCTTGGCAGAAAATACCTGGTCACCGCCAGTTAAATCTATTAGTCCATAAACATCGTGAGGGACAAACCACAGAAATTGCCAGGCGTTTCCTTCGGTAAAATCAGCATTAAAATGATTAGAATACAAAGGATCAAAATCCTGCCTCCAATTTCCCAAACTATCTTTTCCGCGCATGAATTTTGTTTGCGGATCAAAAACGTTTTTATAATAGCCAGCCCTTTGCTGAAAAATTTTGGCATCATCTTTTTCACCCAATTTATTGGCGACACTGGCAATACACCAGTCATCATAAGCATATTCGAGAGTTTTTGATACAGCCTGATTTTCCAGTTCGAAAGGGATATAACCAAATTTTCTATAATGACTCAACCCCTCATTATTTCCCATTGCACTTTTGATCATTGCCTTGTAGGCCTTGTCAGTATCAAAATCACCAATCGATTTATGAATAGCATCAGCAATAACCGGAACCGAATGATAACCAATCATACAATCGGTTTCGTTGCCTTGAAGCACCCAAACAGGAAGTCGTCCATTTTGATCGTAGTGGGCTAACATCGATTTTATCATATCGTTTACTCTTTCAGGATGTAATATCGTAAATAATGGGTGAGCCGCACGAAAGGTATCCCAAAGCGAAAATACTGTATACATATTAAATCCCTTGGCAGTTTGCACAGTACTGTTTTTGTAGTGGTACTCATCAAATTTATCGGAGAAAAGTGTAGGGGCTAACATACTATGATACAAGGCGGTGTAAAATACTTCTGCATGCTCATTATTGCTGGTTTCGATTTTAATCTTATTTAATTCCTGCGACCATTTTTGTTCGGCCAATCCTTTAAATTTCCAAAAATCCCACCCTTTTGTTTCAACTCGAATATTTTCCAGGGCACCATCGATACTTGCAGATGATAGACCAACCTTTAGCATCAGACTATCGGTGTTCTGGGTGTAATATTCTGCAAAACCAATCAGGTCTTTACCTGTATGATTGCCAAGCATGAAACGTTCGCGCCCGTTTTCCATAATGCCAAAAGTGCTCATGGGATATGAAAATTTAATCGCAAAAAACACCTTTTGATCTGGTGCCCATCCTTTTGAGTAACGGTATCCAACAACAGTATTCTGATTAATAACTTCGATAAACGATTCGACTGTGGTATCCCAGTTTTGTGAATATCCCAAATCGATATAAATCCTTATGGTTTTGTTCTTTTTTGAAAAGTAATATCTGTGTAATCCAACTCTTTCGGTGCTGGAAAGATGAACCTGGGTGCTATCGTCCAGTTCAACAAAGTAATACCCCGGACTTGCCTTTTCTTTGGAATGATCGAGATACGACCAGTAAGCTTTTATGGCTTCCCTGTTTGTTGTTCCGGGGGCAGCCAGATGCCTTTCAGTCGTTGGAAGGACAATGATATCGGCCAGATCGCCAATACCTGTTCCACTTAGATGTGTGTGTCCAAATCCGGCAATTGTGTCGTCGGAGTAGTTATATCCCGAGCACCAATCCCATCCTGAAGTACCGTTATCAGGACTTAACTGTACCATGCCAAATGGTACTGTAGCCCCGGGATAAGTATGCCCATGGCCACCGGTGCCGATAAAGGGATCGACATAATCAATGGGCAATCTGAGCGGTTTTTCTGCACCATCATTACATGATAAAATCAGTACTGGAATTAACGATAAGATTATGAATTTTCTCATTTTTTGTAAATATTATCAGAAAAAGGAATGGTTTCTTAAAAATGAAATATCTAATTATCGATGTATTTAGGTTTGATTCAATGATAATCTCTAATGAGACATGATTGCCATTACTCATTTTATCTCGCTCCAAACCAGTGCACTCGCCCCGGCTATTGCTGCATTTCCTACCGGTAGTTGCGAAGGCAATACTTTTACCTTGTTTTTATAGATCTGCAATAAATATTTCTCAAGATATTTTCTGGTAGGATTAAAAATAAGATCTCCTGCTTGTGCTGGCCCGCCAAAAATAAAAAATGCCTGTGGACTTGTATAAGCAACCGAATTGGCAAGGGCTCTTCCAAGTATCTCACCGGTAATATCAAATACCTTAAGTGCTAGTGCATCGCCGGCAGCAGCACTTTCGGCTACAATTTTCGAATTTAATTTCTTAAACGTGAATTCATGAAGTGCGGATTTTTCATTACTATCAAGCATTAATTCAAATGCAGTTCGTTTAATCCCTGGTGCCGAACAATAGGTCTCGAGGCAACCTCGCCGTCCACAACCACATTGCCTGCCATTTTCCTTAACAATCACATGCCCTATTTCACCTGCAAACCCATCGTGCCCGTACACCAGTTGCCCGTTAACAACAACTCCACTACCCAGCCCGGTTCCCAGGGTTATCATTATAAAATCGCTGATATCGCGAGCTCCTCCATACACCATCTCGCCTATAGCTGCTGCGTTGGCATCGTTGGTAAGAAAAACCGGTACATCAAAATGGCTTTTAAAATAATCGACCATTGGAATAATCCCTT
Source organism: uncultured Bacteroidales bacterium (assembly GCA_964388245.1). Lineage (GTDB taxonomy): Bacteria > Bacteroidota > Bacteroidia > Bacteroidales > M50B96 > JAIOYV01. The sequence continues at coordinate 15,011 of CAYLZH010000049.1, forward strand.
TCCAGGCCAGATTTGGTGCAAACTCAATGGTTCCGTTATAAAAATTTCCATTGGGTGCACCAATACCGATACCCTTCAGAACTACGTCATCACCAAGAGCCGACAGGGAATTTTTAATTTTAGTTGATATTGCTGATGTAAATACACTGGCATCATCAGAGATATATGTTGCCAGGTTATCCTTAAACAAACTATACCCTTTTCTGTCGATTAATCCATAAACCGTATTTGTTCCTCCTATATCGATTCCAACTGCAATTTCTCTCATTCGAAATATATTTATTCAATAATGATATTTTATGCCTTTTCCGGGTTAAATAATCCGGGCCGATAGCCTTTTGCCCCGTACCAGGCAAGATAAATATATGAAATCAGGGGTACTATAAACGAATAATGATAACCTCCGAAAAGATCGCCTACAATACCCATCACCAGTGGAAGTACTGCCCCTCCAACTACCATCATAACCAACAATGATGAACCCTGACTGGTATCTTTCCCCAGACCGTTGATTGCCAATGTGAAAATATTTGACCACATAATGGAGTTAAACAAACCAATTGCAATTACACACCAAAGGGCAACTTCTCCCCAACTAAACATGGTAATGATCAACAGTGCAATAATTGCTAGTGCAAAAACAAACAATGTTCTTGATGCGCGGGCACTGCCTATTCTGAATGCAACAAGGTTTAGTACCACAAATATCAGAAATGGTACAATCTGTTTTAGTGCCATCCCAGATTCCAGATAAATACTGATGTATATAACAAAAAATGTAAGTATAGCCACCGGTATCATGGCAAGGTCCTTTTTTATTCCTGATACTTTATCGGATAAAGATATTGCCCCCAGGAATCGTCCAATCATTAAGCCTCCCCAATACAATGCCAGGTACGATTTTGCCTGCATTTCGGTGAAACCCATCAATTCGTTCAGGTAATTGATTAATGCACTTCCGATACTTACTTCGGCACCAACATAAAAGAAAATGGCCAGCATCCCAAAAACAAGTTGTTTGTGTCGCAATGCACCGGCACCCGATTCAACATTGTCGCTTTCGACCATGCGTGGAAGTTTGGTAAAAAAGAAAACTACAGCAAGCAAAATAAAGATACCGGCAAATATCAGATAAGGCAATTGAACACCAAGAGCTGAAAGCGGGGATCCGTCGTCAGTAGTAACCTGTTGTCCCAGGCTGTTTAGTAGTGGAGTTCCCATTTTGGCGAAATAGTGAAATACAAGATAGCCACCTATAATTGGGGCTATTGTTGTTCCAAATGAATTAAAGCCCTGCGACAGGTTTAAGCGAGAACTTGCTGTTTCAGGTTTTCCAAGAATTGCTACATATGGATTAGCTGCAATTTGTAAAAGAGTAAAACCCAGGCCTAAAACAAACAAGGCCGTAAGAAACAATCCATAAACACCGAGCGAAGCAGCGGGATAAAACAAAATGCATCCTACTGCCGAAACCAGCAAACCAGCAATAATTCCTTTCTTGTACCCTAATTTTACAATTGGATCGCCCTTTGTAGAAGATACCCAAAAATATAGCAAGGAACCAATAAAGTACGCACCGAAAAAGGCAAACTGTACAAACATCGATTGAGCCCGGCTTAACTCAAAAACCTTTTTAACAAAGGGAATCAAAATATCATTCATACATGTTATGAAGCCCCACATAAAAAATAGCGTAGTTACCAGTATTAATGCCGAACGGTATTTATTGCTGCTCATAATCAAAAATATTAGTGTTTATAATTGAATTACCAAAGAAAGAAAAAAAAGAGAATAATACTTATGAGTGATATCAGATGAATAATTACCTGACCTGTTACACAACTTTTAATAATTCAGGCCTTTCATTGTAAAGTTTCAGGATTAATTCACCGAACAATGTGTTTGCCCATGCAAACCACTTACGTGTAAATTTCTCCGGATTATCCTTATGAAAACTCTCGTGCATAAAACCGGTTCCGGCATGTGTGGTCATCAGCATATTAAGGCATGATTTTATTTCCTCATTATCAGTCGATGTCATGGCGCGTGTTATTAAGGACATTGGCCAGATCATATCCATACCCACATGTGGCCCGCCTATCCCTTCGGCTGCCAAACCTTTAAAAAAGAATGGATTGCTTTCGCTCAAGACAAGATTGCGGCTATTCAGGTAAACCTGGTCGTTTGCCTCGCAACATCCCAGGTAAGGCAACGAAAGAATTCCTGGCAGATTGGCATCGTCGATAAAGAGTCGGTTTCCAAAGCCATCAACTTCATAAGCATATACCTCACCATACTCAGGATGATGAAAAATTGCATACCTGGAAATTGCCTGCTCAACCTCATCGGCAAGCGTCAGGCATTCTTTCGCAAAAACAGAATCAGCTAATATTTGAGTAAAAAGATCAGCTAATTGCCTGAGCGATTTTACCGCAAATAAATTTGATGGGATCAGGAAAGGAAAAATTGTGGCATCATCCGATGGCCTGAAAATAGAGCAGATCAATCCAACAGGTTTCACCGGATTGCCTGCTCCCCAAATAGGAACCGTGTCCTCTTGTTTGTTGGTTTTTCGCATAAAACTATACGGCGAAGTTCCATCTTTTCGCTGCTCGGTCCTAAAGGTTGCAACAATCAATTTCATTGCACTCTCCCATTTTTCATCAAAAACTGATGTATCACCAGTAGATATATAATACCCATGGGCAAGCCTTATGGGATAACAAAGCGAATCGACCTCCCATTTTCGCTCATGAAGTTCAGGTTTCATATCGGTAATATCCTTCTCCCAGTGGCTACCTGTTGCCCCCTTGTTAAATGCGTTGGCATAAGGATCGATGAGGATGCACTTTGTCTGACGGTTAATAACCCCCGCGATGAGTTTTTTTAATTGTTGGTCATCATTACAAAATGGCAGATATGGCCAAACCTGTGCTGTGGAATCGCGCAGCCACATGGCTTCAATATCGCCGGTAATTACAAAGGTGTCAGGTTTTCCTTCTGTTTCCTGATACTGAACTGTTGTGTCGAGTGTGTTGGGAAAACAGTTGCCAAACATCCATGCCAGTTCTTTATTTGGAAGAAAATCCCGGAACTCAGCAATTTTATCATCGATAACCTGGCTTTTAAAGTTTCGTTCGTGAGGCTTTGGTCTGTTGCTAATAAATTTGTTTCCGTGAGAAAAAGAAAAACTCCCTAATCCATAGAGGCTTGCGGCACCTGCCCCAGTTGCTGTAGTTTTAATAAAATTTCGTCGTTTCACCGGATTAATAATTTTTAAAATTTGGCTGCAAAATTCACATTTATCTGCTGATCATGAAATTCATCGGGCTCATAACGGTACAATCGCAGGTTTAGCGAGATAAAATAATTTTCGACCGGTAGGTACTGAAATCCAATAATGGAATAATAATCTGTTTTTTCCGATTTAAGATTTCCATAATCCATTCGGCAAAGCACTTTAATTTTTTCCCACAGTGCATAGGCAGCATAAAAACTAAATCCTTTGAAATCATTGTCCATCAAAAAGCGGTAATTGGTTACGTAGTTATACTCAAATCCGAGCATCAGCTTGTCGGTTTTATAACCTGTAAATCCAGAAAACACACTCTTGTCCAGGTTCGACATTGTTTCTTCGGAAGGATTTTCCCAATCGAGATAGGCCTTAACTAACAGGTTTTTAACCGGATAATATTCAATATTTGTTGAAAGAAGAAACTTTGAGTTTTTATCCTGGTAACGGAATGGCCCTTCGCCGTTAACTGCTGAAATGCTCCATTTAAAATTTTCCGATCCTGATGAATAGGTAAACCTGGCTCCGAAATCGGCCGGCATTCCATACCGGTATTTTTCCTGAAATGTAACTGACACATACCTGAATCCCCACCATTTATCCTGAAGTGTAAGGTACTGCTGGTTTAACATTTGCCCTACCGACAAGGTAAAACCGGGTGTGAATGTCCAATCGATTTGTGCCATTTTTAAAAAGGCAGTGTATTTACTACCCTCAAACGAACCACCAAACGTATCGAGACCTAAAAAGTGGGTTGTCCGGGTAACATCATACAGAAGAGTTGCTTTTACATCATTACTTAATTTCCGGCTATATCCTAAAATTCCGGTAGTAAAATCGAATCCGCTCTGCTGTTCTAAGGTTTCATCAAAATTATGGTAAAAACCAGTATATATCCGGGCAAATACTTTTCCCTTTTCTTGTGCCGAAACCGAAACTGTAATTACCAGTAATATAAGAACAAAAACGGTGAGAACTAATCTTTTCATTTAATCCCTTTTATATTTTGGACACAAATGTAAGTTATTTGATTGGGTTGATGGAGGATTGTTGTATTGAATTGTTTTAGATTGGAATCTCATAACTGGTATTATTGCCAGATAACTTCCTAAGCATCTTTGAGATGCTTAGGAAATCGTGTAGGATAATTACCTGAATAGTCTTCCGAAATCTTCTATTTTGATATCCTATTGCCGTGTTGCGGTTACAGCAAAAGTACCCTCTTCGATACCGCCTGCAGTAATCTTCTCAATTTTTATGGGGCCGCTTCCTGTAAAAGTATCATCGACAAGCGTGCCGTTTATTGTAAGTGTTACCTCTTCAATAAGTGGTTCTTCCACAGTGCCGTAATTTACCTCGAATACCTGTTCGGTTGATGTTAGGCCATTTTCCTGATATGTGGTTTCGATAACAATATCTTTAAAAGTCATTGCGCCAATAGTCATATCGATGGTCAGCTTCAGGTTATCTCCTTCAAGTTCGGAGACACAGACACCTGTTGCATCAATCTCATACACTGCTGGCGATACAACATACATTACAGCAGTATATGCCCAGTTATCGATATCAGGCGTAGCCTCATCATCGTTATTGCACGAAATTGTTAATAGAAAAAATGATAAAAGGACCGGTAAAAAATTTCTTAACATTCTCATTTCATTTAGGTTTTACAGTTTCATTCATTTGTAAAATTATAAACATGAGAACATTTTTCAAAATTAATTCTTAGTTTTTTGGAATTTTTATATAATAAGTTTTTTTCGATTTATTGGAAAGATAATGATTGCGTAACCAGGGATTAAATTCTTTCAACTCCTTGTAGCTCAAATCGTATTCACGGGCGAAATCGGCAAAATGAGTAACCGGTGTATCTACTCTTAGCGTAACAACATGTATTTCATCATACAGGTCTTTTTTTCTGAATTTAAATCCATATTCTTCGGGATTTGTAAGGAGCAACTTAACGGCCAGTATCCGGTAAACATAACGACCGGTTTCTTCATTAAGCAGTAAACTGTAGTAGTCATCTGCTTTCTGACGGTCCATTTCGCTACTTAACCTTCGTCGCCCAACATTGTAGGAAGCTGCCGCAAGGGTCCAGCTATTGTATTTCTCGTACGAATCTTTTAGGAATTTACATGCAGCCCGTGTCGATTTTTCAATGTGATAGCGTTCATCGATTTCGGAGTTTACTTCGAGTCCATATTCACGAGCAGTAGATTTAAGAAACTGCCAGTATCCTTCGGCTCCGGCCGGCGATTTTGCATTCGAAAATCCACTTTCGATAAAAGGCAGATATTTGAAATCGGCAGGAATGCCCTCCTCTTTTAAAATGGGCTCGACAATTGGCAAATAACGGGTCGATTTCTTCAGAAAAAGAAAACTTTGTGAATGGAAATAGGTGTTTATTAATAACTCACGATCGAGGGCTTCATGCACATAGAATTTTTCGAGGGGTACTCTTTCGCCGGCAAAGCTCAGGTTTTTAGGTATATCTACTGCATAAACCGAATAATTTTTCCTGAAATCATGTTTATAGGAATTATCATCATCGGGCTGAAAACCTGAAAAGAAATAAATCGAACCGATGCAAAATACAAAAACTGAAATTAGTATTCCCCAGAGTGGTTTCCTGCCAAGTGCTTTATAATCGTTCCTGCAAGTTAATTTTCCCATTGAATTTGTACTTTTTGTAATAGTTTCTGAAAGCCCTGCACAAGGACTCAAATAAAAAACTGCGAAAATAGAAAATTGTTTTATGCCTCTTGAAATTGGGTTTCTGAATTTTGTGAAATATTTTTTTATGGAGTTTTCAAATAATTAATAACAATTAGAAGTCCTTTATAAAAACCATATTTTTATGTTCATCTAAATAAATATTTAAACAATGAAAAATATATATTCGATTATTATCCTGCTTATTTTATCATTATCAAGCTTTACTGCTTATCCTCAGGCTGATACAATTTCAAGCCTTCCTTATTATCAAAATTTTGAAATTGACACCCTTGGTTGGTACTTTACCGGGCAGCCTGACACACTTTTTCCGGATAGTCGTTGGAGTATAGGACCGGATGGTAGTTTATCGCCCGACTATTATCCTTCAGGTACAAAATCCCTCAACTGTGGAACAGGCATATTTCCCGACGTTCATTATACCTACACGCCGGTTTTCAATTATAGCAACCAGTCGGTACTACGATGTAGTTTTAAAGCATTTTCGCGACAAGGGATTTCTACCCAGCCTTTTAACGTTTCATTTGAATATGCCATCGATAATGATTCCATCTGGATTCCCATCGATTTATCTGAATATCTTTTTACTCCCTGGACGGAAATCAGCCTGAACCTCGACAGTTTGATTGGCGGGAACTTCATCCGTTTTCGGTTTGGAAGTGTAGTATT
>CAYLZH010000050.1:0-21287 GCA_964388245.1 uncultured Bacteroidales bacterium
ATTGATGACTTATAAAGTGAGTTCCTGGTGAAATAATACTTTTACTCGGAAACGAGTGAAAGTTAAGAAGAAGTGGACGTAAAAAGAACTGATGATTAATATAATTTGAATAAAATAAATAATATATATAAAACCTGAAACAATGAATTATAAATCTGGAATATTCTGATCTACAGTAACATATAGGTCGAATAATGACAAAAAGTAATCTTAACACGATTCTACTTTTTGGATGGTAATTAATTTTCCTGTTTTTTTTTTGGAAATTAAGGGTAACCTTTTTTAAGATTGAGGAATATACAAGCGGATTCAATCTTATAAAGGCTATTTTTAATATGTCAGACCTACGTAACAAACCAACATATGAAGAACTTGAGCAGCGAGTCAGAGACTTAGAGCAGGAAAACACACAATACAAAAGCTATCAGTCCGCCTTTCTTCGCAATATCTCCCACGAGCTTCGAACACCTATGAATTCAATTATTGGATTCTCAGGCTTGTTAAACGATCCCGGATTTACGCATGAGGAGAGAAATGAATTTATCTCAACGATTAGAAGAAGCAGCTTCTCGCTTCTTTCAATGATTGAAAACCTTCTTGATCTTGCACAAATTGAAAATGGCCAGTTGGTTTATAAGGAATCCGAATGCAATCTATCAACATTACTCTCAGAATTATTTCTTCAGCTTGATAGCTCCCGCATTAAGCATGAAAAGAATGAGGTAATTATTAATACAAACAGAAAGCAATTACAAACAGAATCAGTTATCCTTACTGACGGATCAAAACTCAAAACACTATTGTCCAACCTACTGGATAATGCACTAAAATTTACTTCTGCAGGACATATTGATTTTGGTTATACCATAACAAACGGAAAAATAACTTTCTATGTAATCGACACTGGAAAGGGAATTTCTAAAGGTGAACAATCTAAAATTTTCGATCGATTCAATCAAATAGGCACCTCCACCAACAAGATTAATGACGGAATTGGAATGGGTTTAGCTATTTCGAAAGGAATAGCAGAGTTGTTAGGAGGAAGAATCTGGTTTGAATCATCCGAAGGTAATGGATCATCTTTCTTTTTTGAGATGCCAGTGAAACATGAAAAAAAAAGGATTCAAGACAAAAAGTTAGAAATTCCAGCCAAAAGCCTTTATTACTCAGCATGTTAGACACACCCCCATAGCTATTAATATCTTCCGATTAAACATCCCGGTAATTCCAAACCGGGATTTTTTTATTTAATGACATATCCCAAGATAATGTATCTTTTATTATCCTCTGCTGTTTAGATTAAGTATTCTGGAAATTATGCGGGGATAAAATGCCATTGCAAAAAGTATCAACAAAAGAAGAAAACATGTAAATAACAAACTATATGCTCCTGATACGAAAATTATCAAAATAAGAATTAATAAACGCCTATGATCCATGCCTTTACTCAACTGTTTGTAAATAGCAATGACAACAGGAACTAATAATACAATATAGTGCGACAGTGTTCCTGGGTAAATTATCAAAGTTAAAGGTATGAATATCAAAAATGAAAGTAATTGATTGGTTTTCAATATACGCCGAGAAGAAAGAATTGTAATTATGACTAAAACTGCAGAAACAATGTAGGAGATTAGCTTAACAATAAACATGCTTATTAATTCTGGATTTTGTACCTGAATTCTTAAGAGTGTGGATTGGAGCGATTTGTTTATCGACTCAAGGTAGACAAACTCGGGAATTCGTTCGGTCGGAGGTGAAGTGATATAGTTTAGGAAAATATCATAACCAAAGACCAGTCCTGAAAGAAGCACCAGTGCTGCGCCGGCTATAAAGGCTATTATCAATATTTTCAATTCTTTATGAATAAGATAGTACAATGCAAGAATGGCAGCAAGTGGTTTTATCAACAACATCAGACACAAGTAGACTCCTGCAGTTTTTCCAAAGGGATTACGTAATATCAACAACAGGAAAAATAATAATATACTGTTTGTCTGACTGTACCATATCGAATCTTTTAATCCGGGAAAAATGAAAATCAAAATTGAGATAAGTAAGAAAGAAATTTTCTTTGTTGATGAATTTTCATAAGTATTGCCAAATATTTTTATCAACAGGAAAACATCTGCCATTAAAATGATAAGAATCAAAGATTGCCAAATAACATAACTTAACTCCAGGTTAAACCAACCTATTGGCAACAAGATTAGCATGGTAGGTGGCGGATACCAAAATCCCACATTTACGATTTCACGGATAAAATCATTACTTGTAATTTCTTGAAGTTTAAGTTGTTGAAATGTATCGTTAAACAGAACAGGATCATAGAAGTTTCCTCCGGCTATTCCTGCTTTGGCAAATAGAAAGAAACATAAGAAATCCCATTCAGGTATCTGAAAATAGCTTTTGACCAATGTATAGAGAAAATGAAATGCGAGGAACAATACAATTCCAAGGAAAAAATTGGTAATCTGTGGTTCAATCAGTTTATTTGATATAAGTAGCTGTAAACCAATTATAAGCGAAATAATAATGACGGGTGTAAACAGGAACTGCAAATGTGTTAGTCTGCACACAGAAAACACAACCGTTGTCCAAAATAATCCAATCAATATCCAGGTAAGAATTGGAAAAACTGAAAATCCTACTAATTTTTTGGGGTGCAACATTCTTCCGATTTAATTAAAAAAGAACTTCGAAATAAGTAAAGTAATAAAGGTCAACAACATAATTATATAGCTTCCAATATCTTTACTTGTAAAAATTATTGGATCATCAGTCATTTTACCACGGCTGGTTATCAACCATATCCTGCTCACCCAGAACAAAAGTAATAAACTTATTATCCACAACACTTTTGGATTTGGATAAAGCAGTTTTACTTCCTGGCTGTTAATGTATAGCGAAAATACCACAACAGACAGGAATCCACTTACAATACCCATAATTTGCAATAGAGGAATATCATTTTCAGAGTAATCTCTACGACGGTTTTTTACACTTTCCACATTTGTTACTTTAACAACTTCGGAATATCGTTTTACAAATGCCAGGCTCAGGAAAATAAATGCGGAAAATGCAATAAGCCAAAACGAAAGTTGTACATCTGTTACTATACCTCCTGATATAACTCTGACTGAGTAAAACATAGCAAGTAGGAATACATCATATAACACAATCTTTTTAAGATAGACCGAGTAGGCCATTGAACCTATAAAATATGAAATCAGAACAAGAAAAAATAATGGTTTGATCCAATAGGCCAATACAAGTCCTGCTCCAAGTAACAATAAAAATATAACTATTCCCTGAACTATAGATATATTTCCTGATGCAAGAGGTCTGAAACATTTTCGTGGATGTGCCCGGTCGGCATCAAGATCCATCAGATCATTTATAATATATCCGGCCGAAGCAACAAAACTAAAACTTAGAAAGGACAGCACAACAATCATAACCAGATCAGAAGAACCAATTTTATGAGAAGTAATTAAAGGTATGAACAGGAGTAAATTTTTCAGCCATTGATATACCCGGATTGCCTTAATGTAGGTAAATAATGTCGATTTTTGATTTGTCCAGGATTTATCAAGATTTCCGATTGCGCTTACTTTACTTAACAATGATTTAGATGAACTTACAAGATATGACTTTCGAGATTCTGCAAAAATAGGAAGATCAGATTTAGAATCCCCAATGTAATCGAATCCGGTTTTGCCAAACTTTTCATGTAACAATTGTAACTTCCGTTTTCCTTTTAGGTTTGATTTATCTGTACTTCCATAAACTTTTGAGAATAATGGAATTTGCTTGGAAATCTCATTAGCACATTCTTGCAGGGAAGCAGTTGCAAGCACAATTTCGCGAGTAGGTTTTTCTTCATTCAAAAACTTGAGAAGGTCGGTATTGTAAGGCAATAGATTGTAACCGAGACTAATTCTTGCAAAGATATTCTGTTTTAAAATCAGCTTTCCATTTATAAGCCAAAAGAAGCACAAGAAGATATAAAACGGATTTTTTTTTAAAAGGGCTAAAAAACCTTCAAACAGCAGATCGGTATGAATTAAAGTACCATCTAAATCGACTACTAATGGAGGTTTTTCTATTTTGGTCTGAATTTTTTGTGAGTTTATTTCTGCACTCATAATAGTTGCTCGCTTTTTATGAAATGTCCTACGGAAAAATCAACACGAAGTTAGAAAACTAAAGCAATAATAATAAACAGACTCTCTAATGTAAATTCATTTTTTTATGGTTGATTTTCAGCAGATACACATTAAAGCTGATTTGTTTCGAATAAATCAATATAATCTGAAAAGTAGGCCTTAATAAATTGGAGAAATTCGTCCTTATCCGGAACTTCCTCGTAGTCTTCTTCAACCTTGTATAAATTAAATCCTCGGGCCAGGTAATTTTTTATTGAATTCGGGTGGTCATTACTACAGGAATGCAACCATATACGATTTGCCCCTGTTTTCCATGCAGTTGCAATAGCTTCTGACAGAAATAATCCTCCAAACCCTCTGCCGGTAAATTGCGGGAATAATCCGAAAAACTTCAATTCGACATTATCGTCATCCTGATATTCGAGTTCAAAATATCCGATAACATTCTTCCCTGCGAATCCAAGGTAAGTCCGGCACTTGTGGTTACTAAAATATTCTGTCCATTTTTCCGGGCTCCAACTCATTCTGCTGTACCATTTCCAGGGTAATCCGACGCCAGTAAATAGCATGAAATTGATATAATTATCATTCTTAATTTCCTTTACATTAATCAAACGATCTGATTCGGTTTTTCTGACAAACTGCGATTCACTATTCATTTCCAGATAGTTCGTAGTTACTCTGATTTTTTTCATGGATTCGAAGTTGTTATAATAAATTCTTCCATCAATTCAGTTTTTTCAGATGATCTGCCAAACTGAACGATATATTTTCCTTCTTCAATCTGATATTCACCCTTTTTAGTATCGAAATATTCTAATCTATGTACCGGTAATTTAAGTTGTACTACAGTGTCTTGTCCTGCTTTAAGGTAGACTTTTTGAAACGCCTTAAGCTCTTTAATTGGCCGTGTAATCAAGCTTTCAGCTTTGGTAATATATGCCTGGACAACTTCATGTCCGTCGAAATTACTGGTATTCGAAAGTGAAATATTGAATTTTATTGTATCATCCTTTTCAATTTCTCGACTCTCGAGTTTTGCATGATTGAATGATATTAGACCATAGTCCAGGCCATAGCCAAACGGAAATGTAACCTCCCCTTTTAAATACCGATAGGTCCTGCCATCCATACTATAGTCTTCGAATGATGGCAGATCATTTTCCGACCTGTAAAATGTTACCGGTAATCTACCAGATGGATTCACATCCCCAAAAAGTACATCGGCAAGTGCATTTCCACCCTGCTCGCCCGGATACCATGCCATAATTACTGCATCAGCATAAGGAAGAACTTCCCCTAATGACAAAGAGCTGCCACCGGTAAGAACAACGATTATTGGATTACCTTTCGCTTTTGTATGAATATCCTTTAGCAAATTAATCTGATTATCAGGCAATGACAGCGATTCCCTATCGCCGCCTGATGTTGATAAAAAAGCATCGCCGTTTTCTCCTTCTATTTCCGGAGTAATTCCCAGGAATGCGACAGTCACACTATGTTCGGCCGCCATCCATGAGCCTGTCAGAGTGGATCCCAACAAGCTGCATCCTTTGCTATAACTAACCTTTGAGGTAATTTCAGCTTTTGTTACTATTCCTTCAAGGTATGTTACTACTTCGCCCGAAAGCCCGTTATAATTGCCTAACAGTGCATCCACATTACTCGCCAAAGGCCCTGTAACAAAAATGTTTTTTATATTCTTTGAAAGAGGAAGTATATCCTTGTCATTTTTTAGCAATACCATTGAACAGGAGGCAGCCTTTCTGGCCAATGCCTTATGGCTGTCGGAATTCACAATTTCCCTCGTTAAGTGATTCCAGGGATTACTCTCAGGTGTATCAAACATTCCTAATCGAAAACGAATTTTTAAATTAGGTCGTAAAATATTGTCAATATCCTGCTCCGTAACCAGCTCTAATTCTATTGCTTCCAGAATGGATCTATAAACAGTACCGCAGTTTAAGTTAACACCCGCCTCAACAGCAGTTTTAACAGCCTCCGCTTTATTTGCTGCTATTTTATGACCGTTGATGAAATCAGTCAATGCCCAACAGTCGCTCACAATTTGTCCCTGAAAACCAAGTTGTTGCCTGAGTATTGTTTGCAATAAATTGGGATCGCCACAACAGAGTCCATTATTGGTTCTGTTGTAAGCACACATGACTGATTGCACGTCTTCTTTTACGAGTTCACGAAATGCAGGAATATAGGTATCCCAAAAATCTCTTTCACTAACAACTGCATTAAACTCATGCCGCAATGCTTCAGGGCCACTGTGCACAACAAAATGCTTTGCACATGCAGCAGTTTTCAAATATCGAACATGATTACCCTGTAAGCCATTAACAAATGATTTTCCAATTTCGGATGTTAAAAACGGATCTTCACCGTATGTTTCCTGCCCCCTCCCCCATCTGGGATCACGAAATATGTTGATGTTAGGTGTCCAAAAAGTGAGTCCGCTGTACTGCCAGTGAATATCATCCCGGATAGATGCCTGGTATTTAGCACGTGCTTCGTCTGATATTGCACTTGCTATATCATGAATAAGTGCAGTGTCGAAGGTGGCCCCGAGTGCAATAGCCTGAGGAAATACTGTGGCCTTTCCATTTCTGGCCACCCCGTGTAAAGCTTCATTCCACCAATTGTACTCAGGTATACCAAGACGATCGATAGACGGACTGTTATATAATAATAAGGATGCCTTTTCACTTATCTCCAATCGGCCGATCAAATCATCTATTCTTTGTTCGAGAGGTAGATTTACATCGCGAAAAGGCTGGGCAAAATCCTGCAAGACAGAAGCACCAATCAATCCAACTATAAGCATCATTTTTCTCACAATCATTTTATCAAATATTGCTATACTTAACATATAATTTCTTCCAGATTCATTAATTAAACTATCAGCTGTTTTATTCATCATTTATATATTTCATGCTAATTAAACAATTAAACTGAAAAGATAAGAATACAATTTCAGATACTTTTTTCAACAATCAAATTAAACTGAGATTTTTTGATCAAGCATGCCGAATCATATTATGAACATTTCTTGACGATCATCTGTTAAGATTAGTAAAATTGGGAAGCTATTTTCCGATGCAGAAATAATGATAGAATTATGGATTAGTTAGGTTTTATTTTTTCATAAGTAAAAGGGGCACTCCGAAATCGGATGCCCCTTTTTTATAATATAGTATTTGAACTTGTATTCTTCTGATATAAATCTAAATATAATTTACAGTATCTTAGTTCATTACGTTTTTAACTATATTGGCTGCTTCCTGTAAAGTGATGGCTGACGAAACCTCTAAACCTGATTTATCGATCAACTCTTTTCCTTCTTTTGCATTGGTTCCCTGTAGGCGGACAATGACCGGAACATCGATATTCCCAACTGATTTATAGGCATCGACTACACCTTGTGCTACCCTGTCGCAGCGTACTATTCCTCCGAAAATATTAATCAGAATGGCTTTAACATTCGGATCCTTTAGAATGATTCGGAATCCGGCTTCAACAGTAACAGCATTGGCAGTACCTCCAACATCGAGGAAATTAGCAGGATCGCCACCCGACAATTTAATAATATCCATTGTGGCCATCGCAAGTCCGGCTCCGTTTACCATACACCCCACATTTCCGTCAAGTTTGACAAAATTCAGGTTATATTCACCAGCTTCAACTTCGGCGGGATCTTCTTCAGTAACATCCCGCATATCAGCGATTTCCTTATGACGAAACAGTGCATTATCATCAATTGTTACTTTTGAATCCAGGGCAAGGATATTATCATCGGAGGTTTTTAAAACCGGATTTATTTCAAACATCGATGAATCTGTTCCCTCATAAGCATTATATAATGCACCTACAAATTTCACCATTTGCTTCATTGCTTTACCGCTGAGGCCTAAATTAAAAGCAATTTTTCGAGCCTGATAAGGTTGTAATCCAACCCGGGCATCAATTTCTTCCTTGTAAATGAGTTCAGGGCTTTTTTCAGCTACTTCTTCGATATCCATGCCACCTTCGGTAGTATACATGATAATATTACGTCCGGTTTGCCGGTTAAGCAATACCGATATGTAAAACTCCTTTGGCTCACTTTCACCGGCATAATACACATTTTGCTCGATCAATACCTTGTTGACTTTTTTCCCTTCGGGACCGGTTTGATGAGTAACCAGTTGCATCCCAATTATATCAGATGCATGTTTCTCAACCTCCCCGAGATTTTTTGCAATTTTAACACCACCACCTTTGCCACGCCCACCGGCATGAATCTGTGCTTTTACTACCCAAAGCAAACTCTCTGTTTCATCGGTAATCTTTTTTGCTGCTGCCACAGCTTCCTCCGGAGTATCTGCAATATAACCGACCGGTATAGGTACTCCAAATCGTTTTAATAAATTTTTTCCCTGATATTCGTGTAGATTCATATCTATATAGCTTAAGATTTGTATACTTAAATTGGGTGGCTAAAATACTTCAAATTCATATACTGCCAAAGGAATAATTATAATTTTGTGGGCATTAAATCAATGAGATGTGAGAAAGTTAAAAAACAGCGAACTTAACAGAATCAGTATTGCAGAATTTAAGCAAACCAGGAAAACCCCTTTTATTGTAGTATTGGATAATGTACGTAGCCTCAATAACATAGGATCGATATTTCGCACATCCGATGCTCTGTTGATTGAAGCCATATATTTATGCGGATTTACAGCAACTCCACCGCATAAAGACATTCATAAGACAGCTCTTGGCGCAACCGAATCGGTAAATTGGAGGTATTTTAATTCTACCGTTGATGCAATCACTGAACTAAGAAAAAAAAATGTAGAGATAGTCTCTGTTGAACAGACTGAAGGTGCTATTTCCATTATTGATTTTGAAATTTTAACAGACAGGAAATATGCGTTTATTTTCGGGCACGAAGTAAAAGGAGTTTCACAGGAAGTGGTTAACATGAGTGATAACTGCATTGAGATTCCGCAATATGGAACCAAACATAGTTTTAATATTTCTGTTTGTGCCGGAATTGTATTATGGGATCTTTTTAAAAAACATTGCAGTATTTGAGCCATTAAATAAATGCATCGACAAGTACTATAATAAATACCTTTTATCTATCCTTGCTATAACACAGATCATTACGATCATTGAAATTTAATCTTATTTTGAATTCTTATATACACAACCTTTGCTATCGAAAATGCATCATGAAACTACATGAATTAAAAAACAGAAATTTGTAGTTTTGAACCTTTATTCATCGGCATTGAATTTTATCATCAATATGGAAAAAAGTAATCTTGTTGGAATTTTTACCGTTCTAATCATTATCCTAACATTTTGGTCATGCAAGGAAGAAATTCCATGGCAAACTCACGAATCAGGCCTGCAATATAGACTTATCTCCCACAGCGAACTCGGAAGTGCTGTTAAACCAGGCGATGTTTTGATATTGAAAATGAAATATAAGAGTGAAGATGATTCATTGTTATTTGATACACGTGAGATTTCTGGACCGTATCGTATGCAATGTAATGAACCATCGCATACCGGAGGATCAATTGAGGATGCATTTACCTTATTGCATGTAGGTGATAGTATGCATTGTAAGGTCAATGCACGTAAATTTTATGAAGAAACCAGACATACGAGTGTTCCAAAAGAAATTGATCCTGAAAGTTATCTCTTGTTTGAAATCAGACTGTCTGGAATTCAGACTATGTCGGATATAGAAAAAGAGAGACGCGCTCTTCGGCATCAGAATGCCGATGAAGAACAAAAGCTTCTTGACAGATATTTAAAAATCCAGAATATCGAAATAGAACCAAGCATAAGCGGTCTGTATTTTATTGAGATTAAAACAGGTACTGGCAAGCAGGCAATTCCAGGCAAAGAAGTAAGCGTTCACTATACCGGGAAGTTAATAGATGGAATGGTATTCGACTCATCATTTAAGCGAAATCAACCCCTTAATTTCGTCCTCGGTTCGGGTGAAGTTATTGCCGGTTTGGATGAAGGAGTTGCTAAAATGAAAAAAGGTGGTAAAGCGCGCCTGGTAATTCCTTCGATTATTGCATATGGTGAGAAACAAATTGGTCCTATTCCTCCTTTCTCGACACTAATTTTCGAGATCGAATTATTAGATGTAAAATAAAAGATACACAGAAAGCTAAATATTTAATATGAAAATCAGTTGGTTACCTTTTATAGCAATCTTTTTGACAGGCATATCATGTGTGAAATCCGATGTCATTGATTTAGCTGAGCAAGAACTTCAGGTACTTAATCAATATATTGAAGATAATAATATTACTGTTTCGCCTACCGAATCGGGTTTGTACTATATTGAAGATGTAGCTGGTACCGGTGCAAAACCAGAATACAATGACATTGTTAAGGTTCATTATAACGGATATCTCCTTGATAGTACAAAATTCGATTCCTCCATCGACAGGAACGAACCATTTGAGTTTAAGCTTGGTACTGGTCAGGTAATAAAAGGCTGGGACGAGGGTGTTGCATTAATGAATGTTGGAGGAAAGGCAACACTGATAATTCCCTCACATCTTGCTTATGGAAGTTACGCCGTTGGCCCTATCCCACCCTACTCAACCCTGCTGTTTGAAATAGAAATACTTTCGATAACGAATTAATCCATCATCAAAAATGAAAAAGTATCATCTTTTGGCTCTCATGAGCCTTTATTTATTTTTAATACATGTACCAGTATATGTGCTATCTCAAGTCGATGAATTTTCAGATAAAGATTATTTACGCACAGGATCGGGTTTAAAGATTAAAATCATCTTTCCCGGCGAGGGAAATATTCCCGAAAAGGGAGACCAGGTTTTGGTGCATTATACCGGAAAGCTTGCCAACGGAACAGTGTTCGACAGTTCAATCGAGCGGAAAAAACCAATTACCTTTCAATTGGGAGTTGGAAAAGTAATTAAAGGTTGGGACGAGGGCATAGCTTTATTAAGAAAGGGAGGACAGGCAAAGCTGATAATCCCTCCTGAACTTGGATACGGGAACAGGGATATGGGCTCTATTCCACCCAATTCAACTTTATACTTTGATGTTAACTTAATCGATTTTAAGAAGCAACCAGAAGCTGCCTCGAAGCCAGGCATCCAGCCATTTAACACAGAGGGAAAAGATACCTTAAGAGCCTCGTCAGGATTAAAGTATATCATTGTTGAAAAAGGGCGGGGCGAAAAAGTTGAGAAAGACAGAGTCGTAAAAATCCACTATTCAGGCTATCTCAAGAATGGAAAGATGTTTGATTCAACGTTTAAACGTGGAGAACCATTTAAAATTCTGGCCGGTGCAGGAAAAGTATTAAAAGGTCTCGACGAAGGAATAATGCTAATGCGGCAGGGCGATAAATTCAGGATTATAGTTCCTCCTGAATTGGGATTTAGTAACAGGGAGACATCGGTTATACCTGCCAATTCAACATTGATTTTTGATGTAGAACTTCTCGAAATTGCACCTCCAATAGTAATTGAGCCTTTTAATACTGAAGGATTGAAAAGATATAGCACCGCATCAGGACTGCAATATTATATAGTTAAAGAAGGAAATGGTGTATCTCCCAATGCAGGTGAAAATGTTGCAATGCATTATACCGGGTACCTTCAGGATGGAACAATTTTCGATTCATCTGTAAAACGCGACGAGGAGTTTATTTTTCCGTTGGGCGAGGGTAAGGTGATTCCAGGCTGGGAAGAAGCAGTATCGATGATGAAGGTTGGTGATAAATTCCGAATCATTCTGCCTCCTAATCTGGCATACGGGAACCGTGCCATGGGAGCTATCCCGGCAAACTCTACCCTAATATTTGATCTGGAGTTACTCTCCATTAAGAAATAATTGATCTGGAGAGTGACTCTGAGTAATTCACATTTACTTTATTGCCTGTTTCGAGATCAAACTATTTTAGATAACATCTATTTTTTCTTAGATACCATTAACAAAAAAGAGGCTAATGCCTCTTTTTTGTTAATGTTGTTTTGCGTATTCGAAGATCTTCTCAATTGTTTCGTTTTTGGGTTCAAATTTTCTTTTTCCCAAAAGTGCAATAATGTCGGTAAACTCATCGAAATAATCATTAAAGTTTACATCCCTTCCGACAAAAAATCCTGTTTCTAAATCCCTGTTGTCGAATAGAAAAAATAGTGTAGATGTTTTACTCATAGGCATTTTATTGAATTTAATGTGTCCCTAAAACGGCCTTCGAGTTGAATTATTGTTAAGAAATGTTAAATCTCTGAAAAATAATATTCTCGACAATTCCGGGCATCTCACCGGCATTTGGATTTTCTGCATTAGCGTTATTTTACATTAACGACAAACTCAGATCTTTCTCCTTGATAAGTTTCCGAAGGTTGATTAACGCATAGCGCATCCTGCCCAAAGCTGTATTGATGCTCACTTCGGTTTGCTCAGCGATTTCCTTAAAACTCAGCCCGACATAATGTCTCATAATTATAACCTGCTTTTGCTCTTCAGGAAGTTCTTCGATCAACTTTCGGACATCGTTTGTTATTTGATCGCCAATTAGTTCTTCTTCAATGTTCTTATCCGAGAACTTTGCCGAATTAAATATATCAACTTCAGTACTATCGTTCGAAATAGTATTTAAATGTTTTTCCTTTCTGAAATGGTCGATAATCAAATTGTGGGCAATCCTGATAACCCAGGAAACAAAACGACCCTTGTCGTGGTATTTACCAACCCTTAATGAATTAATGACCTTGATGAATGTGTCCTGAAAAATGTCTTCGGCTAATTGTTCGTTTTTTACAATGAGAAGAATGTAGGTATATATCCTGCTCTTATGTCTGTTGATTAGTAATTCGATACTTGACTGCTTTCCGTTCATGAAATCTTCTACCAATTCATAATCGGATAATCTTGAATCTGACATCTTTACCTCCTTTGTATGTTTAACTTAAGGTAAATTTTAGTCTATAAGCAGCCCTCCTTTAGATTTATTGTTATCAGCTTTAATATCTATTAACGCAAATATATTGTATTTATTTTAAAACAAAAAAAACATTTTTTTCACTTTATCAAAAATTATGCAAATTTTGCAGGTTCAAACTTTACGAATACATGTCAAAGGAAAACTCAGAAAACACAATCATAATAAAGGGTGCAAAGGTTCATAATCTGAAAAATGTCGATCTGTGTATACCTCGAAATAAGTTTATTGTGATTACCGGATTATCAGGCTCAGGCAAATCGTCACTTGCTTTTGATACGCTTTATGCAGAGGGCCAAAGACGGTACGTTGAAAGCCTTTCGGCATATGCCCGGCAATTTCTTGGACGAATCAATAAACCTGAGGTAGAATTCATTAAGGGTATTCCACCTGCTATTGCGATTGAACAAAAGGTAAATACTCGTAATCCAAGGTCGACAGTAGGTACATCAACCGAAATATATGACTATCTGAAATTACTTTATGCACGAATAGGACAGACATTTTCGCCAAAATCAGGAAGTTTGGTAAAACGGCATTACGTAAATGATGTTGTAAAACATACCACACAATATGCTGAAGGAACTCGTTACATCATTTGTGCACCAATTATTCCTGTCGAAGACAGACCCTTGTTAAAACAACTTGAGATTTTGCATCAGCAGGGATTTTCGAGAATTGAAGTCTACAATGAAATATTTGCTATAGAGGATGTTCTTTTCGATCCTGAATTTGGACGTAAGAATAAAGAAATAAATCTAGTAATCGATAGGCTGGTGGTTGATTATACCGACCATAATCAGAGCAGGTTAGCCGATTCAATCCAAACTGCATTCTATGAAGGTCATGGTGAATGTCGATTGAAGTTTTATGTTGACAACAAAGTAGTTACACAAAACTTCTCGAATAAATTTGAGTCAGATGGAATTATTTTCGAAGAACCATCGGTGCATATGTTCAGCTTTAATAATCCATTGGGCGCTTGTCGCAGATGCGAAGGATTTGGTTCAGTAATCGGAATCGATGAAGACCTTGTAATTCCGAATAAGAGCCTGTCTGTTTATCAGGATGCAGTAGCCTGCTGGAAGGGTGAAAAAATGAGTGGATGGAAAAATGAACTGATAATGCATGCCGAAATTTTGAACTTTCCTATTCACAAACCATATTATGAACTAAGGCCTGAACAAAAGAAGCTATTATGGACAGGTAATAAATACTTCGGTGGACTTAATGCGTTTTTTGCCTCGCTCGAAGCAGAAAGCTACAAAATACAATACCGGGTAATGTTATCTCGATATCGGGGTAAAACTGTATGTCCATCATGCGATGGCGGGCGGCTGAAAAAGGAAGCTTTTAATGTTAAGGTAGGAGGAAAAACAATAGGCGAATTGGTTTTAATGCCGGTAAATAAGCTTGTTGATTTTTTTAATCAATTGACAATAAGTGACCACCAACACGAAATTGCAAAGAGGATCCTCATTGAGTTAACAAATCGCTTAGCATATCTTGTTAATGTTGGCCTGGGCTATCTTAATTTGAATCGAATATCTTCCACTCTCTCTGGTGGCGAATCGCAACGGATAAACCTGGCTACCTCTCTTGGAAGCAGTCTGGTTGGATCGCTTTACATTCTCGACGAACCAAGCATTGGTCTTCATCCTCGCGATACACATTTATTAATCAAAGTACTAAGAAACCTTCAGAGAATAGGGAATACTGTGTTGGTGGTTGAGCATGATGAAGAGATTATCAGAGCAGCCGATATTATTATTGATATTGGTCCAATGGCCGGACGCTTTGGGGGCGAGATTATTTTTCAGGGCAATCATTCTGAAATAAAAAATCAGGAGGATAGTTTAACTGCAAAATATCTACTTGGAATAGAACAAATTGAGGTACCTACTAATCGCCGAAAGTGGAATAGTTATATCGAAGTTCAAGGTGCTCGTGAAAATAATCTTAAAGGATTTGATGTCAGGTTTCCGTTGCACACCATGACAGTAGTAACCGGAGTAAGTGGTTCGGGCAAATCATCTCTTGTAAAAAAAATTCTTTATGCAAGTCTGAAAAAGCGATTCGATGGATACTCCGAACGAACAGGGTTGTTTGATGGCATGACAGGTGATCTTGACCGTATCGACGGGATCGAATTTGTGGATCAGAATCCTATAGGGCGGTCATCACGATCGAATCCTGTTACCTATCTTAAGGCTTATGATGAAATCAGAAAGCTCTTTGCCGATCAGCAAATGTCGAAATATCATGGTTTTAAAGCCTCACATTTTTCTTTCAATATTGATGGAGGGCGATGTGAAGAATGCCAGGGAGAAGGAGCAATAAAGGTTGAAATGCAATTTATGGCCGATGTTTCACTTGTGTGTGAGAGTTGCCAGGGTAAACGATTTCAGGAAGATGTTCTCGAGGTTCAATACAAAGGCAAAAACATCCACGATATTCTTGAAATGAGTGTAAGTGAAGCTATTGACTTTTTCAGAAAAGAGGACAAAACACTGGAACGGAAGATTGTTAACAAGCTAAAACCACTTGATGATGTGGGCCTTGGGTATGTAAAATTAGGACAATCGTCGAGTACATTGAGTGGAGGCGAAAGTCAAAGGATTAAGTTAGCATCATTCCTGGTAAAGGAAAAATCCGATTCACATATATTGTTTATTTTTGATGAACCAACCACCGGATTACATTTCCACGATATAAAAAAATTGCTTGATGCATTTAATGCGCTTATTTCAAAAGGCCATAGTATAATTATTATTGAACATAACCTTGAGGTGATAAAATCGGCAGACTGGATTATCGATCTCGGAACAGAAGGTGGCGAAAAAGGAGGAAACCTTGTATTTGCCGGGCTGCCAGAAGATCTGATCCGATGTAGTAAATCGTACACTGCAAAATTCCTCAAAGAAAAATTAAAGGTATAATGGAGTATATTGAACAAAACTTGTGATTAAAGCTTAAATAGTCATTTTACCTGTTAAAATATTGAATTAGATAGATGAAAGTAACTGAACATATAAATCAATCAGTCGGAACACTGTTTTCGTTCGAACTTTTGCCACCGTTAAAAGGTAGCAGCATTCAATCAATCTATAATACAATTGATCCTCTAATTGAATTCGAGCCTAAATTTATTAATGTAACATATCATCGAGAAGAGCTAACCTATAAAAAAAGGACAGATGGATTGTTAGAACCCCGCGTAATCAGAAAACGACCCGGAACTGTTGGTATATCTGCTGCAATTCAGAATAAATATAAAATTGAAGTTGTGCCGCATATTATTTGTGGAGGATTCTCAAAAGAAGAAACCGAAAATGCACTTATCGATCTTGATTTTTTGGGTGTGGAGAATCTACTCATTATCCGTGGCGATGCCGACAGGGCATTGGGCAAATTCATCCCCAATCCCAATGGTCATCAATATTCTATCGATTTAATCAAACAGGTAATAAATATGAATAAAGGAATTTATCTGGACGAAGATTTGGAAAATTCCATACCTACCAATTTTTCAATTGGCGTGGCCGGCTATCCTGAAAAACATACTGAAGCCCCGAATATGGAATCCGATATGTATTACCTGAAACAAAAAATAAAATCGGGTGCCGAATATATTGTAACACAAATGTTTTTCGACAATCGGAAGTACTTCGATTTTGTTAAACGCTGTCGTGCAGATGGAATCGATGTTCCAATTATTCCAGGTCTTAAGCCGGTTTCTGTTTTAGGACACTTATCCATATTACCACGAACATTCAATATTGATTTACCTATTGAGTTGGCCAAAGAAATACGAAAATGCAAATCGAACAAAGAAGTCAGGGCATTAGGTGTTGAATGGGGAATTGCTCAATCGAAAGAACTGAAAGCAGCCGGTGTGCCGGTAATCCATTTTTACACAATGGGTCGCTCCGACAATATTGCTAAAATCGCCCGTGCAGTGTTTTAATCCTTAATTGATAAGCACTGAACCTTATTCCTATAAATGAAATACATGTTTTTTACTATTGTTTATTCAATCCTATTTTGAATGATGTAAAATTGATTGCACTTCACCAATAACTCAGAATAAATCACCAATTTCGTTGCACGAATGGCCTTGTTTTTAAATTAGCTGAATATATTTGTAGTCTGATCTGACAAATAGGATTAGCAATGAGACAGACCAACTTTTTTCTTTCAATAATCTTAACATGTATTTTTATCGTAAATTCACTCTACGGTTCAAGTCAATATCAGGCCAACAAACAAAATATGCAGAGAAGGATTGATGAATGTTTCATCAAGGTCTCCGAACTTCAGGTTAAAGAAAATACCGATACCAGGTTTCCGAAAGGATTTATTGAGAAAAAAGGCTTGTACGAATCGTGGGTCCATTTTCATGTTAAGGGTGGATTGAAAGAACGAATAATTCGGAACCAATTCAGGCTATACGACAATAATTATTTTGTAACAGCCTGGGTACTAATCACATTATTAGAATCCAACAATTTTGGATATATAGATGATATCTCTGATCAATTACAAAACTCCATCGATCAACTGATGAATTTCAGGGATAAAAATAATCCGAATAGTTCAATCATAAGTTTTTGGCAACAGGAAGGATATAATCCTGTCAAAAATTTATATTACTGCTATCCTGAAGGTATAGCGACAATTATTGAGATAGTTTCTGATGTAATGGAATTGATCTTAAAAATTGCCCGCTACATTGGATTTGAAGATGCTGTTGACAGGTTTCTGAAGAAATATAACTTAGAAGGGATTTTTGGACATATCGAAAAAATTATTGCTGCCCTTCATATACCACCTGATACTGACGACTCATCCTTAAACCTGTCATTGGGTTGTATGTTAAATGATTACACGGATAAATCAAACAAAATTCCCTATGGAATATGGAAAAACAGGAATAGTATTTCATCTATCGAACGGTTTCTTGAAAAATGCATAAAGTATGCATATAAACCATTTGGTTCAGATGGAGATAGTGTTTGTACTGAAATAGATCCGAGAAGCTATTATTTCATGTATCAGTACCTTAATAAGAAAGCCGGAGAGGGTAATATTTCATTGCTAACAACCTGGCTTACAAAACGGGAGGAGACCATAAATATGGCGCCCTATGTTCATATGCCGTTTAATGTAAATAATGTTGATGTTTCAGTTTGTGCCAATTTTGTGAATGCACTTGCTCAGTATGCTGTTTCGTTCCCTGGCGAGATGGAACAGATACTTGGTCGCTTACCCGAATTAAGGAAGTTAATACTCGATTCATCGGATTATATAAAATGGGTAATAACAAATAATAAAATTACTGAACGGCCCGACCTGGGCGCTTTATACTATCCATCAGTTTTAAATAGTTATTGGTTTGTTGCACGCACAATTTCGCTATTGTCAAATCAAAGGAACCTTAACAGGCTTAACGAAAATTCATCCGAAGTATTTAAAAAAGTGATGCAAACTTTCGATAGCGCCATGATACAATCAGGGATTTCCACAATTCTTGATATGTCGGAGAAAAAAACAATCGACTATGATAGCAGATCAACAGCCCTGTTCTGGGATGATTTTCTGGGAGAGCATGATACAACAATCTGTCCGGTTAACAAAAATGAGGACAGGGTTTATACGTCAGCAATTGCATTGAATACTTTAATCGATATATGCACGGAAAGGACATATCAAAATCAATCAAACAATTATACGCTCAAATGGAAAGAGAATATCAGCGATACGATAAAAACATCAGTTGCTTCAGGAATAGTTGGGTTGCTCCGAACCAGTAATGACAATACAGGAGTGTTTGATCCTTTATATGAAAAACAGAATGCCTTTTTCTCAGGTTCGGTAAAAGAAAATTCATTTCCCTTGTATTATCCGTTTAATGTTTTTGAGCCATTGATTGCTGAAAACAATGAGGAGTATTCAGGACAGGTCGTTGCTTTAAAAGGATATCTCGACACAGCAGAATACAATCTGTTGTTGAAAAAATTCAAACCACCTGCAAAGTACACTCGTTATAAATATTCGGGACCATTCCCATACTGGAGTTCACCAGCCTTAACCTACGCTTTGGTTATAAACGTATTGTCGAAATACTGTCAATTGATTGAGAATTAACATGGATTATTCCCACTCAATAGTGGCTGGTGGTTTTGAGCTGATGTCGTAAACCACCCTGTTAATTCCTCTTACTTTATTTATAATCTCGTTCGATACTTTTGCAAGAAACTCATATGGCAGATGCGACCAGTCTGCAGTCATTCCATCGGTTGAGCCAACGGCACGAAGGGCTACAACACTTTCATATGTTCGTTCGTCGCCCATAACACCCACCGATTGAACCGGCAATAACATTACCCCGGCCTGCCAGACTTTATCGTATAAGTTATGGTCTTTCAGCGCCTTGATGAAGATGTAATCAGCCTCCTGAAGAAGTGTAATTTTTTCACGGTTTATGTCACCTAAAATACGAATTGCCAGTCCCGGACCCGGAAAGGGATGACGCCCAATTATAGTCTCATCAATTTTAAGGGCCTTCCCTACCCTGCGCACCTCATCTTTGAACAATAAATTCAGAGGTTCAACAATTTTCAACTTCATAAAATCAGGTAATCCCCCAACATTATGGTGTGACTTAATTGTTGCCGATGGCCCCTTAACCGAAACCGATTCAATTACATCAGGATAAATTGTTCCTTGTGCTAACCATTTTACATTCTGAAGCTTATGGGCTTCATTGTCGAAAACCTCAATAAATATACGGCCAATGGTTTTACGCTTCTGCTCCGGATCGGATATATCCTTTAATTCATCGATAAACTGATCTTTTGCATCGACGCCTATTACATTAAGCCCCATATGTTGATACGATTCCATAACCAGGGTAAATTCATTCTTGCGCAACAAGCCATTGTCCACAAAAATGCAGGTCAGATTTTTCCCAATTGCTTTGTGAAGTAAAATTGCCGCTACTGATGAATCAACTCCACCGGATAGTCCCAGAACTACTTTTTCATTACCCAATTTCTCTTTCAAACCGTTGACAGTAGTTTCGATAAACGAATCGGGAGTCCAGTTTTGCGAACATCCACAGATATCAACCACAAAATTTTTCAGCAGTGTTTTGCCCTGAACAGTATGGTATACTTCGGGATGAAACTGGATGCCATAACTTGGTTCATCCTCAATTTTATAGGCTCCTATTTTAACATCAGCTGTACTGGCAATAATTTTATAATTATCCGGTATGTTTGCAATCGTATCCCCGTGCGACATCCAAACCTGTGAATTATCCTCAATCCTGTTCATCAGTTCGTTACCATGATCGATATAAGCCAGGTTAGCACGCCCGTATTCACGAGTATTCGAAGGTAGTACTTCACCCCCAAAATAATGAGCCAGGTACTGTGCCCCGTAGCAAACACCCAGCAAAGCTTTTTTTCCTTTTATTTCAGTAAGATCTGGAATAAGGGCATTTTTATCTCGTACCGAAAAGGGACTCCCCGACAGGATAACACCTTTAATGTTACTATCAATGGAGGGGATTTTATTATATGGGAATATTTCGCAATAAACATTTAATTCCCTGACACGCCGGGCTATCAATTGCGTATACTGGGATCCAAAATCGAGGATTAATATCTTTTCCTGCACAGTTAAATTGTTTTATTAATGTACCGCAAAGATAAAGAAATTGAATGCAATGTTGCGAATTCAATGTGCTATTCCGGTTGCATAAGTCTCCTGAACTTAATGTAGGGTAATATCAAAGTTCTGTAAAAGGCAAATCATAATTTATCGCTTGTGTTTGTCCTTAAGCATTTTAATCTGTTCATTGGTAAGGCCTGTAAACTTCACTATTTTTTCTACCGGTTCGTTTTGGTTCAACATCTCCTCTGCGACCTTTTCTATACCTTTTTCTATTCCCTGTACAATACCCTGCTTTATCCCTTTTTCAACTCCTTTTTCCATTCCCTGTTTTATCCCTTTTTCCATTCCTTCTTCGAATTTTGTATCGAAGGATGCTTTAAGGTCGCGGTAGTATTTAAGGCTGTCCTCGTAGGAGCGGGCTTGCTCGG
>CAYLZH010000051.1:0-21163 GCA_964388245.1 uncultured Bacteroidales bacterium
TATTGTCAACCTGAACCAATTCGAGGAAATCGGAAATCCGCTCTGGCATTATGCGGTTACGGGTCCGGCAATGGAGGAAGTTTTCAACCATATCAAAACTGACAACTCAAGATTTAGTGGTTTATTCCTAACTCAGGGATCGGCTGGTACTCTGGGCTGTGCTGATTACCTTCGTGAAAAATATCCATCGTTTAAAGTCTGTGCCGGGGAGGCTTTACAATGCCCGACCCTTTTGGAGAACGGTTATGGTGAGCATCGCATCGAAGGTATTGGCGACAAACACGTACCCTGGATCCACAACATCAAAAACATGGACCTGGTGGGCGGCATCGACGACAATCCAAATATCCGCCTGATGCGACTTTTCAATGAGGAAGCTGGAAAGGGGTTTCTCAAGAAAGAAATCAATATTAATCCCGAACTCGTAGAACAGTTGAACCTGCTTGGCATATCATCCATCGCAAACTTGATGGGTTCCATTAAACTGGCCAAATATTACGAAATGGACGAAAACGATGTGGTATTTTCTGTAGCTACCGATTCCATGGAAATGTACCAGTCGCGCCTCGTCGAAGAGCGAAGCAAACATGGCGAATTTACAAGTCGCGATGCTGCCGTAAGTTTCGAAGCCGATATGTTGGGATTGGGGATTGATCACATCCTGGAAATGAATTATTACCAGAAAAAGCGCATGCACAACCTGAAATATTTCACATGGATTGAGCAGCAGGGCAAGACCGTGGAAGAACTCAACGCCCAATGGTACGACGATAATTACTGGAAATCGGCCTTTGGAAAAGTTGAGGAATGGGATGAGAAAATAAAAGAGTTTAATGAAAGGACAGGGGTCTTGAAGGAATATGAGTTAAATAAGTAATTGGGGAATTAAGTAATTGAGGAATTTGGTAATTTGGGAGTTCGTGTCCAAGCAATTTGTGAAACTATTTTTTATTTCACACACAACAATAAAAATATAGGATAATGATAATTGAATTATTAAAAAGAGTCTGCAATTCACTGGATAAAAACAATATTCCATACATGATTTCCGGTAGTATTGCATTGAACATATATGCCGTACCAAGAATGACCCGGGATATTGATATTGTAATCGAGTTACCATCAATCAGGATTGAGGAATTTACATCTTTGTTCCCAGATAGTTATTTTAATAAAAACACCATACAAGAAGAAGTCAGGCGAAAGGGAATGTTTAATATCATTGATAATTATACAGGATTTAAAATTGATTTTATTGTTCGAAAGGATACAGAATATTTTAACCTTGCCTTTAATCGCCGAATACGGACTAAAGAATTCGATACTGAAATCTGGGTGATAAGCGTTGAAGACCTGATTATTGCTAAGATATTTTGGATACAGCAGTATCAAAGCGAATTACAGATTATGGATATCAAAAACTTATTGTTAAACAAGAAAAAAGATATCCAATATATTAAAGACTGGTGTCGAAAATTGAAATTTAATACATATAATCTATTGGAAAATGAATGATACTCCCGAACATATCAGGCGTAAGCAGTTTGAAATATACATGGCCAAGCCTTTGAGTGAACGTATCAAAGGGGTTTTTGAAATGACCGAGCTTTCTCGTTCAATTATCAGAAACCAGATTAAACTTAAAAATCCTGATATTTCGGAAATCGATCTAAAGATTGAATTGTTCAAAACCTTTTATCGATCTGATTTTGATAAAATAACTTTAGATGAAATTGCTGATCAGATGAGAAAGTTTTTAGAGAATCAACAAGTTTAGCACAAGAAATAGATTGCTAAAGGAACATACTGAAATTATGATCTGATATAAAATTATTAACCTTTTTCATGAGACGATGTATTTGTATTATAGTTTTAACATTAACTCTATCTTCTTGTGTGCGCAGTAAGATTAAAGTTTTGGAAGGTTCGTGGAGGCTTGATTTTGACGAAACTGTAGAAAATCAGCATTTCCCTTTAGAGCTTTGCTTTTTATCAGATACATTGTATATGATTGATGGCTATAACTTTCAGCATAAAACAAAATATAGAATAGAAAATGACTCGATGGAACTAGTTTTTTCAAATGGAGATGTATTAGAGTTGAACATAGAGATATATACTGATAGTACGATTTGCTTTAGTGATGCGAATTTCTTTAAAATACCTTTAGGCTTTGAAAGCATATTACATCCTTACGATTTGCTTGGTTACAAAACAGGAAAAACAATCAGTGATACATCTTATGATTATGTAATTCATTTAATTAAATTTAAGAGCAAACCACAAGTCATTTTAAATGATATAACTACAAATTTAGATGATATACCAGACTTTCTAAACTCAGGTCACGCACCTAATCAATTAAACCTATATCTTGGGTATGGAATTGAACTTAATGACTTACTGGAAGCATATAAGTGGATTAGAATTGCTGGGATAAAAGTAGTTGTACTTGTGACAGGAAATGAATCATTTTACAGATTTTACATTGTAAATGATTACATAAGTTTAGATGATTCTTTATTTAATTCTTTTCTAAATGAAGAGGATTTCCCTTCATTTCCACTATCTCCAAATTAAAAGACGAAAAGAAATATTATTGAAGTTAAGAATCATACTGACTTGGAGAAGTTAATGACGATGAACGATTCAACTGAGTATTTAATTAAGATCGACAACCAATTTGATATTATTGGATATTTTAAACTTATTGAAGATATTAGAGGCAAAAAGAATATAAGAAAAGAGTTAACAGACTTTTCATGTATGTAGTTTATGTAAGTACTCCGTGTAACTCTGTGCCTACTTTGTGGTTCTCTGTGAAATAGCTATACCACAAAGGTTCACAAAGGATACACAAAGGATCACAAAGAAAAATATTGTATGAAAAGGATTAGTCTAATAAGGTGAAAATATGACTAACAAAACCAGATATAAATTCGAATGCATTACCTGTGGTAAGGAATACACTGAGGATGAAGTTAAATACCTATGTCCATCATGCAGTAAAACAAATTCCAACAACCTGCCTCCAAAAGGAGTGTTGAAAACAATTTATCCGTATCAGAAAATCAGGAAACGAGTTGTATGTTTTGACGATCTGAGCAGGCAAGGTTTTATTGAGTTTCTACCAATTGAAAGCCTCGACAGCATACCAAATCTGCGAGTTGGTAACACACCGTTGTACGAAATCGACAAGCTCAATCAACAGAAACTACCATTTCAATTATTTCTAAAAGACGACTCCCAAAACCCAACCTTTTCGTTCAAGGACAGGGCATCGGCATTGGTGTCGGCTTATGCCAAAGAAAAAGGTTGGACTACCATTGTAGCTGCATCCACAGGAAATGCAGGATCAAGCATCGCTGGTATTAGTGCAGCTCAGGGCCAGCGTGCAATTGTGTTGGTTCCCGAAACTGCCCCATTGGCAAAGCTCACACAAATAATGATGTACGGGGCACAGATTGTCCCTGTAAAAGGAACATACGACGATGCTTTCGATTTGAGTATAAAGGCTACCGAAGAGTTTGGCTGGTACAATCGCAATACTGCCTTCAACCCCATTACTATCGAGGGCAAAAAGACAGTAGCCTTCGAGCTCTTCGATCAAATGGGACAGACAGTTCCCGACAGGATATTTGTCCCGGTTGGCGATGGAGTGATTATTTCGGGAGTTTACAAGGGTTTTGAAGATTTACAGAAACTGGGCATTATTGATAAAATGCCAACCATTGTTGCAGTTCAGGCGAAGGGGAGCAGCAACCTGATCGATAATCTCGAAAAAACAGATTTTAATGTGAAGACTAGTTCGACAATAGCCGATTCCATTTCGGTTGATATTCCCCGCAACTTTTACATGGCCAGAGATTTTATTATAAACTACGGAGGTGAAACAATCGCAGTGTCAGATGATGAAATAATTGAGGCTTCGTCCATCCTTTCTAGAAATACAGGGCTCTTTGCCGAGCCTGCAGCTGCAGCTGCCTTTGCCGGAATATTAGCCTATCAGCAAAAAAGTAAACTTGACGAGGGTACAAGTAATGTTGTACTTTTAACAGGAAGTGGTCTTAAAGATTTGAATTCGATACAGTCCATTTTGAAGATGCCCCAGGCAATTGACCCAGAAATATCAGAACTTAAAAAGCTGCTTGTATGATTTCATTTAAGTTGAATGGTGAAAAAAAGAATTTCGATGGCGATCCTGAAAAGAGCCTACTTGATTATCTGAGAAAAGATCAGCTTTTAACTGCCGTGAAGGATGGCTGCTCAGGTCAGGCTGCCTGTGGGACTTGCACTGTGGAAATAAATGGAAAGGCAAAGTTGGCCTGCATAATAAAAATGAAATCTTTGCATGGTGCCGAAGTTTTTACTCCTGAAGGATTTCCTGAATACGTGAAAGACATAATTGCTAAGGCTTTTGTAAACAAGGGAGGTGTGCAATGCGGTTTTTGCACTCCGGGTTTCATAAGCCGGACAAAAGTCTTGTTGCAGGAAAACCCCAAACCTGGCATCGAAGAAATTCGCAAAGCGATAAAACCCCACCTTTGTCGATGCACAGGTTATAAGAAAATCGAAGATTCAATCCTATATGCGGCAAAGGCTATTCGCAACAACAACCACCTGGAGATTACCAAAACTTCGGGAAAGGTCGGAGTTTCGCATCCAAAATACCAAGCTTACGAAACAGCAATTGGAGATCGCAAATTTGTTGATGACTTGTTTTTTGAGGGGATGCAGTATGCGGCACTGAAGTTCTCAGATCATCCAAAAGCTAAAATCCTAAAAATTGATGTTTCAAAAGCTGAACGACTTTCAGGCGTACATTGGATTTTTACAGCAAAAGATATTCCCGGTGAAAAGAAGGTGGGGCTGATTTTGCAAGACTGGTCGGTGATGATCGATGAAGGAGAAACCACCCACTACATTGGCGATGTGGTGGCAGGCGTGGTAGCCGATTCGGAGGAAATAGCACGAGAGGCGGTCAAACTCATCAAGGTTGAATATGAGGTACTAAAACCGGTGACCGATGTTTTTGATGCAATTGACGGAGAACGTGTCCACACGGACCGGCCCAATAATTTCGACACCACCCAATTTACCATTGGGGATGCAAATGGGGTTTTAGAAAGATCGAAATATGTTTCTAAGGGAACGTATGAGACTCAACGAGTAGAACATGCCTTCCTTGAAAAGGAAGCAGCAATTGCCCGGCCTGATGGCGAAGGAGGCCTGGAATTGTTCAGTCAAAGTCAGGGAGTATACGAAGACCGCCGACAAGTGGCCATGATCTTGGGACTGCCCGAGGAGAAGGTTAGGGTAACACTGGTGCCCAATGGGGGAGGCTTTGGTGGCAAGGAAGATTTGAGCATCCAGGGGCAGTGTTCGCTTTTTGCCTGGTTGTTGAACAAACCTGTAAAACTCACCTTGACAAGGGAAGAGTCAATCCGACTTCACCCCAAGCGGCACCCGGTTTTTATGAATATCGAATTGGGAGCCGATGAGAATGGAAAACTCACTGCACTGAAGCTTCGAGCAGTGGGCGATACCGGTGCTTATGCCTCAGTAGGAATGAAGGTAATGGAACGTGTGGCAGGTCATGCTGCCGGAGGATATTTCATACCTGAAATTGATATAGAAGCCAAAACTGTTTATACCAATAATATTCCAAGTGGCGCAATGCGTGGTTTCGGTGCCAACCAGGTTTGCTTTGCCCTCGAAAGCTGCATCGACGATATTTGTTACCAGGCAGGCTTCGACCGATGGAAATTCCGATACGACAATGCATTAGTTGATGGCCTCCGAACTTCCACCGGACAAAAAGTTTTTGGTGTTGGAATTCGTGCATCACTCGATGCAGTAAAGGAAGAGTTTTACAAAGCCAAATTTGCAGGACTGGCCTGTGCCATTAAAAACTCCGGGGTGGGCAATGGCATGATCGACGAATCGAAAGTCATCATTAAAGTAATTTCAGAAGACAAAGTATTCCTCCACCACGGATGGACAGAGATGGGACAGGGTGTCCACAATATGGCACTCCAGACTTTATGTGAAGAAACCGGGATTTCGCCTGAAATAATAGAAGTGTTTGTTGATACCGAAGCACAGATAAAAACCGGAATGACTACCTCCTCACGTGCCACAGCTTTGGTTGGGCTGGCCGTTATCAATGCCGCTAATTCCCTGAAAAAAGACCTGGAATATTTCACGCTGAAAGAACTTTCCGGTAAATCCTACAAAGGGCAGTTTGTTTGCGATTGGACTGTTAAACCCGGGTCGGATACAGAAGAACCGATTATTCATTATTCTTATGGCTATGCGGCCCAGCTTTGTGTATTGAACGAAAAGGGAGAAATAGAAAAAATGGTTGCTGCCCACGATGGTGGCAAGATCATGAATCCCATGCTTTTCGAGGGACAGGTGCAAGGTGGAGTTCATATGGGGCTGGGCTATGCATTATCGGAAGACCTACCCATGCAAGATGGCTTCCTGGTAAGTGATAAAATGCGCAACCTGAGAATCCTTCGAGCACACGAAACCCCTGAAATAATTGTAAAACCGGTAGAGGTAAAAGACCCGGTCGGTCCTTATGGCGCAAAAGGAATTGGGGAGATTGGACTCGTTCCCACAGCCGCCGCAGTGGCAAATGCCTTTTATTGTTTTGATGGGGAAAAGAGGATGAAGTTACCGTTGAGGAGGGAGTAGGAACGGTACGGATTGCAAATCCGCGCCAGCATTGGCAACCGTGATGTTTATTATTATTAATAGTAGAATGTTTTGAAAATTGAAAACCACTCATTAGTTTTATAAAAGAAAATGTCCCAGTTATGACGTTAAACAATGTAAGTTTGGGATATGCAATAAAAAAAATCAATTCAGTGTGTAAATTGTTTCTCATGAATAAAAAACTGCTTTTCTTACTTTCATTTTTTGTGTACCTGACGGTATCGTGTGAGTATAATCCAAAAAGGATTTATGAAAAAGATATAGATGACATGGCTACTCCCCCGGAGATTGATGTTGTGTACCTCGATTTAGCAGCAGATAAAGACACTATTACTTTGTTGTACAACAGGGTTCATTTCAATTTCGAAAGCTCGGGGCAGGATGTACAAAGGGTACTATTCTATGTGAACGACTCTCTTATCGGCAGCGAAGAATCGGACATTGGCTATTACGACATACAGCATCATTTCATTTCTTCCGGTTACCACAAACTCAGACTCGAAATATTTACCCATTCAGGTACAGGAAGTATTGCTGACTCGCTGGGTGTGGAAGGATTTATCTTCAGTACAAAAGAATGGACTGTCAAGGTTCTGGATAGTGAATACACCTATGTTACTTCAATTGTTGAAGACGGGTTTTTAAAATTGCGGTGGGATGGAAAACATGTGGATGCTGAAGAATTTGTCATATACCGCTCTGATTATGAAATTGGCAGAACCACTGAGAATTCTTTTATTCATAAGGGTTATGTGGGCGAAGGAGGAAAATATCGGGTATATTATATTGATTCCAAAACCGGCGAAATGGAAAACTACGGCTGGGTACATATAGCAAAAGAGATTCAGATAAAATATACTGCTGATAAAAACAACAACTATTACATAGAGTGGGATACACCCAAATATTATGCTGCCGTCGATTACGCTGTATTATTTATAAGCAATGGTTCTCTTGTTACCAGAGATACAATTGCTGATGTTAACTCACTTAAATATTCCATTCCTAGAGAGTTATTTGGAAACATAAAAGATTATTGGTTAATGTTCATACCAAAATATTACAATCCGTATTACGAAGCCTATATCAATCCTAATGTAGGGTACACATTTCCTTCCTCTGAAAGGATTGAATGTATGATTGG
Organism: uncultured Bacteroidales bacterium; assembly: GCA_964388245.1. Classification (GTDB taxonomy): domain Bacteria; phylum Bacteroidota; class Bacteroidia; order Bacteroidales; family M50B96; genus JAIOYV01. Next base: position 7,868 of record CAYLZH010000051.1, read on the forward strand.
ATACCCCTTTCCTATTTGCGATTATTTTAGTCGAATAAATGCTTCCGAAATCCTGTATCACACCAAGATGTATGATTATGGAAGCACTGCCCATAATGATTCTGTTTTTAGATATTCAATAGTTGAGAACAAAATATTGAGCAGTTATCGTTATATCCCTCCTGGGATTGGCTGGTATGGTAATGTATATTGGTATTTATCCAGTTCTCCCGATGGTCAACATTTTGCTGCAACAATAAATTTTGATAAAACCTTAATGTATTGTTCTACAAATGATTTTAGTGATTACAAAATCATAGAAAACCAGGAATTCATCAATTCTTATCAAAGTGAAATAACAAATATTTCTAATACCGAAACAGGAATTGTGTTTACCAATGCTAAAATGTATTTATTCGACTTTATCAGTGAAGTAATCTTAGATGAAATAGAATTTACAAAATCGATGGATGCGTATAATATTTCATTCGATGGTCAATACCTTTATTTAACAGGAGGTTTTGAAATTTCACTTTATAGTATAGACAACGGAACAATGGTACTGGAGGAGGAAATAAGCAATATAAGCTCTCCCGGATATGAATATTTTGATTTTCATAGGACAGAAGCCAATACTCTTGTAGCATGGGATGAGGATACACGAATATTTTCGATTCTGAGTTGTCCGGAGTTGGATGTCCTCAATTCATTTTCTGTACCCGAAGATGAAATTGTAGATGTTGATTATTATTCCAATATGATCTTGTCTTTCTCTCCAAACCTGTTTGTGGTTCGCAGTCTTGAGAATAGTGAGCTTCTTTATGAAATCCCAAATACTTTTACCATGCTTTTGCATTACCATAATTTTCAAATCTTCGAGAATTCAATATTCTATGGCAAAGGAGCCAGGTATTTCCTATACTAATCTGTACTAAATTTTGGTTTTCATGCAATAAAACCCTTTGATATGAAAAATAAACTAATGATCATTCTATTAATTCTCATAAGTTCAGTTGCCTATTCCCAACAACTAAAGCTTGCATTGAATTCTGGTCTAGGTTTTTACAAAATGGAAGACCTAAAAGAAATTACCTCTGGAGTCTTTGAAGGTTTGCCATTGGATGCAAAATTAATTTCGAATTACCCTTCCTTTTTATTCTACAAACCCGGTGTTTATATTTCATTCAACAACTTTAACCTAGGTGTGCATGGAGCCTTAAACTCTACCGGGTCACGAATTTCAGTAAAAGATTATTCAGGCGAATATAGCTTTGATACCCGCATCAAAAGCCTGGCTCCGAGTATCTATGTTGATTTTACATTATTTTCTTTTCGGAAAACTTCAAAATTAATGATTTCAGCAGAAGGAGGGATCTTGTTTTCCGAATTAAGTATCAAAGAGAATCTCAAGGTATTTGAACAGGAAATCTCCAATGCATCCATTGATTTTAAATCTGAAAACTATTTTGTTGAACCCGGATTAAAAATTGAATATGCATTGAATTCTCATATCAGCATTGAATTTCATGGCGGCTATTTGATTCAGCTTGGAGAGAGTGGCTTTGACACCTATTTTTATTACCCACCTTATTATTATAAAGAGGCTCCCTTTGGTCCCGACTGGAGTGGATTTAGAATTGGAGTTACCATTGTTTTTTTTATTACAAAAAATGACAATTAAAATTCCCCCCGCTACCACAAGTGTCCTCACTTGTGGTTCTGACAATGGGGTTCGAACGCGTGAGGACACGCGCGATAGCAGGGCGGATTTGCAATTCATGACTTTCCTAAAAAAATTACTATTTGTAAACATCTCCTCTGCTTCCGGCTTTAAAAACCAGGATTAATACTTCTGTTTCTTTTACCTCATAAATGAAACGATAACCTCCGATCGGCGAAGTTTAGCGAAGCGTAACTTCGTCGTTGGAGATTGCGGTCTCCGACCGCCTTTTATTGTTGTGACTGCCATTTTTGTCATCGCCGTTTCGAATGTTTGCTTGAGTTTGGAACAATTGGCCTTTCAATAATCATTAATTTTTTCCCTCGCTACCGCGAGTGTTCTCACTCGTGATTTTTCTTACCCTCACCTCGATTGGCGCCAACTTGCAATTCCTCATATTATTAACGAGAACCTTTCGTCTGTTTAAACATAATACTATTTTGACAACCTGCACGTGAGTAGAAGTTTGAGAGTCGTAAGTATTAGTCTATGCTTACACATACCCATCATATTCATTCAAAACCGGGAATTCGTTAGGGCTGGTTAAAAAAGATGCACTATCTTGCGGGTCGTTTTATATATTGAAATCAATATTGAAATTAGAAGAGTATTTGAAAGATAAGAAATTACTATGGCAGGTATAGAAGCATTGAAACTGATCGGTAACACACCGATGGTTCATTTAAAAACACTTGACCCGAAGCCGGGTGTTGAGATTTATGCGAAACTCGAATCAATGAATCCAACCGGAAGTTATAAGGATCGTATTATAAAATATATGGTTCAGAAAGGTATTGAAGCCGGTAAAATCAATGATAATACAACGCTTGTAGAAGGAAGTTCAGGAAATACAGGAGCCTCTGTCTCTATGATTGCTTCAAGTATGGGGCTAAAATCAGTTATATTTGTTCCTGATAAATGTAGTGATGAAAAGGTAGCAATAATTCGGTCTTATGGTGCGGAAGTGAGTGTTATTCCTGCTCCTGATTCGTATGAAGATGCTGCTGCATTAAAAGCAAAAGAAGACCCGGGGTTCTATCATATCGATCAATATAACAACCAGTTAAATCCTGAGGCTCATTACATGACAACAGGTAAGGAGATTTGGGATGATATGAATGGTGAAATTGATGCATTTGTTGCTACCGCATCGACAGGCGGGGCAATATCAGGCATTGCCAGGCGCCTGAAAGAAAATAACCCAAATGTGAAGATTGTTCTGGCTGATCCGGAAGGTTCTGTCTACAAGCCCTATTTTGATGGAAAAGAAGATTATCTTTCATTCAAAAAGCCATTTAAAGTAGAAGGAGCCGGTAAAGCAATTATTGTTGACGCTATGCATTTTGATATGCTCGATGAAGCGATCTCATTTAATGATGAAAATGCTATTAGTATGGTGCAACGTCTTGCTCGCGATGAGGGGCTGATGGTAGGTGGTTCCAGCGGAGGTAATGTTTGGGCAGCTTTAGAAATTGCAAAGAAAATGGAAGCTCCTGCTAAAATAGTAACTGTTATTCCTGATAGTGGATTTAAATATATAAGCAAACTCTTTAATCCCGCTTGGCTCAAGGAAATAGGCCTTGGACATCTTGCTGCTGGGTAGCGACACAAAGGTGCAGAGCAAAAAACATTTTTACTTTAATTCATTACCTTTGAGATAATAATCTCTGCCACTCTGCCCCTCAGCGTTCAATTATTTAAACACAGAGACACAGAGACGCAGAGGAAATAAGAATTTATGGCAATACTACTTAAAAACGCGACATACATCGATTGGCGGAGCCTCGAATTTATAAGGACAAATGTATTGGTTGAAGATGGAGTAGGGGGTAAGATTCAGTTTCTTGATTCAAGCCAGAATATCAACACTTCAGCCTATGATGAATTACTCGACTGCGAAGGAAAGTATGTCACAAAATCCTTTGCCGTTGGGCATCATCATGTATATTCCGCTTTGGCAAGAGGCATGCCGGCACCTAAGAAAGCACCACAGAATTTCCGTGACATCCTTGAATATATCTGGTGGCCGCTTGACAAAGCGCTCAATAAGGATATGATAAAAGCCAGTGCTCTTGCTACCGGTATAGCAGCTACCAAAGTGGGTTCAACATTTATTATCGATCATCATGCATCGCCTGAGCATATAATAGGGTCGCTCGACATTATTGCCGAAGCCTTTGAAGAAATTGGTTTGAGCCATATGCTTTGCTATGAAATAAGTGACCGTTATGGTATCGAAAAAGCAGAATTAGGCTTTGCCGAAACCGAAAATTACCTTGTCAATCATCAAGGACTTATTGGATTACATGCCTCGTTTACCTGTGGTGATGAAACCTTAAAAAAGGCATCTGAATTGATGAGGAAATACAATGGAGGAATACATATCCATGTAGCCGAGGATAACTACGACCAACAACATTGTAAGGATTACTATGGGAAAAAAGTAGTTAAGAGATTAAAAGATTTTGGATTGCTTAATTCCTCTAAAACTATTCTTGGTCATTGCCTGCACCTTGATAAGAATGAACGAAAAATCATTAAGGATTCCCCTGCCTGGATTTCACAAAACACCGAAAGCAACTTGAACAACAATGTTGGTTATTTCAATTCGGAAGGATTGGGCGATAGGATTTTCCTGGGAACGGATGGGATGCACAGCGATATGCTTCAATCGGCCAAGGCTGCCTTTTTTGTGGGACAAGGATTTGACAACATAGACCTTTCAATTGCATACCAGCGATTTCGAAATGTTCATCACTATTTAGAGCAAAACAATTTTGATGGCGATGGGGAAAATAATCTGGTAGTCCTGGATTATGATACACCAACTGATTTCACCCAGGAAAACTTTTTAGGTCACTTTATTTATGGACTTAATTCGAACCATGTACAACATGTGATCTCGAAAGGTAAACTTATTGTAAAGGACAGAGAACTACAAACAATTGATGAGGAAGAAGTCCTGAGTTTTGCGATAGAACAATCGAAAAGATTGTGGAAGAAAATGAGCAAATAATATCTATGGATAAATGACACATTCTCTTCTCATAAAAAACGGTACAATTGTAAATGGCGATCAAACACAGAATGCTGATATACTTGTGTCGGACGGTATTATTAAAGAAATTGCGAAAGACCTTTCTGCCGATGATAATACTACAAAGATTATAAATGCAAAAGGAAAGTATGTCTTTCCTGGTGGAATCGATCCTCATGTGCATATGAATTTACCGACTCCTGTCGGATATTCATCAGATGATTTTTACACGGGAACCCGAACAGCATTACAAGGTGGAACAACTACAATTATTGATTTTGTTACACCAAATAGGGGACAATCCTTAATCGAAGCATTAGAGGTACGAAATAGAGAAGCTGCAAAATCACTCTGCAACTATTATTTTCATGTAAGCCCGGTTGAATGGAGGGATTCCACACAAGCAGAAATTGAAAGCTTGATCAAATATAAAGGCATTCGGTCATTTAAATGCTATATGGCTTACCAAAACTCTGTGGGATTGAATGATGATGATCTGTTTAGAGTAATGAGAGTGGTTGGCAAGACAGGTGGTATTGTCACGGTTCATTGTGAGCTTGGCGATGAAATTGAAGTATTAAGGGAAAAGTATTCTAACAAAGAATTTCCACCAGCTGAAGCACATCTACTTTCCCGTCCTTCTGAGATGGAGGCTGAAGCCGTTATGAGAGCTATTCAACTTGCCAGGAAAGCCAATTGTCCATTGTATATTGTTCATGTATCGTCTGCTCAATCGCTGGAACACATTGCGAAGGCACAACAAGAGGATCAGGTTATTTATGCCGAGACATGTCCTCAATATTTGCTTTTGGATCAATCTAACTACAAAAGACCTTTTGAAGAAGCGGCAGCTTATGTGATGAGTCCTCCCTTACGAACCAACCAGGATAATGAAGCTTTGTGGGATGCCATTGCCAATGGTGTTGTACAAACAATTGGGACAGATCATTGCCCATTTACTCTGGAACAGAAACGTCAGGGATTCGATGATTTTCGAAAAATTCCTAACGGGGCAGGTGGGGTTGAGCATCGAATGAGTTTACTTTTCACATATGGTGTACTGCAAAACCGTATCAGCTTGAATAAATATGTGGAGCTTACTTCGACCAATCCAGCGAAGATTTTTGGCTTGTATCCAAGAAAGGGAGTTGTTGCAGATGGCTCTGATGCCGATATTCTAATTTGGAATCCAGAAAAGGAAAATACCATCAGTGTTAAAAACCAACATCAGAACAGCGATTTGAATATTTATGAGGGATTCGAAACTAAAGGTGATCCTGAATATGTAATTCATAAAGGAGCTATTATTTCGGAAAAAGGAATTCTAATTTCATGAAAACAATTTATTTGATAAGCTTTGTGAACCTCTGTGGTCCTTTGTGAAACTTAGTGTAATAGCTTCTTAGTTATACCACGTAGAAACACAAAGAAGCACAGAGGTACACAACGGAAGAAAACACGTCACTTTTCCTCAATTATTTATTCGATTTTTATTCCTTTCAAGAATATTCTTCAATACTTCTGCAGGTTTGTCGAACTTATTTGCAAACATCATAGCAGCAATTATATAGGGTTTGTAACCGGCCTCGTGGTAGGTGGCAATTCTGTATCTTTCAAACGTTTCTGCACTGACTTCACCTTCCTTGCACGATACACCGGAAATATCAGCAGGCAGGCAGTGCATATACACGGCATCCTGATTTTTGGTTAGTTTTCGTTTCGCTTCATCATACTCCCAGTTTTTAAATTTGGCATTGTTGGTCAAACAGGTTTTTTCCAGTACCTCCAGGCCTTTGACATCTTTGTTTTTCAACAACCCGGTCCTTTGTTGCATGATATGGAACGGTGCCCAGCTTTTAGGATACACAATATCAGCATCCTTCATCGACTCTTCCATAGAGTTAGAAATTTTGAACGAGCCGCCTGATTGCTTTGCATTTCTTCTCGACAGATCCACAATATCTGGAATCAGATCGTAGCCGTCAGGATAGGTCAGTTCGACATCCATTCCAAATCTGGACATTAATCCAATTATTCCCTGAGGTACGGACATCGGTTTTCCATAGCTTGGTGAGTAGGCCCAGCTCATTACAATCTTTTTGCCTCTTAGGGCTTCGAGTGATCCAAAGTGATTTTTCAGGTGGAGCATATCAGCCATCGACTGGGTGGGATGGTCCATATCGCATTGCAAGTTAACAATACCAGGACGGGCAGGTAGGACTTTCTTCTCGTATCCTTCGTCTAATGCAGCACCCACTTCACGCATGTACTTGTTGCCTTCACCCAGGTACATATCATCGCGAATGCCAATGAAGTCGGACAGGAAGGAAATCATGTTGGCAGTTTCGCGAACAGTTTCGCCGTGGGCAATCTGCGATTTTGTTTCGTCCATATCCTGAACTGCCAGCCCTAAAAGATTTGCAGCCGAAGCATACGAAAACCGTGTACGGGTTGAGTTATCCCGAAAAATTGAAACAGCCAAACCAGAATCGAATACCCGTGCAGAGATGTTTTGCTCCCGCATGGATTTCAGGATCAAAGCGATTTCGAGGATGGTCTTGAGATCATCTTCTGATTTCTCCCAGGTGAGGAGGAAGTCTTTTTGGAATAAATCAGTCTTAAATGTTTTTAGGTGTTCAATTTGTGTTGAAATATTCATCATTTTACAATTTTCGAAATCCGGCTAATCCACAAATTGGTGTCGAGGATTACCATTTTACTTTTCATAACGTGCCTTCCTAACCAGCTCTACTTCGTTAGCTATTTCCTCTATGGTAGGTGCTACATTCGAATTGGTTCGGAACTTCTCCAAAAGTTCCGCAAATTCTGATTTCCCTTTTCCTTTTTTAATCCTTATTAAATCTAAATCTGCCAGGTTTTGAAGTAATGATCTGGCCTTTGGATTTAATATGTCGATTCTAATAGTTTTCATTTTATACTGTTTCCATCAAAGATACAAAATATATTAACGAGATAGGAAAAAACTCCGTGTCTATTGTTCACTCAATTCATACGCAAACCCCGCATAAAATGCACTCGCCTCAACTAAATCATCAATTGGTACTTTTTCGTTGGGGGCATGGGCTAAAACTTCGTTGCCCGGACCAAAACCGATGGTAGGGATATTGTATATGCCGTTTATGGTAACCCCGTTGGTAGAGAAAGTCCACTTGTCGATTTTGGGTTTTTCGTTGAATAACTTATCAAATGCTGCGACTCCGGTTTGAACTATCTCGTGGTCTTCCGGTATTTTCCAAGTGGGGTAGTATTTTTCCATACCATACTCCAGTCCGGTGTAGGCTTTTTCTTGGTAGTCGAGGACTGTGACCTTGGCGTTCATTCCTTCGATAAGTTGCTCAATTTCTTTCACAGCCGATTCTTTGGTTTCGCCCCAGGTTAACCGGCGGTCGAGGTGCAGTCGGGCAAAATCGGATACAGCGCAAAGCGATGGACTTTCAGATACAAATTCAGAAATAGTAATACTGCCTCTTCCAAGAAACTCATCGGAGGCCAAATGTTCGTTCAATTTTTCAATTTCGAGGGCAACCTTCGAGGCCATATAAATTGCATTCTTTCCCCATTCGGGAGCCGATCCGTGCGAGGACACACCATAAAAGCTTACGTGCATTTCCATCCTGCCTCGCTGTCCCCGGTAGATTTCAAGGTTGGTTGGTTCAGTACTGATTACAAAATCAGGTCGTATACCTTCTTCCTCAATAATGTATTTCCAGCACAGACCGTCGCAATCTTCTTCCATTACACTACCAACAAAGTAGATAGTCATATCTTTATCGAAACCTAATTCTTTAATGATCCTTCCTGAAGTAACAAAAGCTGCCGGCCCGCCTTCCTGATCAACAGTGCCACGGCCATGCACGAATCCATCACGGATTTCTCCGCCCAGAGGTTCGAAATCCCAATTATCCAGGTTGCCCATATCAACGGTATCCATGTGTCCATCGATGGCAAGGATCTTCTTTCCGTTACCGATACGACCAATTACATTACCCAATCCGTCGATTCGAACATCATCGAAACCTGCCTCTTTCATTTGCCGTTTCAGTTCAAGCTGAACATCTTTTTCCTGGCAACTAAGGGATTTAATCTGTACAAGTTTAGATAGGTTTTGAGCTGTATAATCTTTATATTTTTTTGATAAAGTAACTATTTCATTATATATGGATGTATCTTTCATTCCAATAAGTTCATTTATGTTATTCTCTCTGATCTATATTCTCGCTTCGATGGAAATCATTTTTTTTCGAATGTGTTCAAAATTAATGAAAAGAAACAGAATACATTCAAATATGTATGTAAAATGTAGTCTGAGCCCAAAGAATTGTTGGTAAAACGAGGAGTTCAATTTTTTCCGAACAAATTGATGATGATAAAATGAATCCTGATACCATGAAGAAATTACTCTTCGGATAGTTCATCGTCATCAGTTTTTCTGTTTTTCCTGCTCTTTTTGATTTCAAGTAGTTTTCTGAAGTCGAAATCTTCTTTGCCAAACCGGAACAAGGATGTTATGGAAGTCCCACTAACATATGCATGCACTATTATCGTACCCAGGAAACTAAGAAAATAGCTTACATTGGTTGCGAAAACTGCCCCCATTGCGCCATAATCAGGAATGAAAACGATGTTTAAGATAATATTTACAATAAGGCTTGGAATATGAATGTATATCAGATAGTGGGTTTTTTTTAGGCCGGCAATCCGACTTGCGAGTAATTTTGCAGAAATTAACCAGACGATTGCCGGTAGGATGTATTGTACTACCGGGATGCTTGGAGCAAAAGCATCGGTATAAACAACAGGTACCAGAAAAGGCGCCAAAATAAAAATGATAACCGACACGGAAACAGCAAATAGTAAAGTCATTCGAAACAAGCGGGCAATATTCTGATTAACACGGTTCTGATCCTTAGCGTTTGCACTACTTGCAAGAATTACTGCCCCTACGGCAAAAGGCGATTGCCATTTTTCAGCAATATTTGAACCAAGGGAATAAAACCCAACTTCGGTTGATGAAGCGAGCTCCTGCAGTAAGATGATATCAATTTTGAAATTCAGCCTCGCAAGAAAAATGGCAATAGCATATACTATCCCAAGACTGAAAAGGCTTTTCATAATTTCGAGATTAAACCTGAAACGGATCTTGTACTTTCGTGATATTATCCGAAGTCCATAGATTGCAGATATTATGTTTGATATTACCAAGGCAATTAAAGCCCCGGTAACCGATAATTTTAATATTATCAGGAAAACAATAATAAATAGAAAATCTGCGATAACCGGAATACGTTTCAACTTGTTTGATAGCTTAAACCGTTCTTCAGCAATGAGTATCCCTTTATTAAATTTATTGATAAGGCGTATTGGTATACTGCTAAGGGCAAGCCCTATCATGGTCAGGTTAAAGGTTGTTGGATCGAAGCTGCGGTATACAAATGCTGTAATTATTACGCCGATAATACTTGTAAAGAGCAGAAAAACAGCAAGTACAGAAACAATTTTCTGTGCTGGATATTTTTTTTCGGCAATATGCTGGATCGTCGACCGGCGGATACCCATCTCCGATAGGGCTAAAATCATTGTAGGAACAACCAGTAAACTTGTGTACATTCCTTTGCCATCAGGACCCAAATAGCGAGCTATAAGTATACCTGTAAGCACTTTAATTACTGTGTTGAATGTATTAGTGCCCGAAACCGACAGAATATTTTTAAAGAATCCCTGTGCCATCTGCCTATTTTTTCAGAATGTATTTATTGAATAAAACTGCCAATAAAGGACCTTTATTCCTGCTCATCATTTTTATCTTGTGAGGAAGTAAATCTACCACAAATCGGAGAAAATATGCAAGCCTTCCATAGTTTATCCATACAAGGCTCGTAATTCCCGTGATAGAATTTTGCTTATACTCACGTTCATATCCTGCTTGATCGGCAACTTTACCAACTACTTTATCAGCAATTCTCACCTCATTTTTATCCATTGAGTTGCGCCATGCAAAAGTTTTACTTCCGGTTATTGGTTGTAATAAACTGCTATGATAGCGTTCAATATGATCCCTGTCGAAACTATCAAAAAGTTCATCCTTTTTTTTATGGAATTCCAGTACGTTCGGTTTAAAAGGTATCTGAAGGAAATTGCAAAGATTTTTTAATTCAACATCAGGCTGGCTTACTAAATCTTCGTATTTAAGCCTGTAAAATTGTCCTGGATTCTGATTCTCGGCACTGAGCATCCTATTCGTGGCAAATCGCCACCGGTATGCAAGCAGACTGGTAACAGGGGCTTCAAAATCAACCTTTTTAATTGAGAGGATATTATCACGGTAATCGCGGCTCAGGTGGATGAACCTCGCATTCGGAAATATCTTTATCAATTGTTCAGGATAAATTGAATACACAGGATTTTTATCGCCAAAGAGTAAAACTTCATTTTTAGTAAAAAACGAGTTAAAGTTCAGATACACTACTTTAATCAATTCCTGAAATGAGGTTTTCCCTTCGTTTGCCAGTAGGTCTGATTTCAATTTATTCTGATCGACACGCCAGCTATCGAATTTACGTTGCGAAATAATATCAGTGTAAAATTCAAGCAATCGTCTTTTATCCCAGTTCCTGATTTTATGGTACTTGCGGAAAATGTTAATAATCAACGGACATTCAAAAGGAATAACAACATTCGGATGAGCATCGAATAATGATGCAAGCAAGGTTGTTCCTGAGCGGGGCCTGCCCAGGATAAAGAAAAATGGTATGTCCTTTAGCTCTTTTTCTGTCACAGAATTCACAAATTACATAAATGTCTTAATTATAATTAACTATCAATTTTACTTAGCCTTTTTCCTTTTTTCTTCAGAATGAATTATTACAAGTTATTTCATCCGTAGAAAGGCCAGTTTATGGTAAAGTCCCCGATAAATATAAAACAGCTTTTGGTAAATTACAGCCGGATAAACTTTCTTTCTTACAGCCATTGAATATCGATGATGTTGTGGTTGATAACCTTCCGTTTCAGCCCATTTACCAACCACCATATCAGCCATTTCGATTTGTTCAGACGTAAGTTCCTCTTTCCAGCTATCAATGCGCGAGGCATCGATGGGTTTAAAAATACGTTGGTGGTGGTGCTCAATTTTTCCTTCGGTATCCATCTTTTCCACCAGTTGAGTTTTCTCATAAAATTTAAGTACTGATGGCTCATAGGGCAGGCAAAGAAAAGAGCATATTGCCTTAAGGTGATTTTCAGAATCTTTAACCAGGTCCTCGTATCGAATTGTATAAAAGGCATCGGGATGCTTTCTTTTCAGCTTGCTGATTAACCTTGCCGAATATCTCCATCGATAGGCCAATGCTACAATATCTGATGCGTAAAGACCTGCTTTTAACATCGATACAATATGTGCCCGGTGATCGCGTTTCAGGTGGATGTATTTAGCCTCGGGGTAAAGCCTGAAAAGGTTTTTTATGCTGATGGAATAGATCGGATTTTTGTCGCCCAGCATGACAATAGCTTTTTTGTCGAATATACTGGGGGAATTCAAATAAACAGTCTCAATAATTTTCTTGTAACAAGTTTGCCCTTTAAGTTTTAGCAATTCGGCCTTGAGTCGTTTTTTGTCGATTTCCCATTTGTCGAAATCTTTTACTTTCAGTAAATCATCATAAAATGAATTAATTCTTTCTTTTGACCAATAGCTGATTTTACCATATTTCCTGTTCATGTGCATGATAACAGGCGATTCTATCGGAATCATTACATTCGGGTGGGCATCGAAAAGTGTACGCAAAAGTGTAGTGCCCGAACGTGCCCTGCCTATGATGAAAAAAAAAGGCAGCAAATTATACAATTGGTTGTCCTCCCTCATGATGAAAAGATTTTGTCGTAAAAACTATCGAGTGTAGGCAGCTTCTTATTGATCTTTTCCCTTAATCTAAATGGAATAATCTTCAGTGAAAACCTAAAATATAAAAACAACCTGATTATCATGGTTCGTGCAGTTGTCCTCAATTTCAGTCCCAAAGGAAAACTTGTATATTGACGTTGATAACCATATTTCTCACCTGTTTTACCGGCAACAAAATCGCAAATCATTATTTCCTTCTCGCTTAATCCTTTTTTCCACTTCCCGGTATTAGAGTTATCCACAGGTGTATAAACCTTTTCATGAAACTTTGAGTCGGTCTTTTCTTTATAATGCCCCAGGGTTTTATCCCTTGCTTCATGAAAATTCATCAATTCATCGAGATATGGAATGCCAAGAAAATTACATATCTCCTCCAGATGGATTGCAGGTTCACTCACAAATTCTTCGTAGCTAAAATTATAAAACTGATTGGGATGTTGTTTTACAAATTTATTGATCCATTTTATTGATCGTTTCCACAGAAAGGCGGTTAAAGTAACATGTGAATAAAGAAGCCCTGTTTTTTTTACCGATAGATAGTGATCGCGATAATCGCGACGGATATGTAGAAATTTTGCACCTGGAAAAATATTTAATAATATTTTAGGATATTTTGAATAGCGGGGATTTTTATCGCCA
>CAYLZH010000052.1:0-1961 GCA_964388245.1 uncultured Bacteroidales bacterium
TTAATGGCCAGAGGGAACCTACTTATAAATTTTTTCATGTGATCAGTATATATTAACATGACAAAATTTATGTAGGTTTGTTGAAATCGAATTCAGGGGAACAATTAGATGAATTTCATTAAGGACAAACAAAACACCCTCCTTATCGGGTTAATACTTATTGCAGGAACCGTATTACGTATTCTTTTTCCTTTTGAAATACCATTTACTTATGATGAGTTCAGTGCATTGTTCCGAACATATTTTTCCAGTTTTTCAGAATTGATCGACAAGGGTGTAAAAATTGACGGTCATCCGGCCGGGATACAGGTTTTTCTTTATTATTGGACCAAATGGTTTGGATACCATGAATTTATTGTAAAGCTCCCCTTTATTGCAGCAGGCATTGGTTCGGTTTATTTAATATATAGAATTGGAATCGAATGGTTTAATAATTCTGCAGGTTTGCTTTCGGCTGTATTCATGGCCGGACTACAATATACAGTAATGTACAGCCAGATTGCAAGGCCATATATAAGCGGCTTGTTTTTTACTCTTTTAATGACCTTTTATTGGTACAAAGTAGTTTTTAAACCAAATGAACCGAGATTAAGAAACCTGATATTGTTTACAATTGCGGGCTCACTATGTGCTTACAATCACCATTTCAGCCTTTTGCAGGCAACAATCATTGGTTTTACCGGACTATTTTTCATAAAAAAGGAAAACATTATAGGATATTCCATTGCGGGCATTTCAATTTTTATTCTGTACATACCTCATTTGCCGATATTCTTTTATCAACTAAACCAGGGCGGTGTTGAGGGATGGCTTGGCAAGCCTACAAATGATTTTATTTTAAGATATATCGGTTGGGCATTTCACTACTCTTATTTTATATATGCCCTGGTTGCCGGATTGTTCCTCCTGGGAATGTATCATTTGCTGAAATCAAAACCTAACTTAAAATTCATTGTTATTTCAGCATGCTGGTTTGGATTACCATTTCTTATTGGTTTTTTCTATTCGAAATATATTAATGCTGTAATTCAATTTTCGGTGTTGATTTTTAGTTTTCCATTCTTTTTGTTTCTGATTTTTGGATCGGTTCCTGATTTAAATTTCAAATCAAAATTTGTTCTTATAATCAGTTCGCTTATAATTATTACTCTATCGTTAATTTATGAAAGAGATCATTATAATTACTTTTACAATTCGCCCTACGAACAAATTTTAGTGCAACACGATGAAGCAAGAAAGAAATACAAGGACAGTATTGTCTCAGTTATCGATTCGCACAAAAAAATCTCCAACTATTACTTTAATGAAAAAGGATTTGATACCACTTGCTATCACTATAATTCATTCGATTCAATTAAAACATTCATCCAGTTTCTTAGTCGGCAGGAAACACCATTTTTATATTTTGGATGTCACTCAGGCAGCCATCCGGTAATTGTTCCGATTATCCAGGACTTTTATCCATATCTGAAATCTCAAACAAATTATTTCGGAGGATTTGCATATCAGTTTTCAAAATCTGCTGATAATAATAACATAAAGCCGATATTCGAAACTAAAACCGGATTTGAACATGAGATCGAAAACTGGTCGAAAGGAGGGTCTGAATTCTATATAGACACAATTTCATTCGAAGGCAGTTGTTCCTACTTTTTCGACTCCACACATCAATGGGGTCCCGGTTATCAGATAGGATTGGACGAAATTATCGAGCGTGAAAATAATTTCATCGATATCTCGGTTATGGTCTGGTTTCCTGAAAAAGTTGAAGAAATTCTTCTTGTAAGTGAAATAAAATCTGGTGATGAATCAATCGACTGGCGATCGGCATCATCAAATCTTTTTACATCCGGAGAGAGCAAATTCAGATGGATTAAGGTTCACCACAGCATTAAACTGTCGGATATCGACCTTAATTACACGAATATGACTTTAAAAACATATATATATAATATTAATAA
>CAYLZH010000052.1:1971-21049 GCA_964388245.1 uncultured Bacteroidales bacterium
GCATCATTTTATATCGATGATTTCAATATTAAAGTAAGAAATGGAAATCCCAATCTCTATGGTCTTTTCCAACGAATCGAAAGAAACCATTAAATCATAACTATCATGAAAAATATTAATGTACTCATTATTGCAGCTATTTCTGTTACTGTGTTTTTTAGCGCTTGTAATGGAAAAGTTACCACCAAGAAGAAAGCTGAACAAACACCCACTAATTTTAATCAGTTTATAATTAACGCTAATACATCCTTTAAGGAGGACAACACAATGGAAGTACATTTAGCAGTTGATCCACCAGACCAGGACATTGAGATCAGATATTTTATGCATACCGATCTCAATAAATCTCATGTTTATAAAAAGCCCCTCAGCCTGATCGAAGGTTCTTCAGGCAAAGCCGTGCTGTTTTACAAAAACACAGAGATTCAGGATACCAAGATATTATTCTACAGGAACAAAGCAACTGGCAAGCATGTTGAGATCATCACCCAGATATGGCCCAAACATGATGGCAAATCGGGCAGACAAAGCTTTACTGATGGACTATTGGCAAATGCTTCTTATACTGATGAAAATTGGGTTGGATTTTTCGGAGTCTCTGCCGGAATAAAAGTCGACCTTGGGAAAATTATTCCGATCGAAGAAATGTGCATCCGGTTTTTGCAGGATGTGAGAAATAAAGTTTTCCTGCCGCATGAAATCCTTTTTTATATATCAGAGGATAATGAAAACTGGGAACTTCACAAGATCATAAAACACGAAGAATCCCAGGAAGGAATGCCGGTAAAAATCAATGAATTTAGTGTACCAGGAAATAATGTGAAAGCCCGTTATATAAAGATCGACGCCAAATATCCTGGCACTTGTCCTGATTGGCATCCTGATAATGGAAAAGGTTGTTTTATGTTTGCAGATGAAGTTGTGGTAGAATAGAATTCTTAAAAAGAATCGGATGATCTTCCGTTTTTACAAAACAGAAAACCATCCGACGATACTAAATCTTGACAATCTATTTTCGATTAATTCATTGCTGGTGCAACATTTTTCTGTGCTATGCCATATTTGTAGTACCTGCTGGCAACGAAAATGTAAAACACTACAGCAGCAAACATTGAAGCAAAAACCAATACCTGTGTAAACATAGTTGGCATAAAGAATTTATAGACAAAACTTGCCAATACCGAATATCCTACAAACGGACAAATAAAAGCCCAAAGTGTAACATAATACTCTTTTCTGAAGAAATCCTTTTTAAAATAACCGGTCAACATGGACAATCCAAATGCGAAATACCATGTTTCGAATGCAAACGGTATAAGAATTACAATTGTAAAATACGATTCGAGATGATATCCAAACTGATGCTCGAAGAAATGACCAAGCCTAAAAACCGAAATCGCGAACAGGGTCATTATTGGAATTACTATAAGGAAACTTGGAAGGAATTGTCTTTCGGGTATTCCGTTTTGTGTGAAATGACTTTTAAAAATAGAAATGACTTTTACCAAAAACAGGAAAAGTCCCATTGTGCCTGAGATAACTCCCATAAATGCAGCTGTGGTAGCTACAGTCGGATCCTTTGCCATGGCAGCAATTCCCATTCCTGATACAGTAACCATTCCCAGTGCAAATGGATGGAGCAGCCAACCGAAACTTATTTTGTTTACATCAAAATCTTTGGTGAATGATATCTTCAGCAGTTTTATTTCTGTTTTCATCAACCATATCCAGATTATCGACCAGAAGATAAGTGCCGGGAGCATAAGACTTTGGAAATTTTCCTGAAGGGAAGGGATAAAAAACCGGATAACTCCTATAAATACGTTCATCGACATGGCGATGGAAATAAAGGGAGCAAGTATACCGGCATTTTTCAACGGATCGTTAATAAACTCTTTGTACGAGTTTGTTTTTACCCAACTACTCAGATCTTTAAGTAAAATTCCGGTTAGCACAAAATGCAATGTTCCGAATACGACCATTATTGCCTGCATGGCATAAAACAACGAGGTACTCATCCCTGACGCATTACTCATCAGTTCCGACCAGGAAATTAATCCTTTTCCGTGTGGTGTGATGTACTGAAAGTACACAAATGGTGCAACGGCAATACCTCCTGCACCAAGTGCAGCCAAAAAAGTCAATGGATTGAAAGAATTTGTTTTACTCATCTCTTCTAATTTTTATTTGCTAATAACAATTTTTGCGGTGCAAATATATATTTATTTTTGTTAGTAGCAACTATTTCACCTATCAATATTTCGAGAAAAATAAACTTTTTCAACATACATTCATATAATCAACATGTTACAACAGCAACACTTAGATAGTTTTATAGTTTTTCTTGTCTTTAGCAAATATTTTAATCATATTTGTACGAGTTAAAATAATTGATATGGAAAGAAGCATAATGCAACTAATTCATGATATAAAAAAGAAATGCATCGATAATGACACAGCCATCGACAACCTGTTGCACATTTCTCAGGCTGAGCACGCATTTTTTGAATCTTCTCTTCAAATGAAAAAACTCGAGACCACAACAATTGCAGAAATAATGGGTCTGTCCCCTTCTCGATTCAGCAGGGTAGTCGACAAAATGGTACAAAACAATTATCTAAAAAGAGAGACAAACCCAAAAGACAGAAGGGCCATTAAACTTAGTTTTACACCCCGGGGCCGGAGAATCAGAAAGAAACTTGAAGATTACAAAAACAATTGCGATTGTGATTTAGAAAAAAAACTTTCGCACAATCAGGTTAAGGACATCAAACAAAGCCTTATCCTTTTATTACAAATACTTTAAGCTTATTCGATTGTAAGACCGAGTAATTCTACAAATTTGGTAAAAAACTCAGTATTGTCAATAAAACCAGTGAAAGATTCAGCTCCCGGGCCATAGGCAAAAACCGGAACCATAACACCTGAGTGTTCGCCTAAGGCAAAAACACCATGCACCTTACCCTTTGAAACATTTCCATTCTTCAGGACATATCCGCCGGTTTCATGATCGGCAGTAATCACCACAAGGGTTTCACCATCCTGCTCGGCAAAATCGAGCACTTTACCTACAACATTATCGAAATCAACAGCCTCGTTCACAAGATATTTCGAGTTATTATCATGACCAGCCCAATCTATCTGCGATCCCTCAATCATTAAGAAAAATCCATTGTCGTTAGCATTAAGGAGTTCGACGGCCTTTTGAGATGAGATCCCCAACATATTGCCCCTCCCCTCTTCTATTGTTGGTGGATCGCCTGAATACAACATGCCCACAATTTTATTTGCCTGCGACATTTTTAATTCATCAACTGAATAAACCACATCATAGCCTTTTGTGCGGAATAAATCACTAAGGTTCCTCCCATCCTGCCTGTTTTCAAAATATCTGCGGCCACCACCAACAATTATATCAACATCTGTATTAAGAAAATCAAGAGCAATTTCTTCGTAATTGTACCTGCTCTCATTGTGTGCAACAAATCCTGCTGGAGTAGCATGGGGTATTGTGCTGGTAGCAATCAGTCCGGTACTAACACCTTGTTCCTCTGCAATTTCAATAATGGTTTTTAGCGTATCGCCTTCAGGACTAATACCTAACATTGAGTTGTTGGTTTTTTTGCCGGTTGAAAATGCTGTAGCACCCGCCGAGGAATCTGTAACATAATTATTGGCCGATTGTGTTAGGCAAAATCCATAATGTGTGCACCGGGCTATTTCAAGCTTTCCTTTTTTGGCAGTTAAGGCAGCAAAAATATGGGCTGTCCCCATACCATCACCAATCATAAAAATAATGTTTCGTGGTTTCCCGGTCTTGCTGATATCGTTAGGTAAATCCTTTTCGCTTTGCCAGGTTTTACTTTGCGCAGGCTGACAAGTGATTAGCAGAAATGAGACAACCAATATGATGGAATTCGTAAAATTGTTCTTCATGATATTATTAATACAATAAATATTCGTCCTGACTATCTTTTCGTCGATCAAAAATACTCGAATTGATGTTTTAAAATAATTTATGAATGTTAAATCTGAGAATGAGATATCGGAACTGCATAAAATATGCTTCTTAACTAAATACAAATTGATTGATTAATCGATCAAAGAATATCAGTTTTTCGACCTACTGTTTAGATTCATTATAAATGTGTTGCGGGTAAAAATTTCAGTTTTATTTTATGCCGGATTTTATTAATTTTGGAACCCTTTTGTCAGAATAAGAATTTTTTAGAATGATCCGGAAGATGAAATATCTGTTGTCGATAGTACTACTCCTTGTTTTATTTGGATTTGATGCGTGTAAATCAGGGAATGAAGAGTTAATGCAAGACGATCTGCTAAATCAAAACACGGATAAACTGATTTCTCTTACCGGTACTAAGATGAAGGAATGGAAAATTGAATCATATGTTGTAAACGGCAAAAACCTTCTACTGGAATTAGATAATTGTCAGATTGATAACATGGATATTTATTTTGCCGATCATCGTTTTGAATCGGTCGAAGGACCACAAAAATGCCAGGAAAACGATCCTTATATCACTGAAACCGGACACTGGTATTTCAATGAAGATTCAACTGAAATTGAGGTCAGCATCGAAAAAGATTTTTACATCCTGAAGCTTATTGAAATTTCGCCATCAAAATTGCATTACATATCATGTAATCATACCGATACTATTGAAGCCATACTTAGTCCTTCAGATATTTAATCCTTAGTGCATCTTGCTTAAAGTGACAAAGTCAATGTGTTTTTTCGAATCACGACCAAATACTTCGATACTCTCTCCCTGAATTTTATAGGTGCTATGCTCTCCCTTCATTCTTGAAAATACAATCCTAAATTCGTTCTGATTTTCATCGCGCATAATGACCTTTGCCAATTTTGGTCCTGCTCCATATTCCAGCGAAGTATGGCAAGCCGGACACCTAAAGTGCGACTCCTCTCCATCAATTAATGTAAATTCAGGATGATGAAGAACTTCATAGTTGCCTAATGAAGAATGAAGTAATAGTAATCCAAAATCTCCATTTTGATTTTTTACTGATAATACAACATTTCCTGCCACGTTTAAAACGGCACGGCATTCCGGACATAAATAAGTTATTTCCATGGTACATATTATTAAGTTAATATTAAGTTTCAATAAAGTTAAGAAAATGAGCAGCTAAAGTCAAGTTTATTATTACAACAGGATCTGATAAACTTCTAAATTTCGCATGGAGAGTGACACCACCTGCCGATAGCGCAGAAACATGCAGAAATACGGGCTGATACAGCGAAAAATCCGCACACCATGCAGGTCGGTGGGAAAGAAGAAAATCTGAGGATATAAGAAAACAATATGAAGTGCTCAGTATTTCACTGTTTTTATATTTTTACAGCCTTAAACTTTAACCTTGCTAATACTTGCAAATAATTTAATTAATGAAACTAAAAGACATATACCACTTCCTTTCGCCTAAACATCAAAACCTTTTTCTCGATTACAAAGTCGATCTTAAACCCAGGTACGGACATGGAAATCCACCACATAGCTTGTTGTTTAAAATCATCAATAATAACAGGGCCGTTTATAAAACCTTCATTGAAAAAGCACTTGGGTATTCAAACAAAATCCAGGAAATTAATAAAGCTGATCAGGTTACCGATTCGATTGAACCTGCCTGGAACAATGGATTCTTGCCCGGACTGGATATTATCGGTATCTACACCATGCTTTCTGAAATTGAGCCTGCAAAATATGTTGAGGTAGGATCGGGTAACTCTACGAAAGTAGCATATAAAGCGAAAAGGGATAATCAGCTAAAAACTGAAATTATTTCAATTGATCCCCGGCCACGTGCCGAAATCGACAAACTTGCCGATACGGTTATCAGGGAACCATTCGAGAACATCGATTTCTCCTTTATTTCTGAATTACAGGAAAACGACATACTTTTTATTGACAACTCACACCGGATACTACCGAATTCCGATTCTATGGTTTTCTTCCTTGAAGTTTTACCACAATTGAAAAAAGGTGTCGTTGTTCATATTCATGATATTTATCTTCCTTACGATTACCCACAGTTTATGTGCGACAGGTTTTATTCCGAACAATATGGCCTGGCAATGTACCTGCTTGCCAATCCACAAAAATACAAGACCGTTCTACCCAATTATTTTATTTCGGAGGATAAAGAATTAAGCCAATTGATCGAGCCCCTCTGGGCGCACCCAAACCTAGAGGGTGTAGAAAGACATGGTGGTTCGTTTTGGCTGAAAATAGACGAATAGGATAGTTTTTTAAGGTTTGAAGATTACTATATTAATGTTGTGCACACCCTTTCACATGTTAATTCACACATCAATAATTTCTCAATAGATATGCAACACATTTGGTGCGCAACACCTGCAGCAATTTCCGTCGTACATCATACACCATTAATAGCTGAAAAATATTCAAGAAATTGTATATTCCTTTGAAAAAATACGATTTCAATGGTCATCGGAGACCTACTTTTAATCTTTTTCATTTGGCCTGTGTAAATTTAAATGGAAAAAAATTAGTAGGTTTGATATCAAAAAAAAGGTAGCGCAAGCTATGTTCATATAAAATCAGCAACCACCAATAACATGAAACAGCTATTTCTTTCGGTACTATTCATAGGCTACACTTTTACTATGACTGCCCAAACGGACGAATTTATAATCGGCATGTTTGGACATGAAACAAAATCCCATATTGTAGATGGATTCGAACTTCCCATCGAGGAAGCCAAAGACAGTTGTGGATTCAACACAAGCACTATGAATATTTTAAAGGAGGATGGATTTAATATTGTAAAAATTTATGGCCCGGGCGTGTGGCATTCCGAAGATGAGTACAAAAGTTTTATTCGGCAGGCAGCCAACAATAACCTTAAAGTACAGGTATCTGCCGGTACCAACTTTTTACCATCCCTCGACGAAAACGGAAATTACCTGGGCTATGGTTACAACGATTACCAAAACTGCAACATCAGCTATCCGCCATATTATTCCCCCTATTCGCAAGGCTATTTTAAGCATAATATTCTCGACATGTTTGATAGAATCTACACCCAACCCGAATTCGCCGATATCATTTGGGGGTACCACAACTGCGAAGAAGCCAGCTATCTGCACGAAATGCACAGTGCCCCAGATTGCCAGGGGAACAACCTTAATGACACAAGCATTTTCACCCTGACTGAAATACCCCCGGACAATGTACAAGAAGCCCGGGAATTATATAAAAGTATTTTGGAAAATCACAATATATTTAACCATAAAATGGTAATAATGGAGGCCAGTCATAGAGGAAGCATCAACAGAAATTTCAATGATAAGGACTGGCAGGACGACCTGAGCGAGTATGGTCAAAACCAGCCAATCGACTACGACCCCTGGGAATATGTTGAACTCCTCGATCCGTCAGACAAAAGGGATGTGTTTTTTGATGGATCGTACTACACCTTTGAAACAGCAAACTATTGGGGAGGATGGAGTTCATGCGAATATTCAAAAATTGCCAGGGGCGAAAAACACCACCTCGGTTTTCTGGGCAGTATCGACTATGCCAGACAGCATGCATCATCGGTGCACAACGTTTTGATGGTATATTATGTAAAAGGTACAACCGAAAGCCCTTACCATACTGATGTATTGATTCCAAATGCAAATTATTTATGGTTTAAAGCCTATGCCTCGATAATTCATGGGGCAAAGGGAATCTGGTTCTGGTGGCTGCCAGGTATTTTCGAATTCGAGATCAACGAGCTTTTGAATATCACCGAACCCGAAGACAAGAGGTTGTGGCATTACGGCGACACCGTTCCTGACAGGTTTGAAAGAAAATACTTCCCTCGAAATTACAGATATTTCATAGCAAACCTGGCAAAGGAATTAAACTACCTTTCGCAAAAAGGATTTTTAGCTGGTCAGCACACGGAAATTTTATCAAAAACCGACCATGCCGACACATACGGCATTGTACCTATATGCACTAACTATATCAACCAAAGCAAAATACCGGATGAGTTTTACTCACAGCTCAACCATCATCGAAACGAAACTCCGAACGACCACATTAGCGAGAATTACGGACTTCGATATACGATCCGGTCGAATGGCGAGGAAACAATTATGATAATCGCCAATTGCCTTCCGGTGCCTATTCTTGGGGTTGACCTGGATTTTGGGCAAACAGAACACTCAAATATACAAAATGCCAATAGTGTGGAAGTTTTGTTTGAATCGGACCAGGAGGTTACCTCTCAAAACTACAAAGTTGTAACAAACGAACAGAATCATCGCGAAAGTATCGATATGCAGGGAAACCTGGTTGTTTCATACTCTAAGCCCCTATCCTACGATAAAAAACTCAAACTTGATTTTGGCCCCCTGGATGTCCATATAATCCGTTTTACCGAAGCATCTATCCATTCTGATTTTTTGGTTTACCCTAATCCTGCCCAAAATAGTTTTTGTATTGCAAATCCCGGGGATACAAATGTCAGTATAACCGTATACGGCATAAATGGAACAGTACTGAAAAAAACAAGTTCAAATCAAAAGCAAATAATCATTGATTGTTCTACAACAAATTCTGGCATTTACTTGATACAGATCGAAACCTCCAAATCAACAAAAATCGTAAAGTTGATTATATGCAAGTAAGTAAAAATCTAAATTGATAAATAGCATTACAGCCTGGATCCCATCCAAGTAAGGGCACTGCTAAACATTCCCTTTGCTGGCCGAAGTTTGTATAAACCAATGTGCGGCCCGGCGAAGTTTCCCGCTATCTCATCCGTCGAAGTTACGCTCCGCTAAACTTCGCCGAGCAGTGGGGACAAATATCGAACTTTTTTGCTCGTGATATCTGCTTGATTATCTTTTTCTAATCTTGTGTAATTTCAAAATAATATTGGCGTAATATCAAAGTTGTATAAGTGCAAATTAAAATTTAGATGAGTGTAATTTCAAAATTATGCTTATTATTGTATTATGAAATTTAATCGTGAATTATCAAAATCAATTAGAGCTACTTTGACAAAATACCCGGTTATAGCTTTAACAGGGCCAAGACAGTCAGGGAAAACAACACTTTTAAAAAGTTTGTTAACAAATTACAAATACGTAAGTCTTGAGAATCCTGACAATAGAGAATTCGCTAAAAGCGATCCAAATGGTTTTTTAAGAATATACGATTCAAATGTAATAATTGATGAAGTTCAAAGAGTTCCTTCTCTATTTTCATATATTCAGACAATTGTTGACGAATCAGGTCGAATGGGTCAATATATTTTATCGGGTTCGCAAAACTTTCATTTAATGCAGGAAATAACGCAAAGCCTGGCAGGAAGAGTCGCAATTTTTAAATTATTCCCTCTTGACTTTCAGGAAATGAAAGGAAGCAATATCTTACATGAGGACTACTTAACAAACCTAATAACTGGCTTTTATCCCGCTATCTACGACAGAAATATTAAGCCATCAACATTTTATTCAAATTACATTCAGACCTATATTCAACGAGATGTAAGTGAATTAATTGAAATTAAAAATCAAAGTTTATTCAAAAGATTCATAGGAATACTTGCTACAAGAGCAGGACAGTTACTAAACATGAACGCAATTGCGAATGAATGTGGAATCTCACAACCAACTGTAAAATCATGGTTATCTGCTTTAGAAAGTAGCTATATTGTGTTTCTGCTTCACCCTTATCATGAAAACTTCAGCAAAAGATTAATAAAAACTACAAAGCTATATTTCTTTGATACTGGTCTTTTGTCACATCTGCTTCGCATTAAAGCTCCACAAGAACTTTACACACATTCAATAAAAGGTAATCTATTTGAGAATATGATTATTGCTGAATTGGTAAAACGGATGTATCACAAAGATGAATTAATTGATATTTGGTTCTGGAGAGATTCTAAAGGGAATGAAGTCGATCTTCTTTATCATCAGTCAAATTCACTATACATTACTGAGATTAAAGCCAACCAAACAATTATGTCAATTCAGTTCAAAGGCTTATCATATTTTGAACAATATGTTAAACATAAATGCTTAATTAAACAACTTGTTTATGCTGGAGATGAGAATCAAGATAGAGAACTGGGAAAGATAATTGCCTGGTATAATGATATTATATAATAAAAGCCTCTTAAATTCAGAGGCTTTTCACCTGTAGCAGGGGCGCGACTTGAAGTCGCACCACGACTGCTTGATTGGTTTGCCCACCCAACAAAAATGAATACCTTTACGATCCTTCATCCAAAAAGGACAGGAATATTAGCCCATTTTGGTTACAGATAGTTATCTCCTTCGATAAAGTTTGGATACGTCACCAAGCCGTGTAGTATTGCCAATCATTCGAACTATCATCTCTCAAATTGTTAATAAACTATTGAAATTTAGAGTAATTAAATAAGTCTAAAAAGCTTAAAATGATTACTTTTGTAGGTCATTTTTTAAGCAGGATTTTAAGTACAATTATAATGAGCGAAATACCAAACGGAAACCCAACCAATGGCGATTATTCCGCCGAGAATATACAGGTTCTTGAAGGACTCGAAGCAGTAAGAAAACGCCCCGCCATGTACATTGGCGATGTAAGTGTAAAGGGGCTTCACCACCTGGTTTACGAAGTCCTGGATAACTCCATCGATGAAGCGCTGGCAGGATATTGCAACCACATAAAAGTTTTTATCAATAAAGACAACTCCATTACAGTTATGGATAACGGGCGGGGCATCCCGACCGATTTCCATGAAAAGGAAGGAAAATCGGCCCTCGAGGTTGTAATGACTGTTTTACATGCCGGTGGAAAATTTGATAAGGACAGCTATAAAGTTTCAGGTGGATTGCACGGCGTAGGAGTTTCATGTGTGAACGCCCTATCGACAATACTTAAGGCTGAAATTCATCGCGATGGAAAAATCCATGTCCAGGAGTATGAAAAAGGTAAACCAACATCGGATATTAACATGATTGGCGATACCGATCGCACGGGAACAACTGTAAGCTTTTTGCCCGACAAATCGATTTTTATTGTTACCGAGTATAATTACGAAATCCTTTCGGCCAGGCTTCGCGAACTGGCTTATCTTAACAAAGGGATAAAACTCGAAATTACCGATTTGCGTGAATGTGATGACGATGGCGATTGCCTGCATGATGAATACTATTCGTCCGAAGGATTGAAAGAATTTGTCGAATACCTCGATGCCACCAGACTCAAGTTGATCGAGAATGTGATCCATGTATCGACAGAAAAAAATGAAGTCCCGGTTGAAATTGCCTTGCAGTACAACACCTCATTCTCCGAGAATATCCACTCATATGTAAACAACATCAACACCATCGAAGGTGGAACACACCTCACCGGTTTCAGGAGGGGATTAACGCGAACACTTAAATCATATGCTGAAAAATCCGGCATGCTGGCCAAACTAAAATTTGATATCAGTGGAGATGATTTCCGCGAAGGGTTAACAGCAATTGTTTCGGTAAAAGTTCAGGAACCACAGTTCGAAGGACAAACAAAAACAAAACTTGGAAATTCCGATATCAGTTCTGTCGTAGACCAGGCTGTTAGCGAAATGCTTTCCAATTATCTCGAAGAAAATCCGAAAGATGCAAAATCAATTGTCCAGAAAGTAATACTTGCTGCCACTGCCCGGCATGCAGCGCGTAAGGCACGTGAACTGGTCCAGCGCAAAAATGTGCTCAGCGGCGCCGGTCTTCCGGGCAAATTAGCCGATTGCTCCGACCGTGATCCCTTGAAATGCGAAGTATATCTTGTGGAGGGTGATTCGGCAGGTGGAACAGCCAAACAGGGCCGCGACAGGAAATTTCAGGCAATACTTCCACTAAGGGGTAAAATCCTTAATGTGGAAAAAGCAATGCATCATAAAATATTCGAAAACGAAGAAATAAAAAACATCTTTACTGCATTGGGTGTTTCCATTGGGACCGAAGAGGACAGCAAGGCACTGAACCTGGAAAAACTACGCTATCATAAGGTGATAATCATGACTGATGCCGATGTCGACGGAAGCCATATCACCACATTAATAATGACCTTCTTTTTCCGGTTTATGAAAGAAGTGATTGAATACGGGTATCTTTATATCGCCACGCCTCCTCTTTATCTGGTAAAAAAAGGAAAGTCGCAACGCTACTGCTGGACCGAGGAAGAACGGCTCGTAGCAATCGACGAGATGGGAAAAGGAAAAGAATCGGGCATGCACATCCAGCGCTATAAAGGTTTGGGAGAAATGAACGCCGAACAACTTTGGGACACTACCATGAATCCGGAATTTCGGACACTTCGACAGGTTACAATCGACAGTGCTGCCGAAGCCGATCGGATATTCTCAATGCTGATGGGCGACGAAGTTCCACCACGAAGGGAATTTATCGAGAAACATGCACGATATGCAAATATCGACGTCTAATCATGAGAATTAAAAATGGCAGCATAAGGCAAAAGTAATTTGGACTATTAAAACAAACCACTTAATCATTAAGATTATGGAGAAAAAATACAGTCAGATGAAGTTTGCCTTCGATTCGATTAAACAACAGAGCATTCTCGCCTCAGCTTTTATTATTACAACTTTATTTGTTGCTGTATTTCAGTTCGAAGCACTTCGGAGCATTTGTGTTTGTATTTCGAATTATTTGGCCTGGAGTTGGATAGCATTCGGAATCTCCATCCTGATTGGACTTTTTACGCGGTTCATGATTTTGTCCGGATCGGAAAACCCGAAATTATGCCGCCTGTTACTTGCCTTGCAATCGATTGTCTTTTTCACAGGAATTGTCTTGGTTGTATTGTTTGGAAGCTTTTTGTTGAAGGTAATATAACTCAACTCATAATTATAGAAATTTTACTATGAACCCCAGATTTTACGCAATTGTCGGCCATTCAACATTCCTCGTCATGTTCATATTTTCATTATTTTATGTTCTTGAACGAAACCTTTATGCTGACAGTGCCGCCTACATCTTCCAAATTATTAATACAGAAAATCTTGCTCCTCAGCATGGAAGGTACGCAGCAATTCTAACACAAATACTTCCTGTCGTTGGTGTTAAAATCGGATTATCAATCACTGGCATTTTCTACCTGTATTCCATTTCATTTATTCTATTTTTTTATGGAATTTGGTTAATAATCCATTACGGATTAAAACACCCAACAGCAGGAATATTGCTTCTTTTAATTCTTATCATTCCGGTTCGGGAAAACTTTTACAAACCAGTTACAGAAGTTCATCAGGCTCTCGCATGGTCAGTATTACTTTTTGCATGGCTCGACCAGAAATTTAAGCAAATAAACAAATCAATAATCAACAAAGTATCATATTTTTTGATCGCAGCATTAATAATTCTATTGTGTTACTTTAGCCATCCGGTAAGTGCTTTTACTATTGGATTTATTATTGTCTGGATTCTAATTGATAAGAAATCGTGGAATCATATGCCTTTTTACGGACTAATAATTCTTACAGTAATCCTATTCGGACATAAGGTATTTCAAACCGATCTACAAAGTTATGAAGGAGAAAAGTATCAAGGCATGTTTGGATTTGTACATTCTCTTCCTAAATTATTCAGCTATTATTCCTGGAATTATGTTCAAAAAGTATTTCTCAAATTATTCCTGATTCCAAGTATTCTTTTAGGATTAGTTCTATGCCACATGATTATTCGAAAAGCCTGGTTCAAAACTTCTTATATTTTTCTGTCGGTTGTTGGATATTTAATCATACTATTGATTTCTTTTGCTAATGGAGACAGCGACATCATGATGGAAAAGAATTTCATGTCACTAAGCTTTTTTATATTTCTTCCATTTACAAAAGATATAATATCATCAAAGTCATATAATTCTGTTCTTAAGCTGATAATTATATGTTTCCTGATGATACAAAGTTTTTATGGAATTATTAATCAGGGAAAATTATATCAAAAACGTATTGAATACCTGGCAAGCATTATTGATTTTGCAAAGAATAATGATATTCAGAAAATTGCTGCTGATATTAAAAATCTAAAAGAAAATTTAATTCTAATTCGCTGGGCCTTTCCTGTTGAAACACTGATGCTAAGCTCCATAGAATCCCCCGAACAAGGAATCACAGTATATCCATATTGTAATTTTACTGAGGTAGAAAATGACTTTGATGATCCGAATAGGTTCTTTTATGTTCCATGGGGAATTCATAAAGTTTCTGAATTAAATACAAAATACTTTAATGTACCTAAGGATTTATATTCTAATATTGACTATAAACTTGAATAAAAAAATCAAAAATGGAGGAATATAACTGTAAATTATCAGTAATAGTTTGTGTTTACAACGAAGAGCCAAATATAAAACCAATGATAAATGCCATTTTCGAGGCATTACCTGATATTGATTTTGAGTTGATTTATGTTGATGACGGATCGACTGACGGAACCATTCGTGAAGTAAAATCGTTTTCCGATAAACGATTGCGGTTGATTGAACTTAAAATGAACTACGGACAAAGTTCGGCATTGGCAGCAGGAATTGCCGATGCAAAAGGCGAATATGTTGTCCTACTCGATGGCGATCTTCAAAACGATCCGACAGATATTCCTATGATGCTTGAAATGGCCGAAAAAGAAGACTGGGACCTTGTCGCAGGCATCAGGGCCAACCGGCAGGATGGCATGTTTCTCCGCAAAATCCCAAGTAAAATTGCAAATTCAATTATCAGGAAAACAACAGATGTGCATATGAAAGATTATGGGTGCACGCTGAAAGTATTCAAATCGGACCTAGCAAAAAGCATTGGTTTGTATGGCGAACTTCACCGGTTTATTCCTGTACTTGCAGCGCAGGAAGGAGCAAAAATTACCCAGGTAAATGTAAAACACCACGCCCGTTCGCATGGCACTTCGAAATACGGAATAGGCCGGACATTTAAAGTTGTAAGCGATTTAATGTTAATGCTTTTTTTCAAACGCTATCTGCAAAAACCAATGCACCTGTTCGGAAACCTCGGAGTTTTAATTTTTGGAATAGGTGTTTTAATCGATTTTTATTTATTGATTCTGAAAATTATGGGCAACGACATTTGGGGAAAACCACTTTTAATTCTTGGCATGTTATTAACACTTGCCGGGATACAATTGATAACGATCGGTATAATAGCCGAAATACTTGTCCGTACTTATTATGAGTCGCAGCATAAAACACCGTATAAAGTCAGGAGAATTTGGAAAAGTATATAATGGATCTAAAAATATCAGGATTGTAAAACAATAAAATCATTGTATAAGGGCGGGAATATCAAGATTGTAGCTGTTTAAAATTCCAAAACACAATGATAAAATCACATATACCTGCCTGCTGCAAACAGGAGTATTAACCAGATATTGATACCTGTCCGGCATGAAAATAAAACCAGGCAAAGCAACGAAAACGATACTAAAGATAATTCTTTCGGTGGCAGCCTTATACTTTGTTTTTACTAAGATCCAGTTCACTGATGTTCTGGAGGTTTACAAAAAATCGTCGCTGGTATATTTAATAGTTGCAGCTTTGCTATTTGCTCTATCGAAATTTGTGGCCGCCCTGCGCTTAAACCGTTTCCTGTCATCGATTAAAGTGTTAATATCACATAAATTCAATCTTCGCCTTTATCTTTTAGGTATGTTTTATAACCTTTTCTTACCGGGTGGAATTGGTGGCGATGGCTACAAAATATATCTGCTGAATAAGCAATTTGGTGTAAAAGCCAAAAAGATTTTCCTTGCCATTCTGTTCGATAGAATTGGCGGGCTTGTCGCGCTTTTTATTCTTTGTTGTTTATTGGCCTATTTAATTCCGGTCCCTCAAATATTCAAATACTTTATCTGGCTCCTGATCCCTGCCGGACTGCTTGTATTCTATTTTATTATACAGCAGTTTTTCGAATACTTCAAAAACATATTCTTAATTATCAACCTGCAATCTTTACTTGTTCAATTTCTTCAACTTTTGTCTGCATATTTTATCCTGATTGGTATTGGTCAACCTTCATTTATCCCGGAGTATTTGTTTGTATTCCTGGTTTCTTCGATTGTTGCCACATTGCCTGTCACTATTGGAGGAATAGGTTCGCGCGAGATTACTTTTTTATATGGCGCTCAGTTAATTGGGCTTGATATTAATGCATCAATTGCGCTTAGCCTGATGTTTTATATTATTACAGCTTTTGTCTCCTTTTTTGGGATTTATTACAGCATTAACACAAAAAAAATTAATCCGGATTATTCAGAAAATCAGGAGTTATCAGCCACGAAAGATTAATTCCCGGGGTAGGTTAAAGTTGCCGGTGAGGAAAGTTTTACCTGGTAGCCCTGACCAGGAATCATATTTCCGATATCGTTAACATAAGGTGGCCAATAAACCAGGCCGTTGCCATTTTTAACAATTATTAGTGCATTCGAAATTGTGCCAAGCATTTGGATTATGTTTCCGGGACTGTTTCGCAGGTAACTTATAATACTCCAACCCTGGGGTACCTGAACAGGAAAATTTTGCGGATTTACCGGCAAGCCATTAACAGATAAAATTTGCTGATTACTCATATAAATCTGATAACCCTGATCGACCTGAATATCACCAATTATATTTACATAAGGTGGCCAAAAAACATCACCGTAACCATTCTTTACAATTATCAGGCTGTTTATCAACGGGGCAAAAACACTATCCATTGCCGGTTCGAAGGGTTGAATATAAGTTGATATTATACTCCAGCCCTGGACAAGATCTACAAGCTGGGAATCAGAAGTAATTGAAATAAGACTTGATAAACCACTCATACCATTTGCCGAATAATAGCCGAGATCAGGAAATCCTGAAGTAATATAACTTGCCAGGGCCAAATGTTCACACTGCTCCGAGGCATCCCATATCTTCCATTTTAATTCTTCGCCGGATGCAAATCCATCAACAAAACCCGACTGTGAACCCCAGGCAGTCATGGCAGCATTGGTTCCCGTATAAGGCATATATCCTGCACAAACAAGCGTACCAATAGAATCGTAAAATACGCCCAGGTAATCACCTGGTTCAATAGCATTACCATTTATGCTTATTTCCGAAGTATCCTGAATCAGGATGGTATGATTGTTTCCTGTGTTGATATAATTCCATGCGGGCACCGGTAAACTGGTAAATTCTACAAGCAATTCATCTGAAGCTGTACATCCGTTCCCGTCGCTTATTGTTAAAGAATATGTTCCGGTTGATGTAACCGAAAGCGATGAAGCACTCGATCCTGTAGACCAATTATAAGATGTAAATCCTGATGGTGCTATAATCATTGCAGTCTGTCCGTTTACATATGACTGATCAGGGCCCAGGTCAATTGAAGGATTCTGATAAACAGTTACCTGCTGCGATGTTGAGCCTAAGAAGGTAGTATAATAAATGTAATGTGTCCCAACACCAGCAAGCGAAGGATCAAAAATATTTCCGCTAATACCTGCACCGTTAAATGTTCCGTTTCCAGGTATGCCGGCTAATGAAACCGCACTATCATTCAAACAATAATCAGGCTCAAGGCCTGCAATTGCAACCTGCAGATCGATTCCGGCTAAAATAGATGTCCCCATTGTATCCGGATCGAGCCATTCCTTCAGGCGCGATTGTGCATTTGTGCCATTCGAAACCCAGCTATATGAAAATTTTCCATAGTAATCGGGCATGTATGTGGCAGTACAATAGGAACTACCTCCTGTTAATGTCCCTGCAATCAATCCATTGGAGTTAAACAATGGCGAACCCGAAGATCCTCCTTCTGTTACTCCATGTCCATTTGATGTTGATGTCCAGTATACGCGCCAGTGTGAATTTACACCACTGCCATTCCATCCAGCAGTGGTTAAAGAAGTAGTATAGGTAGAAATTTTTTTTATATCACCTGCCGGATGATGAATGCTAACACCTGATGAACTACCCTGATTTAAGGCATTCCATCCGTTAAAATACACATTGTACGAAACCGGGACATTAGTGGTGAAAAGCAATAGTTTAAAATCGGATCCGGTTGTACCGGCATTTCCTCCGTTTGAAATTTTTGTGCATCCGGTAATTGTATTATAACCCGGTGCATTGGATGGATTATTACATGAAGCTGCTTCAAAATTGAAATAGAATATCCATTGCAAATAATCGCTTGTACTTGCATTTACTCCGCAATGGTCGGCAGTTAAAAAATAGGGTTCAAAATCCTGTCGAACATTGTTGACCAGCGATCCGGTACACCACCCGTATTGGGATCCTTCTTTTAGTAATATCCGTGCAACTCCCCGTTTCTGATCCTGCCAGTTATTTCCTTCCGTACAGTTTATATTCACCTCGCACGACTCGGAGTCGCCAAAACCAAAAACGTTTTTATGTCCTGAATCGCCTATCCCCCTGTACACATAGGCTACTTCTGATAAGGATATTATTGCATCATGAGATACACCTGCCTCTACATTGTACTCAAGTATAATTTTTTCTCCTGATATTAGTTCGGTAGCATAAATTCCGCTGGCCGGATTATTCTCGTGAGTAAATGCACCAATTAACTGCTGTTTACCCTCATTATATAAAAATAAGCTTGATCCTTTGGGAAGCCAAAAATTGTTATAATAAACTCCCAAGGCCAATGCACCAGGGGCTTCAATTTTTAACCGGCAAATTCTGTTACCGTTATTGGTAGTTTCCCAGGCTCCTTGGTTAAGTAAGTTAATGTTGGTTTCGATCGACCGGCCAATCCGGTAGTATCCGCCATCCTTATCGTTTTCGATATCTTCAAGAATAAATTTTTCAATATCGGTTTTATCAAGATTTATGGTTTTTATTTCAGATGATACTGTTGCCTCGGAAAACGAGTAAGGTTTGCCGCCACGGTTTTGCGACAACGATATGTTAAAAACACAAAATATTAGTATGAAAATCCCAAAAACTTGCTTTATCATCCGTCGTAATTTGATGTCAGGTTTTTAATAAAAAAAAGTGCTGTTAAGATATGTCTTTTCTGG
>CAYLZH010000053.1:0-20846 GCA_964388245.1 uncultured Bacteroidales bacterium
AATACTTTGTAATGACTATCACAGATCCTCAGTTAAGCGAATTCCATCAAAACTTTTTTATTATTCTGAATTTGGCTGTTGGTGGGAATTGGCCTGGGTCACCAAATGCAACAACTGTCTTCCCTCAAACCATGGAAGTGGATTATGTACGGGTATATCAAAAAACTAATTAGTTAAATTCCAAATAAAATCCGAGCATCAAATATCAAATTCAAAATGAGAAGCACTAAATCTCAAATAAAATTCAAAATCAAAAAAACAGACAATATACCGTTTGAAAATTTGACTTTTCGAAATTGGAATTTATTCGGGATTTGGAATTTGTTCCTTGTGATTTTATCTCTCTTTATTATGTCCTGCAATCAAAATCCGAATCATTCCCAATCTTTCGATCCAATCGAATCAAAGGTTGACTCCTTGTTTGCCCTCATGACCCTGGATGAAAAAATCGGCCAGATGCTCCAGAAAAACGGAGCCGATGGTCATGATGATAAAATACGCGATAGTCAAATTGGATCGATCCTGAATACAACTGATGTCGAAGCAATAAACCGATTGCAAAAAATCGCGGTTGAAGAAAGCCGTTTGGGAATACCTATCATCTTTGCCCGCGATGTGATACATGGTTTTAAAACCATCATGCCTATTCCATTGGGGCAAGCCGCATCGTGGAACCCGGAACTTATTCAGAAAGGGACAGCGATATCGGCTATTGAAGCCCGTTCCCACGGTATTCACTGGACATTTGCTCCAATGATTGACATTACACGTGATCCTCGCTGGGGGCGCATAGCTGAATGTTTTGGTGAAGATCCTTATTTAACTTCTCAATTAGGCAAGGCTGCCGTTCATGGCTACCAGGGTAATGACTTATCAGATAAAAATACAATTGCTGCCTGTGCCAAACATTTTGCTGCTTATGGTGCAGCAGAAGCTGGACGCGATTATCATACTGTCACTCTTCCTGAAAATGAATTGCGCGATGTCTACTTGCCACCCTTTAAAGCTGTAGCCGATGTGGGTGCAGCAACTTTCATGACGGCATTCAACGAAATAAATGGAATTCCTGCTTCGGGAAATGATTTATTGACCAAGCAGATATTACGCAATGAATGGGATTACAAGGGATTGGTGGTAAGCGATTGGTTTTCCATTCAGCAGTTAGTGGTACATGGCTATGCTTCCGATAACAAGGATGCAGCTACCAAAGCCATCAATGCCGGAGTAGATATGGAAATGGCCAGCCCATGCTACGAAGATCATCTCAAAGAATTAATCCAATCGGGCGAAATTTCAATGGACATGATTGATGAATCGGTACGATATATCCTTCGATTGAAATTCCTTTTAGGATTATTTGAAAATCCATATACCGATCCGAAAGATTATCCAGAAGTATTAAATACCGAACACCGTAAAGTAGCACATGATGCAGCAAAAGAGAGCTTAGTACTTTTAAAAAATATCAACAATATTTTACCTCTATCGAAAAATATTAAGAGTATAGCTGTAATTGGTCCATTAGCCGATCAACCGCACGACCAGCTGGGAACATGGATTTTCGATGGCAACAAGGAACATTCAGTTACACCCTTGGAAGCTATTCGGGAATACTTTGGCGGTGATAAGGTGCGCTTTGCCCAGGGTATGGAAATAAGCCGCACATTAAATCGCAAAGGATTTGATGCAGCTCTCCGGGCAGCCAAGAAATCAGAGGTGATTGTTCTTTTCATTGGAGAGGAATCTATACTTTCCGGTGAGTCGCATTGCCGTGCAGATATTACCTTACCGGGACTTCAAACACAATTGATTGAGGCATTGTCGGAAACGGGAAAACCCATAATCGGTATTGTAATGGCAGGGCGTCCGCTAACCTTCGAGGAAGAAGCAAAATTTATGGATGCCATTCTTTATGCCTGGCATCCGGGCACAATGGCCGGGCCGGCCATCACTGATGTGTTATTTGGAGTTGAATCCCCATCAGGAAAACTCCCGGTTACTTTTCCTCGTACGGTTGGGCAAATTCCGGTTTATTATTCTCAGAAGAGTTCAGGAAAACCAGCATTTGATCATACCTGGGAACGCATGTATGATATTCCCCACGAAGCTTTTCAATTGTCGGTTGGTAACACAAATCATTACCTGGATTATGGTTTCGAGCCATGGTTCCCCTTTGGATATGGCCTTTCTTATACCAGCTTTGAATATTCTGATATTTCAGTTGATAAGAGTAAGTATTCATTAGGCGATAGCATCCAATTTTCTGCAACCATTACAAATACAGGCGAATTTGCCGGAAAAGAAACTGTTCAATTATACATCCATGATTTAGTCGGAAGCCGCACACGACCAGTGAAAGAATTAAAAGGATTTGAGAAAATTCTCTTAAAGCCGGGCGAAAGCAAAAAAATACAATTTACGCTTCATACCGATCAACTCGGGTTCCACAATCAGGAAATGAAATATGTAACCGAACCAGGCGATTTCAAGGCTGGCATTGGCCGGAACTCGAATGTAGAATTGAATTTAGAATTTTCAATTTCGAAAGATTAGGAAATAAAAACATGAAACCTATCTACAACATATTTTCTATCCTTCTGCTAAACCTCTCAATGTTTGGGCAGGTAGGGAATTTGGTATGGGAAGATAATTTTAACCAGGGTCAACTGGATTTGACGAATTGGAATATTGAAACAGGCACGGGTGTCAACGGCGATTGGGGAACAGGTCAAATTGATAGGGCCAGGGCAGAAAATGTAACTTTTGAAAACGGAATACCCGGGGCAGATGACGGATGTTTAGTTATTACCACGAAAGAGGAATTTTACATAGACCGGAACTATACAAGCGGTCGAATAAATACGGCCGGAAAAGCTTCCTGGGGACCAGGCCACAGAATTGTAGCAAAGGTTTTTCCACAGGATGTTAGATATAAGGGACAAGGTTTTGCCTTTTGGATGATGCCCGATGAAATCCCCAATGGTTGGACATACATTATGTGGCCTCAAGGTGGTGAATTAGATATTATGGAATACGTAGGATCGATTCCCTATCATAATTTAGGGAGTGTCCACTATGCCTGGTTTTGGGAGAATAACCAATGGCAATCCTGGAATCATGGTCATCAAGGCGCTTATTATAGTTACGAAACCGAAGAGGTTCCGAATCCTGCCGAACCTGGCTATGGCGGTTATCCCCCTCCTACAGGAGCTCCCTTTGCGGGCAGCAGTGCTTTTCATAATTATGGTATCGACTGGTACAACGACAGGATAGAATTTTTTGTGGACAGTACCACCTATCATATCCAATTTTTAGATGATGGAGGTGCCTATCAGGTTGATGGACAAGATGAATTTGCAATTTCTGATACAACAGGCAAACGGGTGGCAACTTCTGAGTATTCCCATCATTTTGCTGAGTGGTACCCTTTTGAACATAAGATGTATGCTATCCTAAGTGCCGGGGTTGGAGGAAGTCAAAATACTTATGGTGGAGCAATTGTAACGGAGGCAGAATTTCCTTGTTCAGTATTTATCGACTGGGTTCGGGTATATGAACTAAATACGACTGGAATCAAGGAAAGTGTTGATAATGCCACATTCAACATCAATCCAAATCCAACAACTGACATCCTTACCATTGCTATTGATGATCCAAAAGAATACACATTGAAGATTATTGATTTATCAGGTAGGGAGTTAATTCAGACAACACTTGCTCCATCAGCAAAAGTTGATGTATCAGGACTTAAAACCGGGCTATATTTGGTAATACTCAGTAAAGATGGATTTTCAATGTCCAGAAAGTTTATAATTCTATAATAAAGAATGATAGTGGTGATATTAATTGGTTTATCAGAAATGATAGTTCAGTCCCAACGAGGCAAAAGCAATAGCACAGGGTAAAGCCCAGTGTCAGGAAAAACAGAAACATTTAAGCCGTGTAAGGGCGACAGATATGATGGCAAAAGGTTTAAAAATAACATATGATTTTACGGCGATTCGAAACTATACTATTTCAATTTTGATGGTTGTTCTTCTTTTTGGTTGCCAATCGACTAAGCAAAACAAATCAGACTCCGACAATGCCATCTACGCAAAAGTGGATAGCCTTATGGCATTGATGACCCTCGAAGAAAAAGTAGGCCAGATGCTTAATTTGGCATTTAGGGCAATGCTGGAAGGAGATTTTTGGGCCGATCGGGACACCCTCATTTTTGAAGAGGAAAAGCTTCAGCGTTTATTATCGAAGTATGGAGCAGGATCGGTGCAAAACCTGAGCACTTTCCCCATGACACCTGAGCAATGGCGTTACAATATTGGATTTCTTCAGGATTATGTGAAAAAAAATACCCGTTTGGGCATACCCTTACTTTACGGAATTGATGCCGTACATGGAGCAAACTACACTGCCGGTTCGGTAATGACAGCACACCAAATTAACCTGGCTTCAACTTTCGATAAAGATTACGCACGGTTAGCCGGAGAAATGACAGCCTATGAGCTTAAGGCCAGTGCAATTCCGTGGAACTATTCTCCGGTTCTGGATGTTTCACGGCATCCTCTGTGGGGAAGGATATTTGAAAGCTTTGGTGAAGATACCTACCTGACCACAGAATTGGGCAAAGCAATGATTGAAGGAATGCAAGGAACCGATCCCGGCAATTTCGACAAAGTTGTAGTATGCCCTAAGCATTTTATTGGCTACGGAGCTTCTTATAATGGCAAGGACCGCTCTCCAGTAATTTTACCTGAACGGATTATCCGCCAAAATTTGTTACCCCCTTTCGAGGCAGCCATCGATCAGGGTCTACTCAGCCTCATGATTTCTTCAGGGGCAATGAATGGAGTTCCTTCACATGCCGATTATAACCTGCTCACTAAAATGTTGAAAGAAGAGCTTGGATTTAAAGGATTTGTTATTTCTGATTGGAGCGATATCGACAACTTGTACACTGTTCACAAAGTAGCAGAAGATGAGCGGGAAGCAGTAAAACTTAGTGTTTTGGCTGGTTTGGATATGTGCATGGATCCATACGATGAAAGTTTTGCAGTTCACCTGATAAGTCTGGTAAACGATGGTGAGGTACCCATGTCGCGGGTGGATGATGCTGTACGCCGGATATTGTATGTAAAATTTAAAGCAGGGATTTTTGATGACCCAATGTTTGAAAGCCACTCCTACGATGAATTTGGCTCAGAAAAATCTGATAGTATCAACCATCAGATGGCATGCGAAAGCATTACCCTGCTCAAAAATTCGGAAAGAATCCTTCCCTTGTCGAAAAAAACAAAGGTACTGATTACCGGTGTAGCATCCCATTCTTTGAATTACCTTAATGGGGCCTGGTCAAGAACGTGGTCGGGCCAGGATACTGCTTTTAACGATCGGGATAAATTAACCATCCTGCAGGCAGTTCGTCAAAAGATTGGTTATGAAAATGTTTTGTATGCAAAAGGCACTGATTACATAGAGGAAATTGATATACAAGCAGCAGTGCGAAAAGCTAAACAAGCTGATGTAATTATTGCCTGTGTAGGAGAAAAACCGGCAACCGAAAAGCCCAGCGATATTGATGAACTTGACCTGCCCGAAGTTCAACAGAAGCTTGTAAAAGAATTAGCTACGACCGGAAAACCTGTTCTTTTGGTAATGGTACAAGGACGGCCCAGGATTATTCGAAAAATAGAGCCTGTTTCTCAGAGTATTGTAATGACTTACCTGCCGGGAAATGAGGGCGGCAGGGCCATTGCAGATGTACTGTTTGGTGATCATAATCCTTCGGGAAAACTACCCTATACCTATCCCAGGTTTTCGGGATCGTTGTGGACATTAGACCATCCCCTTTCAGATGAGCGTGATGTTAATTTTGGAATAGACGGATTCACTCCTCAATATGAATTCGGCTATGGTCTGAGTTATACCACTTTCGAATACTCTGAAATTGAATTGAGCAGTGATACCATTTCAAGGAATGAAGAAATCAGTGTGAATATTGAAATTATCAATACAGGAGAGAGGGCTGGAAAGGAATCTGTTTTGCTTTTTGTATCAGATGAAGTAGCTTCCGTTTCCCCGGCTGTAAGACTTCTTAAAAAATTCACAAAAATTAATCTTCAGCCTGGTGAAACAAAAAAAGTAGAGTTCATCCTGAATTCATCAGATTTACAATTTGTTGACAGTAATAATGATTGGATTATTGAATCCGGATTTTTCAAAGTAACGATCGGCGACAAAGCAAAGCGATTTTATTTAAACTGAAGATGAAACGAAAGAAAATATATTTAGGCGATACATATCTCGATTGCACTTCTTCGCAGGTTGAGGGTGGATTTGTGGAAATTGAAGACGAAAAGTTTTACAAGATTGCCAATTACCATCAAATGCCCGACTTCCTTATGACTATTGTAAGTGATTCGGATCATTGGAATTATATATCAAGCAATGGATCTCTTTCTGCCGGACGTAAAGACAGGGATAATGCCTTGTTTCCATATTACACCGACGACAAGATCCATGACTATTGCGACATAACCGGGAGCAAAACCATCATTTTTGTCAGCGAGCCCAGACGAAGCTATTTATGGGAACCTTTCTCAAAAGCGAGTAGCACGATTTACAAGATTGAGAGAAATCTATACAAAAGCATATATGGTAATAAAGTCATCTTTGAGGAAATAAACGAGGACCTTGAGGTTTGCTTCCGTTATGGATGGTACAGCAGCGAGAAATATGGCTTTGTTAAGAAATCATCAATAACTAATAAAGGCAACAAAAATCTAAATATTGAAATCCTCGATGGGATTCAAAACATATTGCCTCATGGTGTTTTTTATACATTTCAGAATGAATACAGTAACTTGCTGGATGCCTACAAAAAAAATGAGCTGTTAAAAGAAACAGGCCTTGGTTTGTTTATGCTTAGCTCTATACCAGTAGATAAGGCCGAACCCAGCGAGTCGTTAAATGCAACCACCGTTTGGTTAGTTGGGCTGGAGAAACCTAAAACCCTGATCTCTACACGTCAACTTAATAATTTCAGGTGTGGTCTACCTGTAACAACCGAACAGGATATTCGGGCCGCCCGGGGAGCCTATTTCATACAAACCGATATGGAATTGGAACCGGATCAGGGACAGAATTGGATGTTCGTGGCTGAAATAAATCAAACTACCACAGATGTGGCCAACCTAAATCATTTTCTCAGAACTCAGGTAAATCATGGCAAATTGGTCGATTCCGATATTCAACAAGGAACCCACAACCTGATAAAAACAGTTGCCGGTGCCGATGGCCTTCAGTGCAGTCAGGAGGATCTTAATGCTGCCCGTCATTTTTCCAATACGCTCTTTAACATTATGAGGGGTGGAATTTACCTTAAAAATTATGTTGTCGATAGAAATGATTTCAGAGATTTTGTTCAACAAACCAATAAAAAGGTGTTCGATCAAAACCTTTCGATACTGCAATCACTTCCCGAAGAGATTTTAGTAAATGAGCTTTTGCAAGCAGCCTATAAAACCGGGAATATTGATTTTATCAGGATATGTTACGAATATCTTCCGCTTACATTCAGTCGCAGACATGGCGATCCAAGCCGTCCGTGGAATCTTTTCTCTATCGATAATAAAAACGAGGATGGCTCACCTAAATCTGATTTTCAGGGTAACTGGCGCGACATTTTCCAGAACTGGGAAGCCTTATGCCTATCCTATCCCGGCTATATCGAACATATTATTGGCAAATTCCTGAACGCAAGTACCCCCGACGGATACAATCCTTACCGCATTATGCGCAATGGAATCGACTGGGAGTGTCCTGATCCGGACGATCCATGGGCGTACATCGGCTATTGGGGCGATCATCAGATCATCTATCTTCAAAAGCTACTGGAACTATCAAAAGCATATCATCCCGGCAAAATTGAAAAGCTATTATCACAGGAAATTTTTGCCTATGCCAACGTACCTTACAGGATAAAATCCTACACCGAAATTGTCAGGAATCCTAGAGATACCATCGATTTTGATTTTAAATTGAATGATGAAATAAAGGTTCTGGTTGAAGATATTGGTACCGATGGGCGATTGTTGATGACCAACGACAGGCATATTGTGCATGTTAACCTTACTGAGAAAATTCTGGTCACTCTGTTGGCAAAATTGAGTAACTTTATTCCTGAGGCAGGTATCTGGCTTAATACCCAGCGACCCGAATGGAACGATGCAAACAATGCCCTTGTAGGTAGTGGTGTATCGATGGTTACCTTGTATTATTTGCGAAGATATGTCAGTTTTTGGAAAGAAATATTTAGCCAGCTTGGTAAACAAAAATTCCGGGTGTCAGCCGAAGTCAAGGTACTTTTCAATAGCATATTTAGTCTTTTTGCAGAAAACAAAGCCCTGTTAAAATCCGGTTTTTCCGATGCCGACCGTCGGCATTTTGCTGATTTTTTGGGCAAGGCAGGCACAAAATATCGCGAAAGTGTTTACAGTCAATCCTTGCCGGGCAATGTAATTGAGACCAGTGCAGGTGAATTGTCGAAATTTATGCAAATTACCCTCGAGTACATCGAGCAATCAATTCGGGTAAACAAAAGAGATGACGGCCTGTACCATGCATATAATCTGATATCCTTTTCAGAAAAGGAAATAGCAATTCGCCATTTGTATGTAATGCTCGAAGGGCAGGTGGCTGTGTTAAGCTCAGGATATCTTTCTGCCGAGGAAAGTCTCGAAGTACTCGACCATCTGAAAGAAAGCAGCTTGTTCAGATCCGATCAGTATAGCTATATCCTTTATCCCAACCGTGAATTACCCCGGTTTATGGTAAAGAATAATGTACCTGCTGAAAAGGTGAAATCATCTGGATTATTGAGCAAACTAATTACTGATGGAGATAATTCCATCATCGGTGTAGATAAATCAGGCCAGTATCATTTTAATGGAACATTCCGCAACGCCGATGTACTGAATCAGGCCCTTACAAATCTGGATGCCAATTCATACGGAAGCCTTGTAGAAGAAGAAAAAAACAATGTACTAGCCATTTACGAAGAAATGTTCGATCATCAGTCGTTTACTGGCCGCTCTGGTACTTTCTATGGTTACGAAGGCCTTGGAAGTATTTATTGGCACATGGTATCGAAACTGCTCCTTGCTGTTGAGGAGTGTTTCATTAAGGGTGCAAATGAGGGTGCTTCGCCGGAGGTTCAAGGTAAACTTAAAGATCATTACTATGAGATCAAAGCAGGGATCGGTTTATACAAATCACCTAATTTGTATGGTGCATTCCCAACCGATGCTTATTCGCATACCCCTGGCCATGCAGGTGCACAACAACCGGGCATGACCGGACAGGTGAAGGAAGATTTTATCTCCCGGATGGGTGAATTGGGAGTTTTCATAAAAGATGGTCGAATAGTTTTTGATGCCGTCCTGATCAATCGCAAAGAATTCCTTAGTTCGGAAAAGGTATTTGCGTATGTCTCACATAATGGCAATACACTACACCTGAATTTAAAAAAGAATCAGCTTGCTTTTACTATCTGTCAGGTGCCTGTAGTTTATACTTTATCAAAAGAATCAAAAATAATTATTGAATTAAAAGATAAGCAAAAACAAGAATTGTCAGGAAATGCCCTGAGTAAACCCTTAAGTGAAATGATATTTGACAGAACTGGGGAGGTTCAGATTATTGAAGTCGCAATAAAACAATAGAACTGAAATTAATATGTCGATTAGAGAAGAGAAATTATTATCGCTGGCAGGAGTTAATTTTGATGGTAAAAGCATTGATGAAATTCATGCCTTGTTTCAAAAGGCCTTTAAGTCCGGACTGCATGGTTTATGCTTTAGTCCTTATCTTGATGGTCAGGGACCCGGTACTAAAATATCTGAAGAACAGATTCGAAGCAGGTTAGAAATTATCCAATCTCATACAAGCTGGATCAGAACATTTTCGTGTACCGATGGGAATGAACAAATTCCTGTTATTGCAAGGGAAAATGGTTTAAAAACACTTGTAGGTGCCTGGCTTGGTACGCAAAAAGAAATTAACGATCAGGAAATCAGCAATGTTATAAAATTAGCAAAGGAAGGATATACTGATATTGTAGCAGTAGGGAACGAAGTACTCTATCGTGGCGATTTAAGTGAGGATGAACTGCTGGAATATATAATGCGTGTAAAAGCTGAATTGCCAAATATCCCTGTCGGATATGTAGACGCCTATTACGAATTCGAGGCCCGTCCACGCATTACCGGGGCATGTGATGTTATCCTTGCCAACTGCTATCCTTTTTGGGAAGGCTGTGCAATCGATCATGCTTACCTGTACATGAAA
The DNA here is from genome assembly GCA_964388245.1 of uncultured Bacteroidales bacterium. Lineage (GTDB taxonomy): Bacteria > Bacteroidota > Bacteroidia > Bacteroidales > M50B96 > JAIOYV01. The sequence continues at coordinate 10,345 of CAYLZH010000053.1, forward strand.
GACATGTACAATCGCGCTGTACGGGTATCCAGCGGAAAGCCGGTTATTATTTCCGAAACAGGATGGCCAAACACTGGAAACAATTTTTATGGAGCTGAACCGGGCTTGGAAAATGCCATGCGCTATTTTATTAATACCCAACTTTGGTCGAAAGAAGACAATATCTCAGTGTTCTATTTCTCTTCATTTGATGAATCATGGAAAATTGATATGGAGGGTGATGTAGGCGCTTTTTGGGGCCTGTGGGATAAGAATGGAAAAATAAAATATGGCAATCAGCAATAATATACATATCGATAGTTTTAATGCCCTAAGTATTCCGGAGGGAAGAGGGATTTGCTATTCTGGTTACCGTGAAGGGCAAAGCCCCGATATCCAGAATTATCCGACAAGGGATCAAATCAGGGAGGATCTTCATATTGTAAAGGATTATTGGCAATATGTCCGATTGTATGATTGTAGCGAACATGCAGAAAAGGTGCTCGACCTGATTAAATCTGAAGGACTTGAATTAAAGGTAATGTTAGGTGCTTTTATTGGTGCCGAAGTGAACAATTACGGATGTCGCTGGGGTGGCGTGTAATCAGAGGAGGAGTTAGAGCTAAATAAAGAAAGAAAGCAGCAAGAAATAGATAAACTAATCGGACTTGCAAATCAGTACAACGACATAGTTTTCTCACTGTCGGCAGGAAATGAAGCAACGGTTAACTGGACTGATCATCTTGTTCCGGTTGACAAAGTTATCGATTATATCCGCCAAATTAAGGGCAACACACAACAACCGGTTACATTTTGTGAAAACTATGTGCCATGGCTTGGTAAACTTGTTGGGTTAGCTAAGGAACTGGATTTTATTTCGGTTCATACCTACCCGGTTTGGGAATCCAGAAATATTCACAATGCACTGGAATTTACCCAAAAGAATATACTAAGTGTGGCCCAAAAGCATCCCAATAAACCGATTGTAATAACTGAGGCAGGATGGGCTACCAACTCAAACGGAAAGGTAATCGATCCAACCATGGTTGGCGAAGAGTATCAGGAAATTTATATAAATGAACTAATACAATGGACCAATCAGCAAGGAATACTCACATTTGTGTTTGAAGCTTTCGACGAACCCTGGAAAGGATCATCCGAGGCCCTGGAACCGGAAAAACACTGGGGCCTGTTTACGGTAAAAAGAAAGCCAAAAAAGGTGATGAATGGATTCAAACAGATCAATTATGAAACACATTAAAAACAGGTAAATGGCAAAATTTAAAACTGCAACAGAAGATATTGTGCCCTTTGGACAAAAGGTAGCATTTGGATCTGGTCATCTGGCCAATCAGCTGTTTCCTGCAGCACTTGGGGTTTTCATGGTTGTTTTGGTCATGTCTTTGAATATGAATCCTGTTCTTGCAGGTATTCTGGGAGCATTGCCCCGGTTTTTAGATGCACTTACCGACCCAATAATGGGTTTTATCTCGGATAATACAAAATCGAAATGGGGAAGACGTAAACCGTACATCTTGCTCGGAAGCGTTATAACCGGTTTGTCTTTTATGGTGATGTGGCAATTAAATCCGGAAAATTCGCAGACCTATAATTTCTTCTACTTCCTGATTGTATCCATATTCTTTTACATTGGTTATACCATATTTGCAACACCACTTATTGGTTTAGGGTACGAAATGACACCTGATTACAATGAACGTACACGCTTGATGGCCGTTTCGCAGTGGATGGGGCAAATTGCCTGGATGATTGCTCCCTGGTTTTGGGTTATCATTTACGAACCATCTATATTTAGTTCAGCTCCCGAAGGTGCCCGCACACTTTCGATCTGGGTGGGTGCATTATGTATGATATTGGGAATCTTGCCGGCCTTGTTCAATAAAGAAATGATTGTACCCGACAAGACGAAAATGGCTAACTTATCGATAAAAGAGATGGCAGTCAACACTAAAGAATTCCTGAATGGGATAAAACTCACCATTAAAAATAAACCATTCATGAAACTATGCGGAGCTACCTTCTTTATCTTCAATGGCTTTCAGACCATCGCACAATTCGCTATGTTTATTATTGTTTATTATCTGTTTGCCGGCGATAAAGTTGCTTCGGGTACCTGGCCGGCATGGTTTGGGACAGTCAGTGCCATGGCAACTGCTTTCATGGTTATCCCCATTATTACAAGAATATCTGAGAAATTAGGTAAGAAAAATGCCTTTCTTATAGCTACATTGATTTCAATAATTGGGTATGCATTAAAATGGTGGGGATTTAATCCTGATAATCCCTGGTTGATTTTTATGCCTATTCCATTTCTTTCATTCGGAATTGGTGGTTTGTTTACTTTGATGATGTCGATGACTGCCGATGTTTGTGATTTGGATGAGCTGAACAATGGTGAACGACGGGAAGGTATGTTTGGTGCAGTATACTGGTGGATGGTTAAATTAGGCACTGCCCTGGCCTTGTTAACGAGTGGCATAGTATTGCAGGCTGTTGGTTTTAACGAATCAATCGACCAACAATCAATAGAAACGCTTACTAATCTGAGGATAGCCGATATTGTAATTCCAATTTTTACAGCACTGATTGCTATGATAATAATCTGGAAATACAATATCACCGAAAGTAAAGCCCATGAAATCAGGGAAGCTTTAATTGCACGTCGTGGTAAAGCCAAGCATCAGGGAGATAATGGAAATGAAATGTAATATCAGAATGAAATTAAAAGGAAATACAGGTTATTTTATATTGATTGCTTTTGCTGTGTTATTTTCGTCGTGTATCAATCGAAAAGATAAATCTGCAGCAGAAATCCTCGGAAATCCTAATTACCTTGCTTTTTCATATGGCGGATACAGGCATAATTCTCGTGATATTGTCCCAACAATTAATGAATTGAAGGAGGATTTGAAAATTTTATCGGCAATGGGTGTTAAACTTCTAAGAACATATAATACCAGCCAGTATGCCCATGCAGAAAATCTTCTCGCTGCAATACATCAGTTGAAAAAAGAAGATCGGAGTTTTGAAATGTATATTATGTTAGGATCCTGGATCGAATGCGAAGGTGCCTGGACATCAGAACCAAACCATTCGGCAGGAAATGTTACCAATAATTCAGCTGAGATTGATGCTGCTGTCAGGTTAATTAATACCTATCCCGATATTGTAAAAATAATTGCAGTTGGGAACGAAGCCATGGTACACTGGGCATCCGGTTATTTCGTACGACCTGCAATAATAAGCAAATGGGTAAACTATCTACAGGATTTAAAATCGACAGGGAAAATTCCTGAAGATACATGGATCACCAGTTCCGATAATTTCGCATCGTGGGGTGGTGAGAAGGATTATCATAACGACGAGCTGGCAGAACTAATACAGGCAGTTGATTATGTCTCCCTGCATACCTATCCGTTCCACGACACTTATTATCATCCTGTTTTTTGGAAAGCGAGGGAAAACGAAGAACATTTAACAGACCGCGAAAGGGTGGATGCAGCAATGAAAAGGGCAAAAGACTATGCCGTTTCACAATATCAAAGCGCTGCAGAATATATCCATAGTCTGGCGCCAGACAAGGCCATTCACATTGGCGAAACCGGATGGTCTACAGTTGATGCCGCAATATATGGAACAAGTGGATCGTATGCATCCGACGAATACAAGGAGAAATTATTTTACGACTACATGCGCGAGTGGACCACAAATGCCGGTATGTCTTGTTTTTATTTTGAAGCCTTCGACGAAAAATGGAAAGATTCTCGAAATCACAACGGTTCAGAAAACCACTTTGGATTAATCACACTTGAAGGAGAAGCGAAATATGTTCTTTGGGATATGGTTGATAAGGGTATATTCAAGGGATTAACAAGAGGAGGAAAGGAAATTACAAAAACATATGGGGGGAGTTATGAAAAAATGATGGCCGATATGTTAGTTCCTCCATTTACAAAAGAGTCACCGGTTTTTGAGATTGAAACAACCAATAAGACAAGGACAGCCGGCGAAAATGTTACAGAGGAAATATATGTGGTTTTCAGCGGTAAACTTGTCCCTGACAGTATAAATAAAATGTCTTATCCAAGTGCCAGATTAAAGCTAAATGCCTGGGAAAATACATGCAATATTGAAATATCAGATGGAGATATAGTTAAAATCTCAGCAGGTACAGGCACATGGTGGGGATGTGGTCTGGAAATGCAACCGAAAGGAGAAGGTGAAAATCTCTCAAATTTTGCTGAAGGTCATTTACACTTTTCAATAAAGGGAGATTCGCTACTTGCATTCGATCTTGGATTTCAAACTGGAGAATACGATAATGGAACCCAAACTAATAATTTTTTAAGATTTGAGCCTGGTAAAAAATATTCAGTTACCGGTAAATGGGTTCAATATTCAATACCAGTCCCGACAATAAATAATGATGCTGACCTGAAAGACATAACAAGTATTTTGTTCTTAAAAGGGAATTCCGATGAAGGCAATAAACAACTATTTATTAAAGATATATATTACACTCAAAAATAACTCAGGCATGACTTACATAAATAAATACCAGATTTTCAATTTCGATTTATACATCAAAATAAATCGAAAACTGGTTTTGCCTTTTTTCTTTTTAATAACCGCTATGGCATCAAATGCACAACATGTTGAGAACGAACAGGAGCTTAAGCACAAAGTAAATCAGCTTATATCCGAAATGACCATCGAGGAAAAAATAGCGCTATGTTCCGGGCGCGATGATTGGAGCACATTTCCTGTTGAACGCCTGAATATACCTTGGATTTGGGTCTCTGACGGCCCTCATGGTTTACGTCGCGCACCTGCAACAAATAAACCCGGTTATGGCGACCAACTACCTGCAACATGCTTCCCAACAGCCTCAGCACTTGCTGCTACATGGGATACTGAATTAATCAGCAAAGTTGGACGGGCAATCGGTGAAGAGTGTCAGGCTCAGGATGTTAATGTATTACTTGGCCCGGGTGTAAACATCAAACGGTCGGTTTTGGGTGGTCGAAATTTTGAATACTTTTCGGAAGATCCGGTATTAGCTGGTGAAATGGGTGCTGCATTCATAAATGGTGTTCAAAGCCAGGGTGTTGGAACATCGCTGAAACATTATACTGCAAACAATGTGGAAACCATGCGTATGTATAATAATTCGGCTGTTGATACACGAACATTACATGAAATTTACCTCACACCCTTTGAAATTGCCGTGAAAAAAGCACAACCCTGGACTATTATGGCTTGCTACAACAGGGTACAGGGTGAATACGGCACACAAAATCCTTATTTGTTGACCGATATATTGAAAACAGAGTGGGGCTTTCAAGGCATTGTAATTTCTGATTGGTTTGCTGTGGTCGACCGGGTGGAAGCAATGAAAGCCGGATTGCATATCGAAATGCCAAAAGTTAGTGATGTTAATAATGCCATTGCTGTTGAGGCAGTAAGAAATGGTAAACTCGATGAGACGATAGTTGACAATCTCGTTAGAGATATCCTCTATGTCGTTTTAAGGGCAAAATCACTGGAAAAAGAAGGTATTGTGCTGAATGTTGAGAAAGATCACACCTTTGCAAGGATTGTGGCCTCCGAGGCAGCTACACTGCTTAAAAACAACAATCAGGTACTTCCGGTAACAAAGCAGAAATATAAAAAAGTGGCAATAATTGGAGAGTTTGCAGCAGAGCCACGCTATCAGGGCAACGGCAGCTCTCAGGTTAAACCTACAAAAATCGACAAAGCCATAGATATCATAAAAGCAGAATACGGCAAGGAATTCAAAATTAGTTACGCACAAGGATATAAATTATCCGATGATGACGATCTGTCTCTGATTAAAGAAGCCAAAGAAGTTGCTGCCAATGCAGATGTTGCCCTGGTTTTTGCTGGTTTACCCTGGCATTATGAATCAGAAGGTATCGATCGTACTCATATCGACATGCCCTCCTCACATAATCAATTAATTGAAGAAATCGCGAAAGTACAAACAAACACAGTGGTTGTTTTAACCAACGGAAGTGCTGTAACAATGCCCTGGAAAGACAATACTGCCGGCATACTCGAAACCTGGTTAGGCGGACAGGCAGGAGCAGGTGGCGCTGTTGATGTTTTGTTTGGTAAAGTTAATCCATCGGGCAAACTGGCTGAAACCTTCCCGATGAAGCTTGAAGATACACCAGCATCTTTTAACTTTCCCGGTGAACAGGGTGAAGTTAGCTATGGCGAACGCATATTTGTAGGCTACCGCTACTACGATGAAAAATCAATTGAGCCACTGTTTCCCTTTGGATATGGGCTATCGTATACCTATTTCGAATATAGTAAGCTGAAATTATCAGCAAAAAATACTACTGATAAAGATGGTTTAACAGTTAGTTTATCAGTAAAAAATACAGGAGATGTTGTTGGAAAAGAAATTGTACAATTATATGTTTCTGACAAGGAATGTTCACTTCAACGACCAGAAAAGGAATTGAAAAAATTTGCGAAGGTTGAATTAAATCCGGGAGAAATTAAAACCATTGAATTTCATTTATCTGGTCGCGATTTTTCATATTACGACGCACAAAGGCAGATGTGGATTGCTGAAAGCGGAGAATTTATTATCTCGGTTGCTGCTTCATCTCGTGATATAAGATTATCTGAAACTGTATCTCTGAATTCTACACAGCAGGTACCATTGGCCTTCAATGAGTATACTTTTTTTACAGAATATTGGAAAAACGAAGAATCCCGCAAAATTTTACTTGAGATAATGCCAAATTGGATCAAAGGTTTTGTGGGCGACAAAACCGATGCAAATATTTCGGAGTTTCCGGCTTTTATGGTTGAGCACCCATTGATTAAATATCCATATATTACACATGGCGAAATAAGCTATGAACAGGTTAAGACACTGGTTGAGAGGTGTAAGGGGTTCACCTACAAACCTTAAACACTAATAATTTTGATTGATAAAATGTAAAGCAATAAGCCGAAGGGAAAAAGTTAATATATGACAAACAGGGTAAATAAAATATCAATAAAAGAAAAAATCGGTTATGGATTAGGCGATACTGCTTCCCATTTTGTTTGGGATATGGTGGGCTTTTGGATCCTGATTTTTTACACCGATACATTCGGAATTTCGGCTGCATCTGCTGGAACCATCATGCTAATTGCCCGAATATGGGACATGGTTACCGATCCATTAATGGGTATCATTTCCGACAGGACTAATACCCGTTGGGGCAAGTTCCGGCCTTTCATTTTACTCACTGCTTTTCCTTATGCGATTTTAGCAGTTCTTACATTTACCACTCCAGATCTTAATGAAACAGGTAAAGTCCTATGGGCAGCAACTACTTATTTCCTTTTGATGACTGCCTATACAGCCATTAACCTACCATATTCTTCATTGATGGCTGTAATGACATCTGACACCAACGAACGGGCCGGGATTAATACCTATCGTTTTGTTAGTGCTTTTACCGGGCAATTAATTGTTACTGGATTTGCATTATCGATGGCCTTATTTTTTGGCAAAGGTGATTTTACTACAAAACTGATTTCGGAGAACACCAAAGGAGGTACCGCACTGGTTGTAGATAACGATAGTATCAGGTACAATCCGAATCCTGGTTTTGCAGGTATCGATACACTTCAGTATTTGATTGAGGATGAAAACAAGAAATCAGCTACCGGGATTTTATATGTAGTTGTAGAGCCTGCCGGAGAAACAAGCGGCGATTCACATCTTGCGATTGCTGACTTTGATTCAACAGAAATTATTGAAAAAGCCCGGGTATCACAAATAACACCCTACCCGGATGCCAACGAAGATGTACATTTCATAAAACAAGGAGAGACAGAAACTTACATTAATGTACGGGCAAACGACAACACAATCGATAAAGCAAAAGGTTATCAGTATACATTGCTGGTTTTGGGATTGCTAAGTGTAATTTTCTTTCTGATAACTTTCTTTTCCACTAAAGAAAGAATTCATCCACCAAAGACCCAGGAGAATTCAATTAAAGAGGACCTTAAAAACTTAATGAAGAACCGGCCCTGGGTTATTCTGGCTTTGGTCGGCATAGTTTCTTTCATCATGTTTGCTTTGCAGAACTTATCCATAGCCTATTATTTTAAATATTATATCGGCACCGAAGAAAACGTTCAATTGTTTAATGTGGTAAGCAGCATTGCATTAATCGTGGCACTTCCGTTTGCCAAACCATTAGCCAAACGATTCGGTAATAGAAATGTATTTATGGTGAGCACCATTTTATCAGGACTATTCTTTGCACTTCTTTATATCCCTGAAAAAGGGGATTACACATTGATTTACATCTTTAATATCCTTGCAAAAATGACGTATGCTCCGGCGGTGGTTCTTCTATGGACCATGTTGGCCGATACGGCAGATTTTTCGGAATGGAAAACAGGTCGCCGATCAACAGGGTTGGTATTTTCGGCAGCAACTTTTGCCCAAAAAGCAGGATGGGGAATTGGTGGTGCTTTGGCCGGTTGGTTGCTCTTTCTATTCAAGTTTGAACCCAATATTGAACAGACAGAGACAGCCATTATTGGGATAAAATTAATGGTATCGGTAATACCTGGATTCCTGTACGCCTCGTGTGCACTGTTGCTTATTTTTTATACCATAGATCAAAAAACAAGCCTGGTCATGCAAAAAGAATTAGAAGAGAGAAGAGCAAATGAAGAAGTAACTTTATTAGACTGATAATATTATGATTAAACGGAGTTTTACATTATTGGTTTTCTTGTTGCTGTTAGCGAACTTTCAAACCCAGGCCCAATTTCAATTTACAGTTTGGGCCGAAGAATTCAATTATGCAGGGCTGCCAGATCCTGCCATATGGAACATGGAAACCGGTGGCGGTGGATGGGGTAACAACGAATCTCAATACTATACAAGCAACCTTTCGAATGCTGAAGTAGCTAACGGAGTCCTTACTATTACTGCAAAACAGGAAAATTACGGAGGGAATCAATATACATCAGCACGGATTACAACACAGAATAAATTCGATTTTAAATACGGGAAAATTGAAGCCAGGATAAAACTACCCTTTAGTCAGGGCATATGGCCGGCCTTCTGGATGCTGGGCAGCACTTTCAGTTCGGTCGGTTGGCCTGCTTGTGGCGAAATTGACATTATGGAAATGATTGGCGGAACCGGTAATGATAATACTGTTCATTCAACAATCCATTGGGACAATTATGGTAACCATGCATACTATGGTCAAAGCTATACGCTACCATCAGGAATTTTTGCAGACAACTATCATATTTTCTCAGCCGAGTGGGACAGCCAGGAAATAAGGGCATACATGGATGGAATCCTTTACTATGTTGTTGATATCACACCGGCTGGCCTAAGCGAATTTCACAATAACTTTTTCATCATACTCAATGTAGCTGTTGGAGGTAATTGGCCGGGATATCCAAATGCCTCCACAGTTTTACCTCAAACAATGAAAGTAGACTATATCAGGATACTAAAGGATAATTTCCCTCAACCGGCAATTAATGGCCCTTCGCTTGTTGTTCAGGGCGGTACAGTAACATATTCTACTTTTCATATTCCGGAACTTACCTATTCATGGAACCTCCCGGCCGATGCTATAATTTTAAGTGGCACAAATAGCAGCGAAATATCAGTTGTTTGGGGAGCCACAAGCGATTCAATAACTGTGACAGCAACGGGAGGCACAATAATTAAAACTTCCGATCCCTTCCCAGTAACAGCTTTCAGTAATAATATTTTCACCATTTCGCATATCGATAATCAGAATCAACTTATCTGGCAGGTGCAGCCTACAACCGGAAATACAGTAATGTTAAACGGTACTTCCGAATTAGAGGTAGATTACTCCATTTCGATGCCAATTAGTAATGCATTCATTTATTACCAGTTCGCAACACCGTCAAACTTTTGGGCAATACCTAAAATGAAACTAAAAATAAAAACTGAAAATGGGAATCCTCCTGCTAATTTGCGAGTTGATTTGTACGATGTAAATGGCGTAAACAACCAGGGAAATTTCTTTGTTCTCGATCCGGTTAACAGCGATGGGAATTATCATATTTATTACCATAACTTTGCTGATACACCGGGCGGAGCGTTCCTAATCGATCAAATATCAGAAATACGCATCTATATCAACTATGGAAATTTAGTTCAGCCCAACAGTGGCAAATTCTGGTTACAGCCAATCGAAATGGTACCGACAATTACAACCGCCATTCACGAACCATTTGATGAATCGGTTTTCGCGATTTATCCCAATCCGTTTGTTGATAATTTGGCAATTGACTCAAAAGATTTTACAGGTCGGATGGATGTAAATATTTACGATATAAAAGGATCAAGAATTAAGAGGTTTACGGATGTAACAATCCACAAAAAATTAGAAGTCAGACAGCTTTTACCCGGAATTTATATAATCGAAATAAATCATATGAATAAATTCATCAGG
>CAYLZH010000054.1:0-19913 GCA_964388245.1 uncultured Bacteroidales bacterium
GGGGCTTCGTACTTCTTCCGATTTTGAATACGAAAGAGCCATTGCACAAGTAAATAAGCAAATGTATTCAGGAATCGAATCGATATTTTTGTTGACCATGCCTGAGCATACACCGGTTAACTCCTCAATTGTGAGGGATATAATCCGGCATGGTGGCGATGCCTCTGACTTTCTACCAAAGGGAATAACAATCGATCCTAAGAAATATGCAATCAAAGATGAACAATAATTCGGTACCAATTATTTTATCTGGAATACGGAAAAATTCATGAAAGGAATATCAGACACCTGAATCTTTTCTACAAAAGCATGACCGGGGCCCTGATTACACCATTCAATAAACAAATCCAGGTTGGCTTCATCGCCTTCGGCTTCGATATATACACTACCATCAGGTTTATTTTTTACAAACCCCGAAATCCCTAAACTGTTTGCAGTCTGCAATGTATAGTACCGGAACCCGACATGCTGGACTTTTCCTTTAACATTTATTGATTTACTTTTTATAGCCATAAATGAGATTGTATAGGTGTTTTACTCAATTTGCTTGTAGTAGGTTAATAATGAGTCTGATAAAATCTCCGGATGAAATATCCTGATCAGATCGGCAAGAATTGTTTGTGGATCGACTAAACCATGTTCCCAATAGTTGTTGCCACCATTGTTGTTTTCCTGGGCATTGTTATTATAGACTTTTCCTTTCTGAAGAGCAGAAAAAAAAGTTAGCCTTTCATCCACCTCCCGGATATCTTTTATTGATTTCGCCGATCCGGTGTTAATCCAGATATCAGCATCGCGGGCTGTTTCATAAACGGCTTCAATATTTAGCCCTATGGCTTCATGAGATTCATTCGATGACCACAAATAAATGCCTCCAGCATTATCAATTAATCTGGATGCATAAGAATTTCCTCCAGGTATATACCATGTTCCTTTCCAGGGTAATCCGGCTAATACAGTAGGTTTAGGTTTGATATCTGCTGTTAGTATAATAAGGTTTTGGTACTCAAATTCTATTCGATCGAATATTTCATTTGCCAGGCTTAGCTTGTTGAAGAAAAGAGCAACAAACTTAATCCATTCTGCTTTGCCCAAAGGGTGACTTTCTAAATATTCAGCATTAACACTGATATCAATATCCAATTCATTCAGCTTGTTCTTGAGCGAAGTAATTTCTGAACCGATACTATATGTCATAATCAGGTCAGGTGATATTTTAAGGAGTAATTCGAAATTAATATTCTGCTCATAGCCAACATCTGCTACAGTGCCATTTTTTGTACTTTCTACAAGGAACTCATTGCTGATTAAATCAGAATTTGCAATTCCAACTATCTTGTTGAGTTCGTTAAGTTTGTCCATAAAACCAATATGTGTTGTGGACATGCATACAATTCGCTGTACTGGAACTTTTATTTCGCTTGCATTGATATAGGAATGATTTGGGACTTCTTTTGTTTCATATAAGATATACCTGAATAATACATTATTCGCTCCCTGCCACGGATTTTTAACCTCTACCAATGTATAATCAGGAAAGCGCGTTGTAGCAAAACCTTCGGCATATTTATTCGAAATTAGCAGGGGATCAGACTCACTATTCTTAGTGTCCCGTTGCTTTTCAGTAACCGGACCAGAACAAGCTGCAATGGTTATTGCAATGATGAAAATAATGTGAGACGAGAAGAATTTCATAATAAAAAAAATGTCCAAAACCCTCGATATTGGAGTTTTGGACATTTAATTATATCATATTAAAAATTATCTGCTAAGAAGAATTTTTTTGGTGACAACCTTATCATTCATAATCATCGAAACAAAATAGATTCCGTTTGCATTATTAGCAAAATCGATTTGGGCAAGTGATCCATGTGTTAGGCTTTGCGCCACATTAACAAGGTTGCCCATAATATCAAATACTTTTATTTGATAATCTTTTGGAGGATTGCTTCCAAACGAAATATTTATCAGATCGCTGGTTGGATTTGGAAATACAGTAATTTCATCAGCCACATATTCAAATTCTTCAATCTCAGTGGTGTTACAAGCAATAGGCTCAACACCGAGACTTGTATGAATGAAATCTACTGCCGACATATCAGCTGCCGGATACCAGGTGTTATTATAAAACATATACATTGTGGCTAATCCTCCGGGTCCACGGTCATCAGCTATACTAACTGCAAACTGGTCAGAACCGACCGCAGAGATATTATAACCGACAAAAAACTTGGTTTCGCCTGTAATATCAATTGGATTGTCGAAATATACTGTATGAACAAAGTTCGGGCTCATATTCTGAATATCTACATCTTTATATCCAAGCAGGGTTGTGGGTGCATTGCTGCCTGTCCAAATTTTAAACCTTACTGATGAGCTTGATGAGGCCGCTGAGGCAATATGAACCCAGGCTCTGACTCCATTTACTTTATCAAATAGTAAATTGGTATTATCATACATCTCGGCATATTCTGAAATATTCAGTCCATTAACACCGGGGAGAATACCTCCTGCGGTAACATTTTCAACTACAAGAGCATCCATTGGGTCAAAATTGGAGATAGTATCACACACTTCGACCGGTGGTTCTTCTGCTAAAACTTTTATGTACGAGAACTTTGTATGATGGGCCGTGCCCCAGATATTGTTCGATGAGAGGAAAACATCATATTCCCCAGGATTGTTATAAACAATATTCGTAGGATTTTGGTCGGTAGATGAAACAGGTGTACCACCCTGGAAAGTCCAACTCCACGAATCTGGCCCATCAGTGGTCAGATCAAGAAAATTAACCGATTCACCAACCATTATAACCGTAGTATCAGCCACAAAATTCGGAACAGGGGCTCCTGGCTCTACAACATATACTGTCTGGATCTTGGTACTGATGTCGGTGCCATCGCTTACAACCAATGTAGCAAGGTAGGTTCCAACAGTTGGATATTCAACAACTACAACTGTATCAGTAGAAGTACCTGGTATTCCTCCTTCGAAGGTCCAGTTCCAACTAATTACATCGCCTGCCGACTGATCAGTAAAGGTTATTGAATTTCCGAAGGTTACAGTTGTCGGATCATAAACAAAATCAGCATTTAGCATTTCCTGACAAGGCTGTTGAATTCCGCCATGTCCTTCAACAATGCTGACCAGAGAGCCAATACTGGCATCTTGTTCAATAATATCTTTGTTAGGGGCAATAACAACTACGGTTGGATATCCGGTAACTCCGTATGAACTACAAACGGAATTTGCACCTCCGTCTATGCCACTTGCACTTGGGACATCTGAACCGTAAGTGTTTTTAAAATCTATGACTTCTGCATCTGTATCACCGTTGTCGATTCCGAGGAAAATTACATTTCCAAAATTGCATCCGAAAGCGATATAAGCCTGGTTAATATCAGCTGCAGTGGCCGTACAGCCACCTCAATTTACAAAGAAAAAGTCGAGAACAACATATTTGCCATCGTTGAGATAGTCGAACAAATTGTGTTGTACGCTATCCGTGTCGGTCACCGTAAAATCAACGGCGACTGTCAGGTTTGTGCCCTGGGCAAAAACCGACAGCGTGAATAACACACCAATTATTGAAAAGAAGATTTTTTTCATATTCTATTTTTTTAGTTAATAATCTGTTTTATTTTGTTTTCATCGATCAAATATATGAAATTTCCGGTCAACCATAGGTTTCACAGAAGTCATTTAACAATTTTCGGCATTTTTAACTAAATTATCACATTTCAGGAACATCATTGATTCTTATTTGTAACTCAATCATTTAAGGTAATAAATGCTTCCATTTCCATATCTCAAGACGTCTGATTACGATCTTTGGTTGTGCGGGATAAAGATGCTATTGAAAATTTTAAATAAAGAAAATTTTTATGAGCATTGGTATTTATTGTGTTTTGTTTTATCTATTTTTGACAACATCTTTATTGAAAGATCTCCTTAGAGAGGACGGGCCTGGTGGTCCAACCGGTCTTCAAAACCGGTAGCAGACGGATAAAACCGGCTGTGGCAGGTTCGATTCCTGCCCTCTCAGCTAATCAATGAATAGAATGAATTCAGACTTATGTACTTTTAGTTAACCTGCTATGCAAAATTTGAATTCTTTAACAGGCATTGGATATAACGAAGAAAAAGCTTTAGTTTACAGCAACTTCGTTAGTCCAGATTCCATGTAAATTGCAACCTATCTCAACTTTTACTTTAGATACACCGTCCAATTGGGCAGTGAATTCGTGATAATTACTGGTCGATTCATTTGGCAGTTCCACATGCTCATGTTTCATATTATCAAGGAATAAGGTCATGTAATCGATCCAGTGATTTTCAACTGAGGGGTGTTCAATTCCGTTTGAGCCTACTTTTACAATTATTATTTTATAATGCGAGCCATCGCCTTTTTCACCAAAAGAAATGTCTGGTGTATGTTTAAGCTCAAAATCAGTAGGGTTGTCTGGATCTGCATTTGACATAACCGTACGGTTTACAATCAGTTCTGCCCGAGTGTTTGTAACTTTTTCATCAGCCTTTTCCTTTTTTACTTCATCGCCTTTATCAGGATTTGTATTCTTTGAGCTTTCACCGCTACAAGCAAATAAAGTCAATAAGGCTCCTAAAAGTATAGGAAATATGAATACGTTCTTTTTCATTGTAATTTGATTTAGAGTTAATTCACAGATTATTTAATATGTATTCAAACATCAAAAATAAAACAAATGTTTGAATGTCAATTTATCTGTTGAATTGTACACAATGCGACTGTTGTAAAAACATTGGATTACGTGAGATTATTTACCATTCCGAATCGGATGTATCAGTTTATCAAAGAATTACATTTTTCAGACCGACTATACTATAATCCCTATATTTGTCTGTTATTTATTATCTTTTCAATTTTAAATAATGAAACAGGATAAAAGAGCTTTTAGAGAATTACCGGGAGTGGATAAATTATTGCAGGATCCATATATAGTTGACCTGATAAAACAATATACTCCAGATATTATAAAATTCGCGATTCGTGTTTGTCTGCAAGTTGAAAGAGATCGAATTATCAATGGGCACAAACAAAGTGACTATGATTCATTACTTAAGAATATCAAATTGAAATCAGCTAAGATATTTAATAAAAGCCTGAAACCTGTTATTAATGCAACCGGCATTGTTATGCATACCAATCTTGGCAGGGCACCTTTTGGTGAGAAAATTACCCGGCAAGCACTTGAAATTATCAAGGGCTATAACAATCTCGAATTTGATCTTAAAAATGGAAAACGGGGAAGCCGAAATTCACATGTGTCAGAATTATTAAAGTATCTTACAGGTGCCGAAGATGTCCTGGTTGTTAATAATAATGCGGCTGCCATAATGCTGATATTAAGAACGTTTGCCAGAAACCGTGAAGTAATAATTTCCAGAAGTGAATTAATAGAAATTGGAGGATCGTTCAGATTGCCGGATATTATGACAGCATCGGATTGTATTATGAAAGAGGTTGGGACAACCAACAAAACAAAACCTGATGATTTTGAAAATGCCATTTCGACAAATACCGCCTTGTTATTTAAAGCTCATAAATCGAATTATTCCATCCAGGGATTTACTCAAGAGGTTAATTTACAAGGATTAATTAAGATAGGAGAAAGACATGAACTTCCGGTTGTATATGATATTGGATCCGGATTGCTCCGTCGTCCGGATGAGAAAAGTTTAAATGATGAACCGGATGTTAAACAATCGATCCGGTATGGCACCGATTTAGTTTGTTTTAGTGGCGATAAATTGCTTGGGGGCCCACAGGCAGGAATTATCGCGGGTAAAAAAGAGTATATTGGAAAATTGAAGAAGGAGCAGATGACACGTGCTTTGCGTGTAGGGAAAGTAACACTTGCTTTTCTCGAAGCAGCTTGCAGGAACTATATCGATGATAACCTGCTGTTTAAGGACAATATGATTTTTAATATGCTTCGTAAATCACCTGATGAAATTAAACAGCATGCCAATAAAATTAAATCAGAATTTGAAAAGAAAGCAATAGCAGTTAGAATTGAAAAAAGTAAAGCCCGCTATGGAGGTGGTACACTTCCTGATAAAGAAATCGACAGTTTTTCTATAGTAATTGATAAAAATTTTAAAAACAGTACTGAGCAATCCAAATTTTCTGAAAGGCTTCATCGTGAACTAATGCAGGAAGAAACGGCAGTTGTATCTGTTTTACGGTCGGGTACTGTTTATTTTGATGTTCTAACTATTTTCGAAGATGAAATTCCAGACTTTATAAACACAGTTGCAAAGCACTCGAAATAACTGTTTTTCTGTCAGGCACTTAAATCAGGATGCAAAGGTCCCTAATTCAGAATGCAAGAAATTTCGTTTAAATTGCTTCTTTGTCATTGCTTAATCTTCCCGGTCTTTTTCAAGTGTTTTTTGCCTTTTACTTTTCGCCTTATATCTTTACCACATGAAACATTTCATTATTGGAACTGCCGGTCATGTTGATCATGGGAAAACATCATTAATTAAAGCCCTTACACAGATCGATTGCGATACACACAAGGAAGAGATGAAGCGGGGAATAACAATTAATCTTGGCTTTGCACATATTATATTACCAAGTGGCTTATCGTGTGGGATAGTTGATATGCCCGGCCATAAAGATTTCATAAATACAATGATTTCAGGTGCTTGTGGGATTGATATGGTATTGTTTACCATTGCTGCCGATAGCGGGATTATGCCCCAAACTATCGAGCATCTGAATATTATTAACGCGCTTGGAATTCAAAATGGAATAATCGTAATTACTAAAACCGATTTAGTTGATGAAGAATTTATAGAACTGGTCAACCTCGAAATCATTGAAATGGTAGAAGGTACCTGTTTAGAAAATGCACCTGTTATTTCTGTATCATCGCATACAGGAGAAGGAATGCAGGATTTAATCGATGAAATTACGAAAATCAGTGATCAGATTGAGGAGCGTAGTTCAACAACGGTGTTTCGTATGTACCCCGATCGGATTTTCGAAGTTAAGGGATCGGGCTATATTTTAACCGGCTCAGTTTTAAGTGGTGAAGCCAATGTTGGTGATGATATATTTCTTCTACCTGGAAGAGAAAAAAAATATAAGCTCAGGGGAATACAACGATTCGGTGTGGCAGAAAACAAAGTGATTGCCGGAGACCGGGCAGCACTAAGTTTAAATGGCCTGAAGCAGGAAGATTTTGAACGGGGTATGATGCTAAGTAATGCCCAACTCGACGAAAACAAAATGATCGATGCTCAGATATCCGTTTTTAATGATAATTTTGAAATGGGGCGCTGGTCTGAGGTTTTGTTATTAACCGGATCATTTCAGTGCAGGGCTCGAATCCATTTATTATCAACTGATTTGCTGAAATCCGGTGAGTCAGCACTTGTACAAATCCATCTCGAAAAAGAATCAGTCATTCAGGTAAAAGATAAATTTATTATTAGAAACACATCCAATGATATAACCATTGGCGGTGGGATTGTCTTTGATAATTCACCTTTGCACCACCGGAAGAGAAATGAGAAATTACTCTCTCAAATTTCAAACCTCGCCGATGCAGTGATTAACGATTCGGGATTAATTTCTTTGGTGATTATTGAATTGGATAAGATCAGAAAACCGTTATTCGTTTCTAGGCTCTCCGATATAATGAAAATCCCGGTCAACGAAATTGTCGAAAGTATAAATGATGAAACAGACCAAAAAATTGTATCATATGCCAGGGGTGAAGAAATATTATTAATCTTAAAGGAGCATGATAATAAATATTATCAAAGTGTAATGGAATTACTTGAAGGCCATCACTCGAAATATCCCATCCTCGACGAAGGTTTAAATGTTAATGAATTTCAGACAAAACTTGACATGGGGGATCTGCCTGAAGGAAAAATTTATCTGGAGCTACTCTTCGATAAAATGAATAGTGATGGAAAAATACGAAAAGTTGCTGATTCCTGGATTTTATCGCACCACGAGGCAAAACCTGATAAAAAAAATCTCGAAGAAATTACATGGCTCGAAAATTTAATCGAGTCTTTTGGCATGCAAAAACCTATTTTGGCTGACATTGAGGAAGAAGCAAGAAGTCATCGTATTAAAAAAGACAAGCTTACCATGATGATGAAGTACCTGCAAAACAGGAATAAAGTCTACATCTATGAAAAAGATGTACTTCATGCATCGCTTGTTGATAGATGTCGCAAACTTCTACTTGATGAGCTTAAAAACAGGCCATACGGAATAAATGAAGGCGATTTTAAAAAGTTGATTGATGGTACCAAAAAAATAATTCATCCACTTTTAGGTATCTTTAAAAAAGAAGGAATCGTTGAGCAGGAAGTCTATATTATAAAAATTACAGATAAAGGCCGAAACTATTCTGATGATTAAGAATTAGTCAATCATTTATTTTATTAAAAATATTTTTTTAACAGATGTTTCGTTGCCAACAGTTAGGTGAATAAAATAAACTCCTGATTCCTGATTGTTTATTTTAGTCTTAATCAAGTGATTATCATGTTTTTGATAAGAAATATCAATTTCTTGTCCTGTAATAGAATACAGTTTTAGTGATGAAACCCGGGATACAAAATTCGGGATGAAAATTTGAAATATTCCTCCGCACGGATTTGGAAAGACTTTAATATCATCCTTACTGGTGATAATTTCAGGGTAATTTGAAATTTTACATGCAACCGGTTCAATGGCCAGCGATGTGTGGAGGTTATTAACTAATGATAAATCTTTCGAAGGAAACCAATTATTATTGTACCGGACAAATAAGGTGCTCAATCCTCCTGATCCCCTGTCCTCAGCCATATGAATTGCCACATTGTGTGGTCCTGAATAATTATCTGTTTGGAAATAAGTGATAGCATATCCAGCAAAGAATGTCCCGGAAATACTAATATCCTGATCGAACTCAACAAATTGATAACTATTCGGAATAAGATCGGTAACATATATGTCTTTATAACCCAGGACATTGCCTGGAACGCTGTCGCCATCCCATATTTTAAACCGTGCAACTGCCGAATTCATGCTTGACTGAGCTGTATGGACCGGTACCAAAAGTCCTTCAATAAAATCATAAGTTGTATTTTCGTATTTGTCGGCATATTCATTGATATTATATGGATTATGTCCAGGGATAAGCCCCCAGGGCAGCGTTTCATTAACAGTTAATAGGTCGAATGGTAGCATATTGCTGATGGTATCACAAAATATTACTGAAGGATCGCCCGGCAGAACTTCGATATAGTTTGTTTTAGTATGAAAATGATTACCATATGGATTCGATACTGATAACGACACAGTATAATTACCGGGAAAATTATATACAATATTCTGCGGATTTTGTTGATTTGATGAATTAGGATTACCGCCTATAAAAGTCCAGTCCCAATTAGTAGGGCCACCGGTCGTAAGATCGAAATAATTAATAGTATCGCCTGTATATACCTGTGTTTGAGAAGCTACAAAACCTGCTATAGGCGGAGCCGGTGAAATGACATTGATATCTTTAATTCGTGTATCGTTTCCCGCCGGGCCAGTAACTGTAAGTGATACCTGGTGAACACCAGTTGAAGTAAATTCCACTGCTTGCGGATTTTCGGCAGTTGAGTTGGCTGGATTACCATTTTGAAAAATCCACGAATATCCTGTAATATTCCCCAGTGATTCATTAATGAAGTTAACAGGTTGATTTAAAACAACAATCACCGGAGTCCAGGAGAAATCGGCATAAACTCCGCTTGCACCACACTGATTACGCCCCTGAATGCTTGTATCACCACTATTAATTGGATCGAGCCAGGGTTTAAGTTGTTCTTCGGGCAAAGTCCCATTCGATTCCCAACTATAACTAAACTTACCATATAAATCCGGCGAGTCGGGTGTACTGCAATAGGAACTTCCCCCGGTTAGATCACCAACAATCAATCCATCGCTGTCGAAAATAGGAGAGCCCGATGAACCACCTTCAGTTACTCCGTGCCCGTTGGCTGTGGCTACCCATGTAACCTGCCAATGTGAATCAACCCCTGAACCATTCCAATCGGAGGTAGTTAGTAGGCTGCTAAAAGTTGATATTTTCATAATATCGCCTGAAGGATGATGGATGCTCACACCTGCCATGGCTCCTTCGTTTTTCCAATTCCATCCGTTGTAATAAGGATTATAATCATTTGGAATCGCATCGATGAGTTTCAATAAATGAAAATCGGATCCGGCTGTACCACCCTGTCCACCTTTTGCTGTGAGTTCGCACCCTGTCATTGTTTGGCTGGCTAAGGTTCCTTCCGAAGCGGGATTTGCACAATCTGGCGAGACATAGTTAAAATAGAAAATCCACTGAAGATATTCCGATGCTGATGCATCTCCACCACAATGATCGGCAGATAAAATATATGGAGTACAATCGTTCGATGTATTGTTTATCAGCGATCCTGAGCACCATCCCATATTTCCTGCAGCCAATAGACTTATTCTAACAACTCCCCTTTTCTGATCCTGCCAGTTGTCACCTTCAGGTTGACAGTTTACATTTACCTCGCAACTCGAATCAGAATCGCCAAATCCCTTTGTGCCAGCAGGTCCGCTTATTCCGCGATAAGCAAAGCCTAATGCTGTGATTGTAAAATCAACTTTTCCTAAAGGCTCGAGATATTCGTTGTATTCCAATATTATTTCTTCAGAATGTATAAGTTGTGTAGCAAAAATGCCACTTTCATGATTATTGACTTCAGTAAAAGCACCAATCACCTGTTTTTTATCAGCAGAGTAAATGAATAGTTTACCACCTGGCGGGAGATGAAAATTCCGGAAATGAAGAGATAATGCTTTGGCCCCGGTGCATTCAATGCTTAATTGCCAAAGTTTATTTCCATTTTCAAGGACTTTCCAGGTTCCTGTATTTTGCATTTCGATTTGAGTTTTGATTAAAACACCATATCGATAAAAACCACCATTTTTTTCAGGATGATTATCTTCATTAGCAATTTTAGATAGGTCTGGTTTCTCGACTGAGATTTTTGCGATCGTCTGTTGGTGTAGGGAATAATCAAAACTCCAGGGTATTCCTGGCTGGCTTATCTGACCAAAGGATTTAAAAGAGAAAGTATAAACGAACAGAAAGGAAATCAAGAAGATTGAAATCCAATTAATGACAAAAAAACGTTTCATAGCAAAAGGTATTAGGAACTTAAAAAAGACGCATTTGCACTTTTGTAAGTTGCTTTTTTGATGGGAATTGCCAAATGGCTGAATCCTCTTTCGATTAGAGCTATCCGAATATTCCTAATACTTTTACTTATCTTTTAGCAAGATGAAATTGCTAAAACCTCCAATAACTTTTCCTTGATTTAACTTGTTTTCGATCCAGCTCATTATCTGGTATTTTAGGATCTCATGACTATGTGGGGGTCTATTTTTAGAAGGTTTCCCCGAATATTGCAGTTCATCGGCCCAGTTGAATTTCTTTATCCATTTTTGCATAACTGCCGGGTGTGTTCCGCTAAACTTTTCAAGCATATTTAACGGACCATAATCAAATTTTTCTTTTTGCCGGACCTGTTTTTTTGCCCAGTTTCTACCCCTGTGAATAGTATCGAGAGCAATTTTCTTATCATACATTAATTTTGGCGGTCGCACCCAACCGTAGTGATAAACTTCGGCCCTGGCCTCAGCAACCCTGAGTGAATATGCACCATTATGTTGTCTGTAACTGCGACCATCAAATCCGGGAATTCTGCGAAACGATTGAGCCGATTCCCAGCTATGAATATCAGGCTGATTGCGAATAATTCTGATTTCCTGTTTGTACCATTTGTGCGAATTATGGTAATGATAATAATCGCCCCAAAAATGCTTGTAATCAAAAACCAAACCCTCAACGTCATCGTCATGTAAAAGTTCTTCGCATCGCTTTTTTAATACAGGCAGGTATTTCTCATGAATAACCTCATCGGCCTGGAGGTAGAAAAGCCAGTCGCCGCTGCAATGTTGTTTTGCTATATCTGTTTGATGTGCATTCTCCATACCGCGGGGGTATTTTTCTATATCCCATACAGTATCGATAATTTTTATCTTATCATTATTAATGCTTTCAATCTCTGTCCTCGATGTGTCATCCGGATCGCAATCGCCTATGGCCACTATAAATTCATCGACAATTGGTAAGATGGATTGTATGGCCTCTTTCCAGGGATAGTATAATTTGACGGCATTTTTTGCCATTGTAAACCCGCTAATTGTCATGAATTATGGTGCTGAAATTTTTAATTATTTTGCAATTCGGTAATTTTTATATCCCCATTTTATTCCGAAATTCTTTCCTAAAAAATCCTTCATTTTGTCTTTTGGGGTTTTTTTGTTGAATGATATGTCGTAATCAAATTTCCAGTTCCGCGACTCAATCCTTTTCTTCATTACTTTTGGATGATCGCCTTCGAATGGTTTTAATTCGGTAATATTCCTATGGTAATCAAACTCCTCGGCCTTTATAATATTTTCTTCAAGCCATTTATCATCGTGCCAGTATTTATTGAAATTTTTCTGTTTTTGCTGCATAGTTTTGGGCTCTTTTACCCACCCGTAATGATAAATGTATGCATCAATTGGTTTAACATGTAGGATTTTATTATTCTCTTTCCTAAAGCCCTGGGCATCTCTGAATGATGAAAAAGGTTTGTTATTCCTTATAATTCTTATCTCATGGGTGTACCAGTTCGATGAGGCGCCAACATAGTCGTACGATCCATAAAAATGCAGATATTTAAAAAGCAAACCATCAACACCCGGATTGTCTTTAAATTCTATCATGTTTTGATAAATCCTGTCCAGGTATTTTTCATGAACCACTTCATCGCCCTGAATATAAAATGCCCAATCGGTGTCGGAAGGAATTTCCGCAATGGCTTTGTCGGTTTCATTGGCTAATACCTTACCCCCTTCGCGCAACTTTTCATTCCATATTGTTTCAATAATCCTGATTTTGTTTTTATCTATTTCCCTGATCAGATCAAGAGTAGCATCATCTGATTTTCCGACAGCAATAATAAAATTATCACATATGGGTAAAATCGATTGAATTGCTTCAACAATTGGATAATCGTAAATCAAAGCATTTTTTATGAAAGAAAATCCTGTTACTTTCATTGGTTTGAATTTATAGGAGTTGCAAAAAAACGGAGGTTACTTCCAAGTTTAAGTTTACGATTATATAGTTTTCCAAAAATGGTGCTTGCATCCATATCGTTACGGCTATAGGAATAATAATCTAAAACACTGAAGCCATTATTCTTAAGAAACTTAAGTGTACTTTTGATGGTCGGCTCAAACAGATGGTCGGGTGTTCGGGAATTGTCTTTCCATCTGCCTTTAAATATTCCAAGTTTTTTCAGACACAATTTAAACCGCCTGTCAAGCGACAACATGTTAGGTACACTCAAGGCTAAAATGCCTTTTTCCTCAAGAATATCTTTCGATTTTCGTAGCCATTTTGCAGGATTGGGAATATGTTCAATGACATGGCTCATGTGTATACAGGAAAACTTTTGCTGAAAATCGATTGAATCAAAAGTACCTACATATACTTTCAACTTTAATTTCTCTTCTACGAAGTTCGCCATATTCTCTGCTACCTCAACTCCACAGCATCTGTTATAATAATCTCCTGCTGCATTAAGAAAATCGCCCATTGCCGAGCCAATATCCAGGATAGCTGTTTTTCGTTTATCGAATTTCAGTATTTCAATGACTTCCTTTTTCCAGTTGTCTACTACTTTTTGAGAATATTGGTAATAAGGATCGAAGATAAAATAATTGGAATATGCAGCCTTTAGGAAGGTTTCATCATATTTTGGCCTGGGCGATTGATAGATTAATCCACAATCCAGGCATTTGATATATGTATACTGAAACTCAGGTCCGAATTTTTCATGAATCTTTTTTCTGTTCGAATTACAGAATTGACAATTCACAGTTTCCCAGGCATGAGGAATATATTTTTTCTTTGTTATCACGCTTGATTAAGAATTGATATCTCCAATTTTATTTCAATTACCTGTAACAACTATGCAAAACTCTGCATGTCGTGTAACTTCTTGTAAATTCCGTTCTCGATTAAAAGTTCCTGATGATTGCCTTGTTCAACTATTTTGCCATCATGGAGTACATAAATTTCATCGGCATTGACAATGGTTGACAGGCGATGGGCAATAACAAGCGATGTACGGTTTTGCATCAATTTTGTCAAAGCATCCTGGACAAGTCTTTCCGATTCGGTATCCAGGGCCGATGTAGCCTCGTCAAGGATGAGTACAGGTGGATTGGCCAATACAGCCCTTGCAATACTGATTCTTTGCCTCTGACCACCAGATAGTTTGCTTCCCCTGTCTCCAATATTTGAATTATAACCATCAGGTGTGTCGATAATAAACTCATGTGCATTGGCAACTTTTGCGGCTGCTATTACCTGCTCGCGTGTTGTTTTCTTTACACCGAATGCGATGTTGTTGTAAATACTATCGTTAAATAGGATCGACTCCTGGCTAACTATACCCATAAGAGCCCGCAGGTCTGCAATTTTATAATCAGTTATTGGAATACCATCAATCATGATGCTGCCTTGCTGCACGTCATAGAACCTTGATAACAGATCAACCAGGGTTGATTTGCCTGAACCGGATTGTCCTACAAGGGCAATAGTTTTACCTTTTTCAACTTTTAAGCTGATATTTTTAAGAACATCATCTTCAAGATACCTGAACGAAACGTTACGGTATTCAATTTCAGTTTCGAATTTTTCAATAGCTGCTGCATTATCTTTCTCTTTGATTAATATTTCAGCCTTTAACACATCGTCGATCCGCTCGGCCGATGCCATTCCTTTTTGTATGTTGTAGTATGCATCAGTAATAGCCTTAGCAGGATTTATTATCTGTGAAAAGATTATTATAAATCCAATAAATTGTTGTGGTGTAATATCAATTTCCTGTTTTAGTATTAGTGAACCCCCGTACCACATTAGTAACACAATTGCCACCGTACCTAAAAATTCACTTAATGGGGCTGCCATATCGCGACGACGCCACATTTTTACCATTATCCGTGTGTAGAGATTGTTTTCGTCGCTAAACCGGTTGTTAACTTTTTCCTCAGCATTAAATGCTTTGATTATCCTTAATCCTGATAGAGTTTCTTCGATCATCGACAAAAGAAATCCCATTTTATCCTGGGCAGCTTTTGACTTTTTTTTAAGGGTCATGCCAATGCGGCCAACTATTAATCCTGTAATAGGAATAGCCAGCATAACAAAAAGTGTAAGCCTTGGACTGGTAATTATTAATGCTGATAAATATGTGAGAATCGAAATCGGATCCCGAAACAAGACATCGATCGATCGTATAACCGAGACTTCGATTTCCTGAACATCATTTGTCATTCTTGAGATAATGTCGCCTTTGCGCTCATTTGAGAAATAGGAGAGGTGCAGTTTTGTTATTTTTGAATATATATTATTCCGAATATCCTTTACAACACCATTGCGCAAGGGGGCCATCAAGTATTTTGCTCCATATAAAAATCCTGTTTTAAAAAAAACAAAAACAAGAACGATTAACGATACTGTTAAAAGCGCAACATGTTTTCCATCGTTGATTATTTGTTGGCTCAGGTAATAATAAAAATTCTGAACAAGTGTATTTGTATCTCTAAAATCGACAGGTACTTTTTCAGTAACCAGGGCCTGGTTGTCGAATAAAATTCCAAGAAAAGGAATAGCCATTGTTATTGATCCCAAACCGAATAATACTGAAAAGAGTATGAGCACAAAATTTCCCAGTGCGTTGTATTTGTAGGGTAGAATAAGACGAACTATATGAAAAAACCTGTTCATTTAAAATTCTTTGTTTGTAATAATTATCAAATTATGATAACTGCAAATGTAGAAAACAATTGTGAGTTGCTTTAAAAAGATTTGGTCTTAATTAATCATCAAAATGATATGTTACAAACACTGGAATTTTCTACTGATTTTTTGCGTCAAGATCGATATGGTAATCCACATCAGCCGATAATACCATGTTCATGGAGTAACTGCTGTAAATTTTTATGTATTCATTTATCGGCACACTGTTGAAATGTATCTTAGCTTTGATAAATCTGGCAAGAATGAGATTATTCAGTTGTTCTTCAGGCATTGGAATGGCCAGTCGGGATACTTCAGGCTTTAAAACTGTTTGCAATATCTGACTGTAAGTTGCTGCACCAACTATTGGTGTTACCTCCAATTGACTTATAGCTTGTCCATTATCATCAAGGAGAAAAAGATCGATTTTTGCAGATAGCGGAAAGTAGTTTACAACATGAAGGTAGAGCGTTCCATTGTCTATTTTCTCAATACTTGTTTCATCAACCAGGATGTCAAATGTATCGCTAAGTACCAGGTTCTGTGCAATAAGCGATAATGGAATTTCCAGGTCGAGTTTGGCCCTCATTTCAGAATCGTAGTAAATGAAATCGGTACCGGTACCAATGGCTGGTGGCTCCATGTTTGGATTTATATAAAACGCGATATCATGAGAAATAATATCAGGAAGTATGCTGATAAGGTTGTTGGCATTTGAGTTTGTATTATCCAGGGTGTACCTTTTTACGACCGGATCAACCGGCGTACTAAGTGATAATGGATCAACAGGTTTCGTAAATAAAAAAGGATTCTCAATACCTGTAGTCTCCAGACTTTCTGATTCATTTGAAACAGTATTATCAGCCGATAAATCATCGATAAACAAACCGGCATTTATCCCGATTTGGTTGCTAACCTCAAGTGTAATTAAAGCATCTTCGAGTGATATATCCCCATCCAGTAAATCACGGAAAATTGTTATGGTATCGGTTCCAGAACTGGCGAATGTATCACGACCAAGAAATCCATTGCCATATTCAGGGATCAGGTCGGTAAGGGCACTATGAAAAATAAAACTGTCTTCTAACGAGAGGGAGATGAGGTTTCCAGTAGAATCGATTCCGGCTAAGGCTTTTACAAATATGGTATTAATGGTGTCTTCGTCAATTGCTCCGTTGCCGTTTAAATCCATGTTATATAATCGCTCAATGGGGCCGGCACCACGCAGGTCGAGTTCGTATCCCTCAATCTGGTGCACGAGGTGTAGAACGGAAGCCTGTCCGTTGATGGCAGCATCGATAGTACCCGATACTCTAAATGTATCGCCCTGGTTACTTATTAATCCTGGTAAACTGTAGGTAAAATACACCGGATCTTCAACAGTATTATATGCATCTATCGAAAGTATCCCTTCGCGTATGATTATTTCGTTTAATGCAACCTCGTTCAGTTCGAAGTAAATTTTATCACCTTTGTCTAATAAATTCTGTTTTGGGAAAATTGCAGTAGCAGAGTAGGGGACCAGGTCATACACTTTGATCTTGTTTATTATAGCATCGGCATAGTTTATTGTTACGATGTTTCCAAGCGATCCGGGCGAATCCATATTCAGGATATTCCCTATTAGAGAGCCTTTTACAGTTTTCCCGGCCAACGAAACGGTTTTTGTTTCGGTAGTACCGCTTGCAATTATGTCGAAGGTGTCAAGAATTAATTCATCGCCACCTTCAGAATTTATCATCTGAAAAACAAGATTTGTAATATCAATGGGCAAATTGTTTTCAATGTTTATATCAATATAGCCCTCGCTCAGGGTCATGGTTTGGAAATATTCATTGGCATCGATAATAATATCTTCGTAGGTAAGATTATTCATGGCAGGTAATTCTACCTGGCTCCCGTTCGGAATGAATGGTGTTAATCCGGCAGCTTCGATAATTTCGCCTAAGGTTACATCTTGCTGAATATTGATTGTCCCTAATTCTATCGAATCTAAATAAGCTGCATATCTATAGCTGGTATCCGGCATAGAAAGAAAAGAGTCGAGGCTAAAACGGTAAATTTCATTTTCCCAAACCAGGCTTATCAGGCTGTCGCCGTTGTTGCTTGTAAGCGAATCGGGAATAATTTCACCTATTGTAAGACTGGCGTTAAATATTGGTAATGATAAACTTATGTCCCAACTTGGTTTCTTGAACTCTTTACGACAAGAAAAAATACCAATCAGAATAAATATGATAAGTAAGAAATATTTTCGATTCATTTTTATACAATAATATTATATCGACAATTTGTCTGTGAAAAAAGTTGTGTGCAAGATAAGGGATTTTTTTGTCGAAGTCTATTCGCTTAACAAGTTTTCAAGTTTTGTGAACAGGTCGGTTGCGTTAAATGGTTTTGTAATAAAATCGTTCATTCCTGATGAAAGAACTTTTGTGCGGGTTTCAGGGAAGGCATCAGCGGTTAGTGCAATAATTGGGATCTTTGATTTTGGCCCCTCAATTTCTTTCCTGATTTTTTCAGTAGTTTGAAAACCATTTAGAACCGGCATTTGCAAGTCCATGAGTATTATATCGAACTCGTTTTCCTGGTAGGTGTCGAATCCAATTAACCCATTTCCACATATTTTATATTCACATTTCCATTTATCGAGTACCTGCCTGATTACAAGCTGATTTAACGGATTATCTTCGATAATTAAGACGCGTGCTCCCTTTAAACATTCTTTTGTTGCATTTGTAGATTCGTGTTTATCTTCGGAAACTTTTTCGCTGATTTTAAAATTAAGGAGGATCGTAAAAACCGAGCCATCTCCTACTTTACTCGAAACTTCAATTGATCCGTTTTGCAATTCGATAAGCCTGCGTGTTATCGACAAACCCAAACCTGTACCGCCATATGTGGTTGAACTATTGTGTGCCTGAGTAAAACTGTCAAATATTCCGGTTAGTTTTTCAGATGGTATACCAATGCCTGTATCGCTTACTGCAATTTCAAGATTGACATGTGTACTGGTTTTGTCAAGGAGTTTGATGTCGATTTTTACATTTCCCTGGGCTGTAAACTTGACCGCATTGCCAGTTATGTTGAGTAAAATTTGATTCAGACGATATGGATCGCCAATTAATCTGTCAGGTATATTGTTATCGATATTAGTTGCCAGTGTAATTCCTTTGTTTTCGACCTGAAAGTTTAGTGTTTTTTGTACTTGCTTTATTAACTTGTTAAGGCTGAAGTCGATTTCTTCGAATGTTATTTTTCCGGCTTCAATTTTTGAGAAATCAAGAATGTCGTTAATGATTACCAATAAATTATTGGCTGATTGCTTTATCGATTTTACATTTTCAAGAATCTGGCCCGAGAAATTTTCCTGAAGTAATAAATCTGTTAGGCCAATAATTGCGTTCATTGGTGTGCGAATTTCATGGCTCATATTCGAGAGAAACTCGGATTTTGCCTGAGCTGCAATCTCCGCCATTTGCTTGGCTTTAATCAGTTCTTCCTCATTTTTCTTTCGCTCGGTAATATCAATAGCATTGCCAAGAATCTGAATAACCTTTCCCGATTCGTTTCGCTGAAAAACAGTATCACGGCTATGCAGCCAGATATAAACATCGTCTTTTCGTTTAATCCTGTACTCAATCGTCCTGATCTCATCATCGATTGCCGTAACCATATCAAGGTGATATTTATGTACCTGCTCAATATCATCAGAATGAATTATGGTAGAAAAGAAACGGTTTTCGTATGATTCGATATCTTCTTGTGAATATTTTAACAATGAAAAAATTTCCTTGTTATAATAGATATTTAACTCTTTCTCGATATCAAACACATAAATAAGGTTGGGCGAAGAATCAGTTATTTTCTGAATAAAAAGGTCTTTCTCTTTTAATTCCTTCTCAGCTTTTTGTTTCTCACGGTTAATATTATGTAAACTAACCATAGAATATATGGTACGGG
>CAYLZH010000054.1:19923-20574 GCA_964388245.1 uncultured Bacteroidales bacterium
CATCCGACTTCGGAAAATAATCGAATGCCCCCAATTTCATCATCTGAACTGCTATCTTTTCATCTCCTTGTGAAGTAAGCACAGTAACCGGAACGATTAATCCTAAACTCCTGATATTTTCAAGAATGGCTAAACCGGTGCTTCGTGGCAGCTGATAGTCGAGGAAAATACAATCGAACGATTTTCCATCGTTTTCCAGAACTTCGATTGCTTCTTCAGGGTCCTGGCAAACTACAATGGAATGTTGAATCTGAGCTTTTCGAATGGCCCTTTTAAAAGCCATGACATCGATGTCATCATCTTCAATCAGTAAAATTTTTATATCGTCCTTGATTTCTTCCATTCAAAGTTACTTATTCAGGATATTCACAAAGCGTCCAATATGATTTTAGCGTTGATACTGCCAGGATGAACCGTTCCATCGAAAGTGGTTTTAGAATGTAACCGGCTACATTAAGGTTGTATGCATCAATTTTATCACTTTCCTCATTTGATGTGGTCATAACAAATACCGAGATATTTCTGAATTCCTGTTTCTTTCTTAAAATTTTCAGAAACTCAATGCCCCCCATTTTTGGCATATTCAAATCTAGCAGGATTATTCTTGGTATTGGAATGGCATTTTCCGATTTATCCTGCAACATTTGCAAT
>CAYLZH010000055.1:0-20041 GCA_964388245.1 uncultured Bacteroidales bacterium
ATGATCGGTAGCAACAACATCAATGGTATCGTTCAGGAGGGCATTAAAAAGAGCCACACGGTCTGATTCATTTTTTATGGCAGGATTCCATTTTATAAATGCTCCTTTTTCATTATAGTCCTCGTTGTTGAACCAAAGATGGTGAACACAAACTTCGGCTGTAATTCTTTTTTCTTTTGCAGGAATCAGGTTTGTGAAATGAGAAAGTTCTTTTGCAGTGGTTAAATGCAATATATGTAGCCTGCTGTTGAATTTACTGGCCAATGAAACAGCCAGTGATGATGATAAATAACATGCCTCCTCGCTCCTGATTTCAGGATGACAACTGATTGGGATTGTATCGCTATATTTCTGACGAAAAATCAGAGAATTCCTGATTATTGTTTGTTCATCTTCGCAATGGGTTGCAATTAGCAGGGGCGACTCGGTAAATATCTTTTCTAATGACTCAATTTTATCAACCAGCATATTACCGGTCGATGAGCCCATGAAAACTTTAAGGCCGCAAACATTCGAAGGATCAGCCTTTTTTATCTCTTCGATATTATCATTGGTAGCCCCGAGATAAAAACTGAAATTCGCCATTGATTTTTCAGCAGCCATTGAATATTTTTCTTCTAAAAGCTGAATGGTAGTAGTTTGGGGATTGGTATTAGGCATTTCGAAAAAAGTAGTGATTCCACCTGATACTGCAGCGCGTGATTCCGTAAACAGATCTCCCTTGTGGGTTAGCCCGGGATCACGAAAATGCACCTGGTCGTCGATTACACCGGGAAGTATAAATTTACCACCGGCATCAATTAATTCAACTTCATCAGGAATCAAAGTAAACTCACCAGGGTTGCATATCTTATATATTTTCTGTCCTGAAACAAGGATGTCGGCCCGTTTTATTATCCCCTCGTTAACAATATGTCCTCCCTTAATTAGTAATGCTTTTGTCATAAAATATCAGGATTATACAATGATGCGACTTAAACCACAAGATTCTTTTTATTGTAAAATTACACAGAAACAGACGAATAATCGATTAATTTATCCGGTTATATTTTTTGAAGAAACTCCAAAATTTCATTTTTATAACTCCCATTACTGCTTCGCTGAATATTCCTCCACTCATTTTACTCGATCCGAGCTTTCTGTCGGTGAATATAATTGGGACTTCGACAATTTTAAATCCGAGTTTCCAGGCAGTAAATTTCATTTCAATCTGAAAAGCATAGCCCTTAAATTTAATTTCGTCAAGATTGATTGTTTCGAGTACTTTCCTTTTATAGCATTTAAAGCCAGCCGTTGCATCCCGAATTTTCATCCTTGTTATCAGTCTCACATAGGCCGATGCATAATACGACATAATTACCCTGCCCATAGGCCAGTTAACTACATTCACTCCTGAAATATAGCGCGAGCCAATTGTTAAATCGGCACCGTTCTTACACGATTCAAATAACCTTAACAAATCATCAGGGTTATGTGAGAAATCGGCATCCATTTCGAACACAAAATTGTAGTAATTGCTTATAGCCCATTTGAATCCTGCAATGTAGGCTGTACCGAGTCCGAGTTTTCCTTCCCTTTCAACAATATGTAGCCGGTTTGTGAATTCTTCCTGAAGTGTTTTGACTATTTGTGCAGTCCCATCAGGTGAATTATCATCGATTATGAGGACATCAAAAGCTGGCGAAAGAGAAAAGACTTTCCTGATAATCCGGTCGATATTCTCTTTCTCATTATAAGTTGGTATTATTACTATACACTCTTTCACATTAATTTGCTTTGAAATGATAAACAATGATTGTTTCGTTTTGATTATCATTGAAACGTACGAAGATATAATTTTCTGATAAATCGGTCGAAAAAAGTTTCACCACACCAGGGTCAACGATATCAATTTTAAGACTTCCCTTCGACTTATCTTGTTTTAAAAGATTGAGGGCAATTTTGTTAAACAATGCGAAGTTCCGCGCTGATGTAATGATTTCTTCACACCTGTCTGTCTTTTTTTGTAAAGAAAAATACGACACTCGATATAGGTGTCATTATATCATAAAGTTACAAGCACCTACAGTCTTCTTTTCAACAGGAAAGTATCAGAAATTGGTTTTTCAAAAAACAGATCCCGAACACTACAATATTTTATTAACAAACTAACTATCCTCTTGTTTATTTTTGAAAAGCTATGCATTAGCCCTTGTTTAGAAATCATCATATTGCCTTAAAACAAAGAGGTTTCAATTTATTCAGGTTCTTATAATCAATCCAAATAAAGGATAACGAACTGTTAAAGACAATTAAGATGTTTAATCATTCAACCTGATTAAATATCTTAGTTGCCATATTTGTCAAATAATTTTAAAACAAAATATGATGATGTCAAAATCTTTAATTTCAATTTTACTTGCAGGAATACTTGTTATACCCCAACTCAGGTCACAGGATTTTGCACAATGGCGTGGCGCAAACCGCGATGGTGTTTATTCTGAATCCGGCCTTTTGAAATCATGGCCAAAGGAAGGGCCTGATATGCTTTGGTCTGCTAATGGCTTTGGACACGGATTTGCCTCGGTAATTGTAAGCAATGAAATGATTTTTACAACTGGAGCTGAGGACTCTTTAGGATATGTTTTTGGCCTTGATATGAATGGAAATCAATTGTGGAAAACCTATTTTGGTAAAGAATGGACTGTATCGTTTCCGGGCACTCGCACAACTCCAACATTTTACAAAGGGAAACTATTTGTTCACAGCAGTATGGGGATGGCAGTTTGCCTCGATGCCAAATCAGGAAAAATAATCTGGCAGGAGAATCTGGATAAAAAATATATTGCCAGGTTGCCCAAATGGGGTATTTCAGAAGCTCCGCTTGTGTATGATAATAAAGTTGTTTTTACGCCGGGGGGTGAAAAAATTGTAATGATAGCCAAAGACATTGAAACCGGAGAAACACTCTGGGAGTCGAAGCTTAATGGCGATAAGCAAGCCTATAATACCCCATGTCTCATTCACCATAAGGGGAAAAGAATAATCCTTACCAACCTGGAAAAATCAATTGTTGCAGTCGATCCTGAAAATGGTGAATTAATATGGGAACATCCTCAGATCAACAAATATGCTGTTCATCCGAACACTCCATTGTATAAGGATGGCTATATCTATAGTTTTACAGGTTATGGAATCGGTGGTGTTATGCTTAAATTATCAGACAACGGAAATTCAGTTACTGAAGCCTGGAAATGCAAATCACAGGATAACCAGATGGGAGGGGCAATATGGGCTCATGGAAACATTTATGCTTCGGGGCATCGAAATCGTGATTGGCAATGTATTGATGCCACAACCGGAGAGCTAAAACAAGAGCTTGATGATTTGTCGAAAGGCACATGTATAATGGCCGATGGAATGATCTATGCCTATGGCGACAAAGGAGAATTAGGCCTGATAAAACCTTCTCCCGCTGGAATGGAATTAATTAGCAAGTGCAAGGTGGAATTAGGAACAGAACAGCATTGGGCCCACCTGGTAATTCATAATGGTGTTTTGTATTGCAGGCATGGCGATACCATAATTGCTTACAATATCAAAGAAAACAGAAATTAATTTTGCCGAAATCTCTTCAGTATATAATTATCACTATTCTGATTAGTGCAGGAGTTATTGGATTAGGGTGGTGGCTGGTTAGTGATCCAACCGGTGAGTTTACAGTGAGTTCTCCGGGAATGGACGAAGTGGGCATTATTACTGATGAGCTGGTAAAGGTAAAAATTGGCGAATTCTTCAAATCTTTTAGCCACATACCGGACGAAATAAGTGAAAGCTGGCCACGGTTTCGAGGTTCCGACTTCGATAATATATCCAAATCAGATGTAAAATTGCTTGATAAATTTCCTGAAGAGGGACCACCAATTGTCTGGCAGCACGAATTAGGCGAAGGGCATGCAGGGGCAGCAATTTACAACGGACTAGTTTACCTTCTTGATTACGACGAAAGTGAGCGTTCTGATATGCTGCGATGTTTTAATCTTGAATCGGGAGAAGAGGTCTGGCGAAGATGGTATAAAGTGGGCATTAAACGAAACCACGGTATTTCGAGAACGGTTCCGGCTGTTACCGATGATTATATCCTGACAATCGGACCGAAATGCCATGTGATGTGTGTTGAGAGGAGAAATGGTGATTTTCTCTGGGGAATCGATATCGAAAAGGAATATAATTCTGAAATCCCCTTATGGTATACAGGTCAGTGTCCATTGATCGATAATGATATAGCTATAATTGCCACAGGTGGAAATTCTTTGATTGTTGGGATCGATTGCACCACTGGTGAAATAATATGGGAAACGCCAAATCCAGGTAAATGGAAAATGTCGCATGCTTCGATTATACCTTTTGAGTTTGCCGGGACAAAGATGTACGTATATCCGGCAATAGGCGGGATTTGTGGAATTAGTGCCGAAGATAGAGATGTCGGTACAATTTTATGGGAAACGTCAGAATGGGAACCCAATGTGGTTGCTCCTTCGGCTGTTTGTATGCCAGATGGTAAAATATTTCTTACAGCAGGATATGGTGCCGGAAGTATTATTTTGAAATTGTCAGAGGTCGAAGGAAAGTTTAATGTTCAGTTACTCGATCAGTATAAGCCGGCCTTAGGTTTAGCTTCGGAACAACAAACAGTAATTTCCCGCGATGGTCACCTGTTTGGAATATTACCAAAAGATGCCGGCCCCCGGAGAAATCAATTTGTGTGTATTAATCCTGATAATTGCAGAGAGATGGTTTGGACAAGTGGAAAAACCAATCGCTTTGGATTAGGGCCATATCTGGTAGCCGATAATAAATTCTGGCTGCTGAATGACGATGGCACCCTTGTTATCATTAAGGCAAGCACAAAGGAGTATAAGGAGCTCGACAGGTATAAAATTCTTGACGGGCACGATGCATGGGCTCCTATGGCATTAGCCAATGGTCTCTTGGTATTAAGGGATTCTAAAACATTGATATGTTTAGATGTAAATAGAAATTAATTATCAAGCTTGTGAGTAAAAAAATCATAATCCTGTTTATTGGCCTGTTAGTCCTGATCATAGTTGCGGTGTTGATTATTGATTTTAATACTGCAAAGATCGAGAACAGGGATGCAAATCCCTACGAATTCGATATAGATGAATTCAAGCATGTCGATCAGGCTGATATCGGTTATCGCGAGATCAAACAAATTAGGATTAACTCAGATAAACCTCATGGAATTGCTTATCAGTCAGGGCATATTTATCTCTTACACGACAGCCTTTTAAAAATTATCAATTTGGGCGGACAGGTTCAAACAAGTATTCGTTTTAATGATGAACCACGCAACCTGACTGTTACTGCTACAAATACTTTGCTTATTGCATTTAAGAACTGTTTCAAAATTTTTTCTGCTGATCAAAAACTTATTTGTGAATCGAAAAAAGAAAACGAAAAATCGATATTTACATCCATCGCCAGTACCGACACAATGATTTTTATAGCAGATGCAGGTAACAGAAGAGTGCTGATGTATACCACATCAGGAACATTATTAGGGGACATAAAAGGAGCAACAGAGGCGGATAGCAAACACGGATTTATTGTGCCCAGTCCTTATTTCGATTTGGGGGTAAATAAAAGCAAAGAGTTATGGGTGGTAAATCCGGGAAAACATCAATTTCAGCAATACACAACAAAAGGCAGGTTGCAGGGGTTTTGGGAGCGAAGTTCAATGCAAATTAGTGGTTTCAGTGGTTGTTGCAACCCGGCCCATTTTTCATTTTTACCAAATGGCGATTTTGTTACAAGCGAAAAGGGCATGGTTCGGATAAAAATTCATCATCCTTCAGGCGATCTGAAATCGGTAGTTGCAATACCGGCTCAATTTCCTGACAGTCAGATTGCACCTGATGTATGTTGTGATGAAAACGGGAATATTATTGCCCTTGATTTTAATACAAATACGATTCGGATTTTTGGTCTGAAATAAAACTGTATGTCATGAATGAGGAAAACCGTATGAAACGGCGCGATTTTGTCAGAACAGGAATAAGGACAGGGATTGGCTTGGCTCTGATAGGAATAGCCGGAATAAGTATTGCCGACAGGACAGATAAAAATTGGGTCTGGCAGATCGATCCGTTTAAATGTACACAATGCGGGCGCTGTGCCGACCATTGCATTAAAAAGCCATCGGCCGTAAAATGTGTTCATGCATTTGACTTGTGCGGGTATTGCGATTTGTGCGGGGGTTATCTGAAACCTGAATCAAAAGAGCGCAACACTGCAGCAGAGAATCAGCTTTGTCCTACGGCAGCTATTCAGCGGAAGTATATCGAAGATCCCTATTTCGAATACGTCATCGATGAGGAATTGTGCATAGGGTGTGCAAAATGTGTAAAAGGTTGCAGCTCGTTCGGAAACGGATCGCTGCACTTACAGATACGTCATGATTTATGTGCCGACTGCAATGAATGTTCTATTTGGCGCATTTGCCCCTCGGATGCAATCCTTCGTGTGCCGTCAGAAAATCCATATTTAATCAAAGGCGATTTCTCAAAAGATGTGTAGGTTACATCTGAAAAATATTAATCAAAAGGCTGCAAAGCTTTATCAAAGCGGGACTTCATCAGATCGTCCCGTAAAAAATTGTGCTAAAAGGGAAAACTCTATTAAACAATCTGCTAAAGTCCGTAAAGCTCCTGTTTATTCATCGATCAATTTCCGAAATTCAATATTTATTATTGTTGTTTTGATATTTGTGTTTCAGGCTTATACTTTGGCTCAACAACAACGCTTTCCTAAACCGGAATTTGAATCGGGATATGTTCAACCAGATACAAGCACGCCCGATCCTCGTGATTATGCACTCGATTTACTCGATGTAGCGATCCTTATTGCCGTAATGTCAATAACTGCCTGGTTTGTTTTCAGAAGGCGTTCGAGATTTGGGATTCTCCTTTTATCGGTATTTTCGCTCTTCTATTTTGGATTTTATCGTGAGGGCTGTATATGTTCCATCGGATCGATTCAGAATATTGCCCTATCCTTATTTGATCCGTCTTATACTGTTTCTATCCCTACTGTTGCTTTCTTTTTAATGCCATTGATATTTACCCTGATATTTGGAAGATTGTTCTGTGGATCGGCGTGCCCACTGGGTGTAATTCAGGATGTGCTTATAGTAAAACCCATTGATGTACCCCGTTGGTTACAGCAAAGCCTAAGCTTGTTTCCGTATATTTACTTGGGATTGGCAATCTTATTTGCATCTACCGGCACAGGTTTTATTATCTGCCGTTTCGATCCTTTTATCGGAATATTCAGGATAAATGCTGAATTTCATATGGTCATCCTGGGGGTAGCATTTTTACTGATATCCCTTTTTGTCGGCAGGCCATATTGCCGCTTTGTATGCCCATATGGTGTCCTGCTAAACTGGGTATCCAGGTTTTCGTGGAAGCATTTGTCAATAACACCTTCAAAATGCATTCAGTGCAAGTTGTGTACTACATCATGCCCGTTTGATGCTATTGATTATCCTTCAGAAGAAAAAGTAAAATTATCAACTGTACAGAACCGCCGGAAATTTTTCCTTTACGCTTTACTAATTCCATTGTGGACTCTTTTGTTTGGTTTTGTTATTTCTGAAGCACACCTTTTCCTGGCCAAAGCAAATCCCAAAGTTTATCTTGCTGATCTTCTGGCATCTCGCCCGGCATTAATTTCCGAATCCGATAACCTCGACATAGAAACATTCAGGTCGTCGGGACAAACGCTGGATGAGTTAGTAGATGAAGCCAGAGAGATAAAGGATAATTTTTACACCGGTAGCTGGATTCTCGGGTTATTCATCGGATTGATTCTCGGAATAAAACTTACAAATCAGTTTCGGTTTAAAAAGATAACAGATTATCAAGCCAATCGCGCAGAATGTTTTAGTTGTGGCCGATGTATGGACTACTGTCCGGTTCCACCTGAAAGCAGGGATGAATAAAACTAATACAATCCTGTCTGATATACCTTCTGATCTCTTTTTTGTATCTGTGCATATGGCCATTGTGTATTTGGTACTTGCTCATGGAATTACCAGAATACTTTGCCAATCCGCTAAAATCTACTATTTTTGGAGGGATTCGATTGGGGATGTATGACACAAAGCAATTCATATTATTTAAGAATAAATTTTAGTGTATTGTTTATGCTTATACATGTTTTAACTTTTAAGGCATATTCCCAAAATCACGAAGCCAAGGCCATCACAGAAAACAAGGCCGATATTGAACTACTAAAGTATTACGACTCGCTTAGTTCAGTTCATCTGAGAAAAGCTCCTGAAAAAAGCATTGAATATGGAAAACTTGCCGTAGTTTTAGCTCAGGAATTACATGAGAGGGAATTGGAAGCAAAGATAACTAAACGTAATGGCTACGCGAATTACTTACTTGGAAACTACACACTATGCCTGGAACACTACAAGCAGGCTGTCAAATTATCAAAACTGGTGAATGACAATTTCGAAGTTGCCATTATTCTAAACCTCATGGGCGACCTACATACACGCCAGGGGAGCTATAACCAGGCTATGTCATGCTTTGTAAATGCCGAAAAACTGGCCGATTCGATTAAGGTAACAGAAACTGATACAGTTAGTATAAATCGGTTTTATGCCATGTTATATACAAATTCTGGCCTGTTGCACCATGCCATGACCAGCCTTGAGAAAGCCCACGACTGTTTTAACAAAGCGTTGGGTTTTGCCCTGAGTATTGCAGACAGCAACCGAATGGCAGCTTCGTATTCAAATATTGGGATGATATACAAAGCCAGGAGTGATTTTGATTCTGCTTTTACAAGCTATAATCGCGCCCTCGCCATTGCATCCAAAATTGGGAATACGCGTTACCAAACCGCCACTTTGAACAATATAGCTAGTATTTACCTGCAGAAGCACCAGACAGACAGCGCTATGCATTATTATCTGAAAGCGAGGGATTTGATAACTTTATCAGGTGACAAATATGGCCTGTCGTTAGTTAACCGGAATATGGCCATTGTATGCATGAACAGGAATATGGCCACTGAGGCTATTACATATCTGAACGAAGCTGTAGCTATAGCAGTTGAAATTGGATCACAATCAGCAATATCTAATAGTTATCGTGAATTATCTAAAGCACATAAGCAACTGGGCAATTATAAGGATGCGTTGAAATTCCATGAACTCTATTTTATGTATAATGACTCTGTGACAGGAGAAGAAACCAGGAAAAAAGTCGCGGAGCTCGAAATTCAATACGAAACAGAAAAGAAAGAAAATGAAAACCTCGCCCTTAGGAAAGACAAAGAATTAAACCAGTTAAAAATATCAAAGAAAAATCGTGCTATTGCTACCCTTCTTGCCGGGATTGTATTCGTTCTGATCTCATTTTTTATCATACTCCTGTTGTATAAGGCCAGGTATTTGGCATTCAGGAACCTTGTCAGGAAAAATATCGAAATACTAAGTGTTGAAAACGAACTGGAATCGACCAGGAAACTACTCGACCAATTACAGCAAACCCAGGTGTCGGTTCCCGATGATGAAGAAACAGAATTATCCTCGGAAAAAGAGCTGGCCTTAGCACTCAACACGTTTATGAAAAACGAAAAGCCCTATTTTGTATGCAATATCACCATTGATGAGATAAGTTCAAAACTAAATTCGAACCGTACCTATCTGGCCAATGCCATTAAATCGGAATTCGGACATAGTTTTAATTCCTACATTAACGAAGCAAGGGTAAAAGAAGCAATACGACTATTGCTATCGACAAAATACGATAATCACACCATAGAAGGAATAGGTCAGCGGGTTGGTTTTAATAACCGGATTTCCTTTAATGCCAACTTTAAAAAAGTTACCGGTGTGTCTCCATCGGTGTTCCGGGAAAGACGATAAAATTCAGACCATCAACAAAAATCCACGATATTGCTTCTTCTTACTAAGAAGATACATATTCCAAAATTAAGCAACAGGACACCTGGTCTCTCTACTAACAAACAGGCTTGTAATGCGTTGCGATTTCTTATCATTCAATGTGATTTTTTATCAGCATCTTAATTCTCCTTCTTACTATCAATAAACCAGCGACATAGAATCTTATTGTGATTTCTTTTCGCCTATTGTGATTTGCTATCAAGCTTTTTTTGCATACGGGTTATTGGTATTGTAAATTTAGCTTATGCAACAGGTAATTATTCAGGTAAAGGGGGAAGTAAAGAAAACAGGGTTCCGATATTTTGTCAAACAGATTGCCGACCAGAATAGTATTAGCGGATACGTTTCCTACCAATCTAACGATGTGCTAATTTGGGCCAAAGGCGAAAACGATACCATAAACCGGCTTATTGAAGCTTGTTGGATTGGTCCATTAGGAGCAAGAGTTCGCGAAGTAAAAGTGTGCCTGAAAGAGTTTGAATCTTCCTCTGAATTTAATGTAATTGACTAAAGAGTAGGATGATAGGAATAGGATATCTTTTCGAAGAGGGGAGGCCATATATGAGGCCTGGTGTAGGGGTGCAAATTTTTATATACCTGCCAATTATTATTCAAACAATGATTTACAGAAGATTTACAAAGCATCTAACCAATTTAAGTCATCCTATAAACTTACGTTTTCTAAATACTGAATGCCC
Source organism: uncultured Bacteroidales bacterium (assembly GCA_964388245.1). Taxonomy (GTDB): domain Bacteria; phylum Bacteroidota; class Bacteroidia; order Bacteroidales; family M50B96; genus JAIOYV01. Next base: position 10,687 of record CAYLZH010000055.1, read on the forward strand.
ACTTCTGACACATCACTTATCCCTCATTTTGGGTATGCCTTTCGTATGGCTAATTAGTGTATGCAAGAAAACTCCCGGTTTTGTAGTGCTTTGTCAGAAAACGTCAAAGACAAGGCTTTCGAAGCTTTTGAAAACAAGGAGTTTACTTTTCGTAAATGACTGTTTCAAAAGCGAGAGTAACGCAGTATTTGGCGTTTTCTGGCAAGGACTAATTACTTCAGGCTGGCGCGGATTTGTAATCCATGCCTTATTCTCAATTTGCTATAAGAAATCAATAAATAACTAAAATTTAAGAAACATGAAAAGTATCTATAAAACCCTGACACTGCTTACTGTGTACTGTGTACTGAGTACCGGAACTATTGCCCAAAATGTAGTTATTACCGACGACGACACCTACACACCCACCAGCACCAATGCCCTGCTGGAAGTAAAACCGGGCAGCAACGATAAGGGGGTGCTCATCCCCAGGTTGACAAGCACCGAGCGCACAGCCATAACCATGAGTGCCGCTGCCGATAAGGGCCTCCTGGTGTACGATACCGATACCAAAAGTTTCTGGTACTACGATGGCACAGCCTGGGTTGAAATTGGAGCTACCTCATCCGGCATGGCCGATGCCGACGGCGACACCAAAATACAGGTAGAAGAAACCGCCGACGACGACAACATCCGTTTTGATGTGGCCGGGACTGAAGCAATGGCGATTGATGAAAATGCGAATGTGGGAATTGGTACCGGCAACCCTGCCAATAAATTTGATGTGATTGGAGATGTAGGGATTTTTGGCAGCTCAAGCGATGCCGAAGGCATTAAACTACAAACCGATTATACAAACGGCCAAACCTCAAGCCGCTTATTCTTTTGCGAAACCCAGGACGATAAATACGGTTTCTCCTGGATTTATGCCGGAGATACCGACCCAACTTTCGACGGTATCTCGCATACTTTGCCATCTAATACTTTCTACCTAACCCGAAACAGTAATTCCACATCTGCCGATGTAGTTATGTCTTTTTTAAGGAGCAATGGAAATATTGGTATTAGTACAACAATACCATCAGCTTTACTCGAAGTCTATCAACAAGGTGGGTACATCAACGAAACCATTGATCAGCAACAAACTTCTACTATGAATAGTGGAATTACTGAACAAGCTATATTATGGCAATCCTTTACAGCAGGGGCAAGCGGCTATTTATCCAAAATTGATTTTTGGGATGGAGGTAATTCTGTTGGTACTTTTATCATGAAAATATACAAAGGGCAGGGTACAGGGGGTACACTGCTTGGCACGGCAAACACAGTAAACAGGAATAATTCAGGGTGGGAATATGTTAGTTTTACATTCCCAAACCCAATATCGCTTACGGCCACGCAGCAATACACTTTTGCTGTTGAAGTGAGTGGAACATACTGGGACACGGATATTAATGAAGGCAATCCATATAGTGGTGGTGTTGTATATTATGACGGAATTATTTATTCGGACAATGATACCAGGTTTAAAACTTATGTGGCAAGTTCATATAATGATGCCGGCTCTTTTGTTGTAAAAGACAATGGTAATGTTGGAATTGGCACCACATCACCAGGAGCAAAACTGGATTTAGGGTCTGTTGCTATAGGTGCCGATGAGGAAGTTTTAAAAATTGGTATTGACGGTGAATACGCTGCAAGTATAAAATTCTTTGATGATGATGATGAAGCCAACCAGCACTTTAAAATGACATTTAGTGCTGCCAGCCAGGACCTAAAGTTTCACTCCGATAATGCTGATAATATTTTGTATTTAGACTATTCCGGACAAGTTGGGATTGGTACTAATGCCCCGGACAATTCAAAACTTCAGATAGAAGGTTCAAACACCTACGATGGAATGTTAAGATTAAACAATACCGGAACTAACGGGGCTGGTTTCTTTATGGGTAGTACAAACGATGCCTGGTCTGTGGGCTCAAATTTATTTATTATGGGACATGGTTCGCCATCTTCAGCTAATACCGATGTAGTAATAAATTCAGATGGATATGTCGGAATTGGAACCGGTTCTCCTTCCTGCCCACTCGAAATTGAAGGATATGCAAGCTTAAATCCCGGTAGTTATGGTTACCTTAACTCATTGGGAAACACAGGAACATCGGGCGGATCAGCCCACTATTCAATTAAAGCCTCAGACAGGGTAATGGCCTGGGAATTCAATGCAGTGTCCGACCATCGCATAAAAACCAACATCAATAGTAGCAATATTTCTACTGATCTGGAGAAAGTAAAGCAGCTCAGGCTTACCCAGTACAACTACATCGACAGCATAGCAAAAGATCACAAGCAGCAAAAAGGCTTCATAGCCCAGGAGGTAGAAAAAGTATTGCCCGAAGCGGTGAACATCAGCAGTGGTTTTGTGCCGGATATTTTTGTGCTCGCAACAACTATCATAAAACAGGAAGACAAAACCCTGATTGAAATCCCCAAAGAACACAAACTCCAACAAGGCGACCTGCTCAGGCTCATTACCCCAACCGGGCAAATTGAAACTGAAGTTATTGAAAACATCTCACCCCAAAGATTTGCTGTAAAACTTGACCAAAATCCTGAAAAGATTTTTGTGTACGGCAAAAAAGTCGATGACTTCCGTGCCGTAAATTACGATTATATTTTCTCCACAGGGATTGGGGCAATCCAGGAGTTGAGTTTAAAAGTTGAAAAGTTGGAAAGTTTACAAGCTGAAGTTGAAGAGTTGAAAGCAATGCTTGGAGGAAGTCTTCAGTCGGCAGTCGACAGTCGACAGTAGGTAAACAACGATGAATGACAACGAATGACTATTGAATGACAACCGAATGATAATTGAATGACAACCAAATGACAACCGAATGACCATTGAATGACAACCGAATGGCTATTGAATGACAACTGAATGATTAAAATATAAAACTATGAAAAACAAAAGAAACCTTACAATCCTAAAACTTTCTACTTTTTACTTTCCACTTTTTGCTTTCTACTTTTTACTTAGTACGAACCTAAGTGCCCAAAACGTAATAATTACCGACGACAACACCTACACCCCAACCAGCACAAATGCCCTGCTGGAAGTAAAACCGGGCAGCAACGATAAGGGGGTGCTCATCCCCAGGTTGACAAGCACCGAGCGCACAGCCATAACCATGAGTGCCGCTGCCGATAAGGGCCTCCTGGTGTACGATACCGATACTAAAAGTTTCTGGTACTACGATGGCACAGCCTGGGTAGAAATTGGAGCTACCTCTTCCGGCATGGCCGATGATGATGGCGACACCAAAATACAGGTAGAAGAATCGGCCGATGAAGACATGATCCGATTTGATGTTGGAGGAGCAGAATCTGTTGTTATTAACAATAACAGTAGAGTTGGTATTGGAACGGGCAGCCCTGCTGCAGATTTACATATTGTAGGAACTGAAGGTTTTATTTCAGAAGGTACTTATAATAGCGGCAACAATCTAAGCATATCTGGAGCCGGCACACGTATGGTTTGGTATCCTAAAAAGGCTGCTTTTCGTGCAGGTAGTGTTAACAGTACTCAATGGGACAATGCAAATATCGGCCTCTATTCATTTGCCACTGGACGAAATACCTTTGCCTTTGGCCATTATTCAACTGCCATGGGAGAAAATACCATAGCAAGTGGCGTGAATTCAATTGCCATGGGAGAAAATACCACAGCAAGTGGTGCCTATTCAACTGCCATGGGATATAATACAGAAGCAAGTGGCGAGAAATCAACTGCCATGGGATATTATGCCTTAGCAAGTGGCGAGAATTCAATTGCCATGGGAGAAAATACCACAGCATGTGGCAACTCTTCAACTGCCATGGGAGAAAATACCACAGCAAGTGGCGACTATTCAACTGCCATGGGATATTATACAGAAGCAAGTGGTCTCTATTCAACTGCCATGGGGGCAGGTACCTCTGCAAGTGGTGCCTATTCAACTGCCATGGGATATTCTACAGATGCAAGTGGCGAGAAATCAACTGCCATGGGATATTATGCCTTAGCAAGTGGCAACACTTCAACAGCCATGGGACTTGGCTCCAGGGCACAATCTTATTCATCAACTGCTATTGGAAGATATAATATTGGCGGTGGAGCTTCGACAAGCTGGGTAAACACTGATCCAATTTTTGAAATAGGAATTGGATCTGATGCTTATAACAGAGCTAATGCTGTAACTGTTTTGAAAAACGGAAATGTGGGCATTGGCACAAACACACCCACTGAAAAACTGGAGGTGGTTGGAGCAGTTAAAATCGGAGCTTATACGCTCCCTTCTGTTGATGGATCGAATGGGCAAAGACTTACTACAGACGGTAGCGGCAATGTTAGTTGGTCAACAAGCAGTGGTAGTGGTTACTGGACCGCAAATGGAGGGAATATTTACAGAAGTACCGGGAATGTGGGTATCGGAACTGATAATCCTCAGCGAAACCTGCATATCAGCAGCAGTGGGGATGTTAGCCTGTGGCTCGAAGCCGATACCGACAACAGTGTTGAAACTGACCAACCTGAGCTGATCTTCTCGCAGGATGGAGGGGCTGCAAAAACCTACCTGGGATATTTCTTTGGAGGAAATGCCTTTTCCATTATTCAATCCTTTAACGACGATATCCAATTTTTTACAGATAGCACTTTCAGAATGGCTATAAAGGCCGATGGAAAGGTAGGAATTGGTACTTCTAACCCATCAAAAAGCTTGGAGGTTACCGGTGAGGTAAAGATTGGTGCATACACATTACCTTCTACAGATGGTTCAAATGGCCAACAACTCACAACAGATGGTAACGGAAATGTTAGTTGGTCAGCAACAGCCAACCATTGGTCAGAAAATGGAGGAAGTGTTTACAGAAGCACTGGCAATGTAGGCATAGGAACTTCTAATCCCGGGGCAAAGCTCGAAATTGCCGGAACCTCCTCTGAAGGTATTCTTCGATTAAACAGTGGTGATAATTCTACCGGATCAAACAACTTTACACAAATTGCATTTGGATACGACGGCAATGCACACTACCCTCAATTTATCCGGACCCGCCATAGTTCGTCAACTGAAGGTAATACGATTGATTTTTATACCGGCGATGGTACTCAAAACGGAACATTCCCAATCAATGCAGTACACGGTATGACAATAGAAAATGGCAAAGTAGGAATCGGTACTACCTCTCCATCCGAAAAACTGGAAGTGGACGGCAATATCCTGCAAACCGATGGTGATTACATTGCCACCGACCAGGTACGGGCAATCGATGGTGATGGTTTGAAACTATATGATGACGGAGGCAATGGCATATTTATAAAAGACGGAGGAGATGTGGGTATCGGAATTACTTCTCCCGGCGCAAAGCTGCACTTAGGTTCCCTTGCCACAAGTGCCAGCGAAGATGCCCTGAAAATTGGGATTGACGGGGAATATGGAGCAAGCATCAAACTTTTCGATGATGATGATGAAGCCAGTCAACATTTTAAAATGACCTTTAGTGCATTGACCCAGGATTTAAAATTCCATTCTGATGATACGGACAATATCCTCTATTTAGATCATTCCGGGAATGTAGGTATTGGCACCGCTTCACCTTCTTGTCCGCTGGAAATAGATGGAAGCTCAAACTTGTCAGATTCTTACGGTTTTTTAAATTCGAGCGGATCCACAGGACAAGGAAGCGGTTCGAATCCCTATTCCATTAAAGCATCCGACCGTATTATGGCATCTGAGTTCAATGCAGTTTCAGACCAACGCATAAAAACCAACATCAATAGTAGCAACATTTCTACCGATCTGGAGAAAGTAAAGCAGCTCAGGCTTACCCAGTACAACTACATCGACAGCATATCGAAAGAGAGGAAATCACAAAAAGGCTTCATTGCCCAGGAAGTAGAAAAAATATTGCCCGAAGCCGTAAACATCAGCAGCGGTTTTGTACCCGATATTTTTGTGCTGGCAACAACTATCAAAAAGCAGGAAGACAAAACTCTGATTGAAATACCCAAAGAACACAAACTCCAAAAAGGCGACCTGCTCAGGCTCATCACCCCTGCCGGACAAATAGAAACCGAAGTAACCGAGGTAAGCTCTTCCCAAAGTTTTACAGTAAAATTAGATGGTATACCCGAAAGCATTTTCGTGTACGGCAAAAAAGTCGATGACTTCCGGGCCGTAAACTACGACTATATTTTCTCCACAGGTATCGGGGCAATCCAGGAGTTGAGCAAACAAAACGAAGAACTCAAAGCTGAAATATCATCTTTGAAATCTGACATGTCTGAAATCAAAACCCTTTTTGGCCAAACAGCAACAATGAATGACAACCAAATGACCATTGAATGACAACTGAATGACTATTGAATGACTATAAATGACTAAAAAATATAAGCATGAAACATCTCTTTAAAATCCTAAGTCTCTGTACTCTATACTTAGTACTTAGTACTGGTATTTCAGCCCAAAACGTAATAATTACCGACGACAACACCTACACCCCCACCAGCACCAATGCCCTGCTGGAAGTAAAACCGGGCAGCAACGATAAGGGGGTGCTCATCCCCAGGTTGACAAGCACCGAGCGCACAGCCATAACCATGAGTGCCGCTGCCGATAAGGGCCTCCTGGTGTACGATACCGATACCAAAAGTTTCTGGTACTACGATGGCACAGCCTGGGTAGAAATTGGAGCTACCTCCTCCGGCATGGCCGATGACGATGGCGACACCAAAATACAGGTAGAAGAATTGGCCGACGAGGATAATATACGTTTTGATGTGGCAGGTACTGAGGCCGTGGTAATTGATGAAAATGCCAATATTGGAATCGGAACCGATGATCCTCAAAAAGACCTGCATATCAGAAATAGTGGAGATGTCAGCTTGTTGCTCGAAGCCGATAGCGATAATAGTGGCGAAGGAGACCAACCGGAATTGATTTTCTCGCAAGATGGGGGCCTTGTAAAAACCTACCTTGGAAATTTCAACGAGGAAAATTCATTTTCAATAATTCAAACCTATAATGAAGATATTCAGTTTTTTACCGATAGTACTTTAAGAATGGCTGTAAAAGGAAATGGAAAAGTTGAAATCGGTGCTTATACTTTACCTTCAAACGATGGAACAAATGGCCAACAGCTCATAACAGATGGTAGCGGAAATGTTAGCTGGTCAAGCTCAGATCCATATTGGGCTGCAAGTAATGGAAATATTTACCGTAACTCAGGAAATGTGGGGATAGGAACAAGCTCTCCTACATCAACATTAGAAATATCAGGTTCGGCCCTTAGCGGAACAAACAAAGCTTTTAGAATTGGAAGTGGATTCGGTGATGGAGGATATATTGATTTTGGGGATCATAGAAGTATAGGAGTATTTAGTGGTGGGAATTTATTTATGGGATACAATTTTGATTATGATGCATCCACAGATCAATATGTGTATTCAAATTCCTCCGCTTCCAGTGCAACCGAATGGACTACCAGCGGGGAAATAAAATTCAAAGTTGCTTCTATGGGTACCCCAGGGAACGGCATAAATCCCACAACAGCCATGATGGTTGCAAACAGTGGCAAAGTAGGAATTGCCACATCATCACCGTCAGCTTTGTTAGAGGTTTCTCAGCAGGGAGGGACTTTTGTTAACGAAGCAGTTGACCAACAACAAACAACTTCTAATAGCGCTATTTATGTATTCACAATACTATGGCAGTCATTTACAGCCGGTAATAGCGGATACCTGAGCAAAGTAGATCTTTGGGATGGAGGATCTTCCAGTGGTACATTTATTATGAAAATATATCAGGGGCAGGGAACGGCAGGGACTCTTATCGGTACATCAAACTCAGTAAGCAGAAGCGATTCTGGTTCTGAATATGTTAGTTTTACATTTCAAAGTTCTATTCAGGTTTCTGTTTCCCAACAATATACTTTTGCTGTTGAAGTGAGCGGTACAAAATGGCACTTAGATTATCATGACAACAACCCATATAATGGAGGGGTTTTGTCTAGAGATGGAAATCTTAATTCATCGTATGATAACAGATTTAAAACCTATGTAGCTACTTCCTATTACGAGGCGTGTTCATTTGTTGTAAAAGACAATGGCACAGTTGGAATCGGTACAACAACACCTTCGCAAAAGCTGGAAGTTGACGGGAATATTTTGCAGACAGATGGTGATTACACTGCTACTGACCAGGTACGGGCAATTGATGGGGATGGGCTGAAGCTTTATGATGACGGTGGTAATGGAATCTTTGTTGAAGATGGAGGCAATATCGGTATTGGCACAAACAACCCAACTGATAATCTTCATATAAGCGGATCAGGTGATGTAAGTTTGTTGCTGGAAGCCGATACAGATAATAATGGAGAAGGCGACCAACCGGAATTGATCTTTTCGCAAGACGGTGGTACTATAAAAACCCGCCTGGGTTATTTAAATTCAGAAAATAATTTTTCAATCAGCCAGGAATACAATGCTGCTATAAAAATTTTAACCAATAATACCGAACGTCTCACCGTAAATGGAAGTGGAAATGTAGGAATTGGCACATCATCCCCTACCTGTCCGCTAGAAGTAAACGGGAGCTCAAACTTGTCAGATTCTTACGGTTTTTTGAATTCAAGCGGAACCACGGGAACAGGAAGTGGATCGAACCCCTATTCAATTAAGGCATCCGACCGGATAATGGCCTCGGAGTTCAACGCAGTTTCCGACCAACGCATAAAAACCAACATCAATAATAGCAACCTTTCTACCGATCTCGAAAAAGTAAAGCAACTCAGGCTTACCCATTACAACTACATCGACAGCATTTCCAAAGACAGAAAGCAACAAAAGGGCTTTATTGCCCAGGAGGTAGAAAAAGTACTGCCCGAAGCAGTAAACATCAGCAGCGGATTTGTGCCCGATATTTTTGTACTGGCAACAAAAATTGAAAACGATGGGGACAAAACAATCATTGAAACCCCGAAAGAGCACAAGCTCCAAAAAGGCGACCAGCTCAGGCTCATCACCCCTGCCGGACAAATTGATACCGAAGTAACCGAGGTAAGCTCTGCCCAAAGTTTTGCAGTAAATTTAGATGGCACACCCGAAAGCATTTTTGTGTACGGCAAAAAAGTCGATGACTTCCGGGTCGTAAACTACGACTATATTTTCTCCACCGGCATTGGGGCAATCCAGGAGTTGAGTTTAAAAGTTGAAAAGTTGGAAAGTTTACAAGCTGAAGTTGAAGAGTTGAAAGCAATGCTTGGAGGAAGTCTTCAGTCGGCAGTCGACAGTCGACAGTAGGTAAACAACGATGAATGACAACGAATGACTATTGAATGACAA
>CAYLZH010000056.1:0-17691 GCA_964388245.1 uncultured Bacteroidales bacterium
AATGATTAAATTCCATATCGAAAATAAAATTACTCAAAAACTTCTCTTTCATCCAACTGAAACACAGAAAGAAGCGATAAGATTGCTTAGTGAATTTATTAGCTTTGCTGATAAAAATCAGGTTTTTCTTTTAACAGGATTTGCAGGAACAGGAAAAACTACTTTAATAAAAGCTCTTACTGATACGCTTGATGAATTTAAACTGAATTCGATGTTGATGGCACCTACAGGGAGGGCTGCGAAAGTTATGTCGCTTTATACAGGTAAACCAGCTTCGACTATTCATAGGAAAATATTTAGACAGAAATCGGCCAAAGATGGTTTTGGCAGATTCGAGCTTGACTTTAATCCACATTCGCACACCTTTTTTATGGTCGATGAGGCATCAATGATCTCTAATAAATCGGAAGGTCTAAATGTTTTCGGATCCGGATATCTATTAGAAGATTTATATGCTTATGTCTTTAGTGGCCAAAATTGCAAACTGTTGTTAATAGGCGACGAAGCCCAACTTCCACCTGTTGGATTAGCAATAAGCCCTGCACTTGATTTCGATGAACTTGTTTCGTTCGGATTTGATACTAACAAGGCAAAATTAACCGATGTAGTGCGCCAGGCATTAGATTCGGGGATCTTGAAAAACTCGTTTATTGTGAGGCAAATGATAAACAATAAACGAATTGATTATCCAAAGTTCGATCTTGAGGGATTCAAGGATATTGTAAGAATTCCTGGCGAAGACCTGATCGAAAGCATTACCGAAAGTTACGACAATATTGGCACCCATGAGACTATGATAGTTTGCCGGTCGAACAAAAGAGCAAATAATTACAATCAGGGAATCAGAAATAGTATTCTTTGGCGCGATGAGGATATTTCGACCGGCGATTTACTGATGGTTGTTAAAAACAATTATTTCTGGCTGGCCGACGAAAATCAATTTAATTTTATTGCCAATGGCGACATTGCTGAAATTATCCGATTAATAAATTATGAAGAACGATATGGTCTTCGATTTGCAAATGTCTGGATAAGGTTGCCCGATTATAATGATATCGAGATTGAGGCCAAAATTATTCTTGATACTCTTAGCCACGAAGGACCATCATTATCAGCAGATGAAAATAAACAATTGTTTTATTCGGTTATGGAAGATTATGCTGATGAAAAAACACGATCGAAACAATATGCGAAAGTTAAAGAGGATCCGTTTTATAATGCACTACAGGTAAAATTTGCTTATGCAGTAACCTGCCATAAAGCGCAGGGAGGCCAATGGAAACATGTATATTTAGACCAGGGATTTATTAACGATGAAATGCTTTCGATTGATTACCTGCGATGGCTTTACACCGGTATCACACGGGCAACCGACAAATTGTTCCTCGTTAATTTCAGTAAATATTTTTTCGAAGGTTCAGATGATTAATTCCCCAAACACTTAATCCTCTCCTCACTCATATGTAACAAAATTGTTAAAAACAAAAAAAAACATTGACTGATACAACCTGCTAATGCATTTAATTGTCAGGGTTTAATAACGAATGACTTTATAATTAACCAACACTCATTACATATTATGGCGAATGCTGTAAATGAAATAAATCCAAATCTCAGTTTTTTACATCAATTGGATATGTGATTGGTAGGACAACATCACAAAATGAATATATTTGCAAAAAATAATAAAGATCAGAAACAAAAATAATTAGTTATGAAAATGAATTCTACTCTAAAAGGATTATTTGCGTTGATTGTTATAACCCTGTTTGCATATGAGGCAACTGCACAGTGGCCTTCAGACTGGAATGTTACAATAACAAATCAAAATCATACAATCCTGATTCAGAACACTACGCTTGTTACAGTTGATGGACTCCCTGCTCAAACAACAAATTGCTGGTTAGGTGTGTTTTACGAAATGTCGAATGGCGATTTACAATGTGGAGGCTATAATTTGTGGCAAGGCGTTACAACAAATATTACAGCCTGGGGAGCCGATGTGGGCGACGATGGTTTCGCAGCTGGCGAAGTGTTTAAGTGGAAGATACTCTATGTTGTTGGAACAGATACTTTTATTAGAGATGGCGAAGCTGTTTATAGTCCTGTTTTTCCAAACAATAGTACATATGCCACAAATGGTATGACAGGAATAACAGAAGCACATTTTTTCAGCGCATTAAACCTTGAAGCCGTCGGATGGGCCGGGCCACTCACAAGTTGTGGATTACTTCCAAACGAGCCGGTGACCGTTACCGTAACTAATGATTCAACAGGAGTAATTTCTGAGCCTTTCGATTTGTCTTATTCGGTTGATAGCGGACAAACCTGGGTAACAGAAACTTTTACAACCACTGTTAATCCTGGCGATACTGTTGATTTGACATTTACCCAGACCGCAGACTTCTCTGCCTATTCATATGTCGGTGGAACACAATCCGATTCAACATATAATGTGATGTTTAAGATAATATATGCGAACGATGCAGATACCACAGATAACATGTTCGCTACCCAAATAACAAACATGCAATTGCCATTAGTAATTGCATCCGGACTCGATACAAGTTATTGTTGTTACCCGAATTCGCCTCCTGTTCAGTTATCTGGAGTACCGGCCGGTGGTACCTTTTCAGGGCCAGGTGTTCAAGGAGATAATATGCTTATTGGCCCTCAGGGATTTCCTTTTGTGTGTGCCGGATCCTATGAAGTAATTTACAATTTTTTTGATATTGCTACCGGATGTATGGGTGCTGATACCATGCATACTACAGTTTATGCATTGCCTGAGGCTACATTTTCCGGTTATCTTTCGCTCGATGTTTGCCAGTACGATACCATTGATTTTATTGGCGACCCTGCAGGCGGTGAGTTTTGGGGCAATTATGTCGATACCTTTACAGGAGAGTTTGCGCCATTAACACCAGGTTCATTCACTGTCCAGTATGCCTATACCGACGAGTTCGGTTGTTATGATGAAAGTCCGATTGAAACATTTACAGTTCATTCATTACCAAATGCCGAATTTGTAAACCTTCAGAGGGCTTATTGTGAAAACGGTTCAGTTGTACAACTGGAAGGAGATCCCGCCAATGGTTGGTTTACAATTAGCACGGGTGTTGGTGTTACAACAAGTGGCGAATTGGATCCAACACAGATTACTCCAGGTGTTCATGCATTAACTTATATTTATACTGACATGAACGGATGTACTGATGTGGCTTCAAAAAATATCCGGATTTTTAATTTACATAATGTTACATTAACCGGCCTTGAACCGGAATATTGCCGTTTGGATGATCCGGCAGTACTTACCGGGCTACCATATGGCGGCGATTATTCAGGAGGAACAACAACCAATGTGTTCACTCCAAATGTAATAGGAAACTTTACGGTAACCTATACCCACGATTCAATGCGGGTTGCATATCAGGATACAGTATACTGTGTCAATGAAGCCGCTCTTTCGACTACTGTACATGCATTACCTGAAATTGATATTGCTGCAGGATACCAGCTTACTCCCTGGGGAGCAATTGAAACCTGTCAGCCTGACACAGTTATTATGAATGCAGGACCTGGATATACAACTTACGGATGGAATACATTTGATTCGGTTCAAACAATTACCTCCACCGGATATGGTGAATATGCGGTTACTGTAACTAATATTCATGGTTGCAAAGGATTGGATGACCTATATATCGGCGGAACAGATGTGATGCTTGAGAAACACTTATCACCATTATCCAATTGTACTTTAAGTGGTTCGGAGCCACTTATCCTTCAGTATAAAAACGTGGCTACAAGGGTATTTGCTCCAACCGACAAAATAAGCTTTTATGCAAAATTTGGAAATGCAAACAGTTCAACTATATTCGACAGCCGGGTGGTCGATTTTAACCCAGGCGACAGCCTTACCTTCGAAATACCAAGTGTAGACAGCTTAAGTAATATTGGTGTAGTGGGAGAATATTATATACTTGCTTACCTGCATTTCGAAGAAAGCAGTGGTGAATATCCCGATTGCCAGTTAGAAAATGACACACTGCACATTACGGTTGTTCATGCAGGATTACCAGAAGTTGATTTAGGTCCTGATATTGAATCAGGAATACCGGATTCAATTGAGATTGATGCCGGAGTTTTCGAAACCTACCAATGGAACACAGGAGCAACAACACAGTCTATTATGGCCATGCCTACAACTTTCACATATGTGGTAACAATCACCGATATTTATGGCTGCGAAGCATCAGATGATGTTACAATCACACTAATATCGATCGATGAACTTGCACAAAGTTATCAGAGCATGAATGTTTATCCAAACCCAAGCAACGGAGAATTTACTTTGCATGTTGAAAATAAAACATTTGCCGACATATCGTATGAAATAGTTGATATTAATGGCCGGGTAATATCAACCAGTCAAACCCATGGAAGTCGTGAGTTAATTGAAAATATCAGCATGAAAAACAACTCAAAAGGAGTTTATTTCCTAAAGGTATTTAATGGGGAACACTATGCAATTCAGAAAATTGTGATACAATAAAATATTTAAATACAGGTAGAAAGGCTGTCTTGTGTGGGCAGCCTTTTTTTTGTTCATAACTTCTCTGGAAAAACGATGAATGTCCGGATTGCATTTTGTAATTTTATTGCCCTTTTATGAAAAACAGAGATCGAAATAAACAACTGTGAATCAATTCTATACTATGGAAATGCTTTAAAACCGGGGAAAACTTTGAAAAGTTGGGATAAACCATGACAATTTCATCTCCATTAAACATCCAGAGTTCACATCAATATTATTTTAATTCCGTTTGATAATAGGCTTAAGAAATTAATATCCTGATATATGGTTGAACCAAAAACACATAAAAACCCAACGGTCGTTGATAAGTTGAATGTAGAATATGGCAAACTACCGCCACAGGCTGTCGAATTAGAAGAAACGGTTCTTGGCGCTATTATGCTTGAGCGGGATGCATTCGATAATGTAGTTGAAATATTAAAACCTGAAAGCTTTTATAAGGAAACAAATCAGAAAATTTACAAGGCCATTATCGACCTTTCTACAAAAGAAGAGGTAATCGATATATTAACAGTTTCAGAAGAATTGCGCAAAAAAGGACAACTCGAAGATGTTGGCGGTCCTTTTTATATTACCCAGCTTACACGACGCGTTACGTCAGGTGCTCATGCTGAATTTCATGCCAGAATTGTTGCCCAAAAGTTTATCCAGCGCGAACTTATCAGGGTCTCATCAGAAATTCAGGTAAGAGCATTCGACCAAAGTATTGATGTACTGGATTTGCTCGAATTTTCCGAAATGGAACTTTTTCAGGTTGCCGAAGGAAATATAAAAAAGCAAACCCAAAAAATTGGTCCTCTTATAAACGAGGCCATCAAACAAATTCAGGCGGCCGGAAAACAGGAAGACGGATTAAGTGGTGTACCTTCGGGTTTTACATCTCTCGACAGAATTACTTCAGGTTGGCAAAAATCTGATTTAATAATTATTGCCGCCCGGCCATCGATGGGAAAAACAGCTTTTGTTTTGTCCATTGCCCGAAACGTGGCTGTCGATCATAATCGGGGAGTTGCTGTGTTCTCGCTCGAAATGTCATCAATTCAATTGGTTAACCGGCTTATCAGTGCCGAATCGGAACTACCGAGCCAAAAAATTAGAAACGGGCGCCTGGAACCTTATGAATGGGTCCAACTTGACGACAAAATAAAAAGCCTCACCAAAGCACCTCTTTTTATTGACGATACCCCTGCCATATCAATATTTGAATTACGGGCAAAATGCCGGCGCCTGTTAAAGCAGCATGATAATCTTCAATTGATAATTATTGATTATCTGCAGTTGATGACTGCCGGCGGCGACCTAAAAGGAAACCGGGAACAGGAGGTAAGTATTATATCCAGGTCATTAAAAGCACTGGCAAAAGAGCTGGATGTTCCAATTATTGCTTTGTCGCAGTTGAACCGGTCGGTTGAAACACGGGGTGGTACAAAGCGGCCCCAGCTATCGGACCTCCGCGAATCCGGTGCAATTGAACAGGATGCCGACCTTGTTTGTATGATCCACCGGCCCGAATATTATGGATTTGAAACCGATGAGAATGGCCAATCGGTTAAAGGGATTGCCGAAATAATTATTGCCAAACACAGAAATGGTGCAGTAGGCGATGTTCAACTTAAATTTCAGAAAGAAATAGCAAAATTCACTGACCTCGATTATGATGGCAGTGATGCTTTTATGAATCAAATTACAAAATCATCAAAAATAAATTCCGATCTCGAATCCGCCGAAACATTTGACAATAGTGATATTTCAAGAAATACTGACTTCGAAGAAGAAGTACCGTTTTAATAATTGAAATAACATTTTTGTAATTCATCTGTTTTCAATTTACATGGATAAAAAAACTACATTATGATAACACAAAAGCGACTTATATTATTCGTGATCCTCCTATTGGTGGTATTTAAATCTCAGGCTGCTTTTCTACTCATTCCTATGGATAATTCGCAGCGTGAACATTTGAAAGCCTATGGTATTGCATACTGGACACTTCAAAATGGCATTGAAGTAAAATGGTTGCTCAATTACCGGGGAGGAAGTTTCCTGATACCTTTTTATAAAGATATAGAAACTGAATGTCAGGTACGTGGGGTATCGAACGAAATTATTGCCGATGTACAAGCAGGACATATTCTTGCTGAAATAGCATCGCCCGAAGCAAACATGGATGCAGTTAAGCTTGAAAAAGCGCCGCGGATTGCAGTTTATTCACCAAAAAGCAAACAACCCTGGGACGATGCAGTAACCCTTGCCCTTACATATGCTGAGATCCCCTATGATATAATTTACGACGAAGAAATGATCAACCGGGAAGTTTTTAATTATGACTGGTTACACCTTCACCATGAAGATTTTACAGGACAGTACGGAAAATTTTATGCTGCATTTCATCACATGAACTGGTACCAGGAGGAGGTTAGAAATAACGAAACCATGGCTGCAAAACTCGGATTCGAGAAAGTATCGGAGCTTAAACTTGCCGTGGCCAGCATAATCCAGGAATATGTTTTGAACGGAGGATTTATGTTTGCCATGTGTTCAGCAACCGATTCGTACGATATCTGTCTGTCGGCCCATCATACTGATATCTGTGAAAAAATGTTCGATCACGACCCGGCCGATCCTCACGCACAAAGCAAGCTCGATTATTCGCAAACCTTTGCTTTTCGCGATTTTAAATTGATAACCAATCCAATGCATTACGAATTCTCCGACATTGATGTAACCGAAACGCGCAAGGTTAAAAAGGAACAGGACTATTTTTCTTTGTTCGATTTTTCAGCAAAATGGGATCCGGTCCCAACAATGTTGTGCCAAAACCACAGCACCCTGATAAAAGGATTCATGGGACAGACAACTGCTTTCAGGAAATCGCTCGTAAAACCAAATGTGCTTGTAATGGGCGAGAACAAATCAGCCGGTGAGGCCCGCTATATCCATGGCGAATTCGGTAAAGGAACCTGGACCTATCTTGGTGGACACGACCCGGAAGATTATCAGCATCGTGTAGGTGAAAAACCAACCGAGTTAAAACTGTTTCCGAACTCACCGGGCTACAGACTGATTCTTAACAATGTATTGTTTCCAGCTGCGAAGAAGAAAAAGCTAAAGACTTAAATCAGCATTGCCAATATTTTTCCAGAATAACTTTTTCAGAGAGGTGCATCACACTGTCAAATCAATTCTAATGATAATTGCTTTATAGAATGTCCCTTAATTCTGAAAGTGACTTTATTTCATAGGTAGCCTTTGTTGATGGATTTTGCCTTATAAAATTAAAATGTACCTGGTCGATACCCAGGTTCTTTGCTCCTTTAATATCCACTTCAACATCATCGCCAATCATTAAACTCTCGCTACTGTTTGCACTTGCTGCCTGCAATGCAAATTCAAATATTTCTGGTTTGGGTTTTTGAACACCTACTTTCTCTGAAGTAATTATTTCGGTAAAATATTTTCGTAAACCACAATTATCAAGCTTCGAAAACTGAACCTCTTCAAAGCCATTTGTGATAATATGTAATTCGTATTTTTTATGGAGATAGTTCAGAATCTCATGCGTAAATGGAAACAACTTCTTCTTGGTTTTACTTATATCCAGATAATCTTCGCCTATTTGCTTTGCCAGCTCTATATCGTCAATGTTAAAGTCAAGCATTGTCAGATAAAACCGTTTCCAGCGCAGAATACGTTTTTCAATTTTCTTTTCGCGGTATTGAAGCCAAAGGCGGTCATTATATTTCCGGTATGAAACTAAAAAGGTATCAATGGATCCTACACGATGAAGTAAATTGTATTTATCAATAATATCGACAAAGGTGTCTTTCGAATTCGATTCAAAATCCCATAGTGTCCTGTCAAGGTCGAAATAGATATGCTTGTAATTTTTCATTTTTAAAAGATTTAAATGCAGATAATGTTTCGGATTATTGCTGGATTGAACGAACAATACCTTTATTTATTCGCTTGACAATGGCAGGCCCTTCATATATAAAGCCTGTATAAATCTGAACAAGACTTGCCCCTGCA
Organism: uncultured Bacteroidales bacterium; assembly: GCA_964388245.1. Taxonomy (GTDB): domain Bacteria; phylum Bacteroidota; class Bacteroidia; order Bacteroidales; family M50B96; genus JAIOYV01. The sequence continues at coordinate 8,627 of CAYLZH010000056.1, forward strand.
TTTAGTTTTTCAATAGCATCGGATGGTGTAAAAATACCTCCCACTCCGATTATAGGAATATTTCCACTTGTCTTATTTGAAATATATCTTATTATCTCAGTAGACCGGTTGCAGAGAGGTGATCCGCTTAATCCACCGGCTCCAATATTTTCGATAAATTGCTTAGGGTATGTAATATTTTCTCTGGAAATGGTAGTATTTGTTGCAATCAAACCATCGATTCCGGTTTCCTGAACAATTTCAATTATATCATCAACCTGTGAGAAAGTGAGGTCAGGAGCAATTTTTAATAATATTGGTTTCGATAAAGAAAATTTTGCCATCTCATCTTTTAATCCTGAGAGTATCCGCTTAAGTGGTTCCTTTTCTTGTAATTCCCTGAGATTTGGAGTATTAGGCGAACTTACATTCACAACAAAATATTCGACATAGGGATACAATTCATTGAGGCATATGATGTAGTCATTCAAGGCGTTTTCGTTTGGAGTTATTTTATTCTTACCAATATTTCCACCAATTATAACTTTAGATTTCCCTTTTTTAAGATTCTTGATTACAGTGGCAGTACCTCCATTATTAAAACCCATCCTGTTTATCAATGCCTTGTCTTTTTTCAGTCGAAATATTCTGGGCTGAGGATTTCCAGGCTGGGCAAGCGGAGTAACTGTCCCGATCTCGACAAATCCAAAACCTAAATTACCAAAAACAACTGGTAATTCTGCATTTTTGTCAAGTCCTGCAGCAAGCCCGACAGGATTCGGAAACTTAATCCCAAAAATTTCCCTCTCGAGATTTCTGTGCTTATATAGAAAAAACAATCTCGTAATTAAGGGAATACATGGTACAAACCTGGTAAGCTTTAATGCAAAGAAAACAAGTTTATGAATTGTTTCAGGTTGAAACAAGAATAGGATTGGGCGTATTACTGACTTGTACATTTATCAAAATTTTTGGCAAAGATATTTAAAAGAAACATAAAAGGGGACCACCCATCTCATCACTATTATCCGTACTTTTGTATTACCACCTATGTCACAAATCATGTCGGAACACACTGAATTAGGGAAACAAGGAGAAATTATTGCCGCTGAATATCTGTTGAAAAACGGCTACGAGATACTTCATCGTAACTGGCATTTTAAAAAACTTGAACTCGACATTGTAGCGACAAAAGGCAGCACCTTAATAATTGTGGAAGTAAAAAGCAGATCGAGCGAATATTTTGAAAATCCAAAAGATGCAATTACCCTGAAAAAACAAAAACACTTATTTAATGCTGCTGAATATTATATCGAAATATATGACTATGATAAAGATATCCAGTTCGATATAATCACGATAATTTTCCAGAACGAGAGACATGAGTTAGAACATATCGAAGACGCCTTCAGGCCCGGCTGGTGATATCCATCATAATCAGTAGTTGTATTTAATCAACATTCAAGGCCCTAACATTATTCCAATTTGTCGATTTATTTTCAGATATTTGTTTTTAATTTATGAAAGCAAAGGAAAACAATGACAAATCCTAATAATAAAAAACTGTTTGAGGCCATAAAGGCACTGAACATTATCTATCTCGCATTACTCTTTGGCCAGCTAATGCTTGGTGCCCTGTTTTTAATTCTGATTAATTACTATTCGCCTGATGCCGAAATCGACAAGGAAACGGATTATATCATTAATACAACTGCCTTGTTACTTACAATTATTGCTGTTCCGGCCGGGTACTACATTTTCTCACAGAAAGGAAAGCAATCACAATCGATTCATAATGAAAACCAAAAAATAGAGTTGTATCGAAATACTACGATATTAAAACTTGCCACTTTCGAAATTGCCGGAATTGCCAACCTGATTGCCTTCTTTCTAAGCCGGTCGCAGCAGAGTCTATTGATTTTCGCGATTGTAATAATTGTCTTTCTACTTAATAAACCTGGTCAACAACGGTTTTATGACAACTTCGAATAAGGCTGGTATTGCGAAAATATTTACCTAAGAATATTATTTGATTGTCAACGGTTTACTCACTTTATCTTTTAGCAACGCAAAATCCAGTACGTCCATAATGGTCGAAACAAAGTGAAACTCGAGTCCCTTAAGGTAGATATCCTTAATTTGGTCAATATCCTTTCTATTATCATCCGACAACATGATCTTTTTAATATTCGCACGTTTCGCAGCAAGAATTTTTTCTTTTATCCCTCCAACTGGTAATACTTTGCCACGCAATGTAATTTCCCCGGTCATAGCGATATTTTGTTTTACTTTTCGCTGGGTAAATGCCGATGCAATTGAGGTAACCATAGTAATACCGGCCGATGGCCCATCTTTTGGAATTGCTCCTTCGGGAACATGAATATGAACATTCCACTTCTCAAATACCTCTGGCGAAAGATTAAGCAACTGCGAATGAGCCTTTAAATATTCAAGTGCAATAACTGCCGATTCTTTCATTACATCGCCAAGGTTTCCAGTTAAAGTAAGGTTGCCTTTTCCCTTACTTAAACTTGTCTCAACAAAAAGGATCTGGCCTCCGACTGCTGTCCAGGCAAGACCGGTTACCACACCGGCAAACTCGTTGCCCTGATAGCTGTCGTTTAAATATTTTACCGGGCCTAATATTTCGTACAACAGATCCTCATTCAATTTCTTATCGAAATTTTCGTTGAATGCGATTCTACGGGCTATTGACCGACATATTTTCGCAAGTGTTTTGTCCAATTCCCGTACACCCGATTCACGGGTATAATTCATGATTATGCTTTCGATCATTTTTTTCGGAAAGATCAATTCACTTTTCTTTACACCATGTGCTTCGAGTTGTTTTGTTATCAGGTGCCGTTTGGCAATCTCCACTTTTTCTTCAACAATATATCCGCTTACATCGATCATTTCCATCCGGTCGCGAAGTGCAGGATTTATTGTTCCCACAGTATTTGCTGTGGCTATAAACATGGTTTTCGATAAATCGTAGTCTAATTCAATATAATTATCATAGAATGCATTATTTTGCTCAGGATCTAAAACTTCAAGCAAAGCTGAAGAAGGATCGCCACGGAAATCGTTACCTACTTTATCAATCTCATCCAGGATAAAAACAGGGTTTGATGATTTTGCCTTTTTAATATTTTGAATAATTCGTCCAGGCATTGCACCAATATAGGTTTTTCTATGCCCACGGATTTCCGATTCATCATGCAATCCTCCCAACGACATCCTGACATAATTCCGATTTATCGCCCGTGCAATAGACTTACCCAACGAAGTTTTTCCAACTCCCGGAGGGCCATGCAGGCATAAAATCGGCGACTTCAGGTCACCCTTAAGTTTTAATACAGCAATATGTTCGAGAATCCTTTCTTTCACCTTTTCAAGGCCAAAGTGATCTTCTTCAAGAATTTGTTGTGCATGAGGAAGATCAAAATTGTCCTCAGTATATTCATTCCACGGTAATTCCAAAAGGGTACGCAAGTAGTTCGATTGAATAGAATAATCAGGCGCCGCAGGGTTTGTACGCTGCAATTTTGCAATTTCCTTATTGAAAGCCTCAGCAACTGTATCGTCCCATTTTTTTTCCTCGGCCAGCACTTTCATCTCTTCAATTTCATGATCGACCGGATTTGAACCAAGCTCTTCCTGAATGGTTTTCATTTGCTGATGAAGGAAGTATTCACGTTGCTGCTGGTCCATTTCTTCCCGTACTCTTCCCTGAACTTCATTTTTCAATTCAAGCATCTGAATCTCACGGGTCAGAAATTCCAATAGTTGTACGGCTCGTTTTTGTAAGTCTTCAATTTCAAGGAGCTTCTGCTTTTCTTCGGTATTCAAATCAGAATTTGATGAAATGAAATTTATTAAGAATACAGGATTTTCAATATTTTTAATAGCAAAGGAGGCCTCGGGAGGAATATTTGATGATAGCTGTACAACCTTCAATGAAAGGTCTTTAAGTGATCCAATTATTGCATTAAATTCCTCAGATGGCGTTGCCAGCTTTACCTCTTTCAACAACGAAACTTTAGCTTTAAAATACGGATCAGAAGTAAGCATTTCTTCCATTTTAAAGCGGCGCTTTCCCTGTATAATTACTGTTGACACGCCATCAGGCATTTCAAGGATTTTTACAATCTGGGCAACAGTACCTATTTTAAACAAGTCGGTGCTAACCGGTTCCTCAATATTTGGATCAGTTTGTGACAAACAGCCAATAATCCGGCTTCCCTGATAATATTCACGAATCAGGTTGATTGATTTTTGCCTGCCGACAGTAATTGGAATAACTACCCCCGGAAATAAAACGGTGTTACGTAAAGGAAGAATAGGCAGTACGTCAGGCACATCAAGTGTATTCAACGCTTCTTCATCCCCATCGGGAATAATTGGAATAAACTCAGTTTCCCCTCCCATTAATTTAGATAATCCATATGCTGATGATCCCATAGTCTCAATTCAAAAAAAAAAAATTTAGTCGTATCAATTCGCAAGCTTGTCAGTAATCTGGTCAGCTTGTCATTTATAAATACTAATTTCTTGCAGCTGGCCATTAAGACAAGTCCTATGCCATTCCCTGAACACTGCAAAAATTGTCATATTTTGTAACATGGCTTTTAAATAAATCCGGACAGGAGCTTAAAAGTTCCGGTATTTTTCTGTTTCATCAAAAACATGCTCAAGTATCTGTTTTTCAACATTATCAAACTCAATATTTCGCCGCTCCATGACCAGCTTTGCCACATAAAATGCGGCTGTTTTTTTATAGACCTTATTTCCTTGCGGCCCTCCCCATGCAAAAGACGGGATAAAATTTCGTGGAAATCCGGAACCAAAAATATTGGCAAAAACACCAACCACAGTTCCGGTATTAAACATGGTATTAATTGCACATTTTGAATGGTCGCCCATAATTAAACCACAGAATTGTAACCCGGTACCCTTAAATCTGTTCTCGACATAATTCCAGAGTTTAACTTCGGAATAATTATTCTTAAGATTCGAATTATTTGAATCGGCCCCTATATTACACCACTCACCCAAAACAGAGTTTCCCAAAAATCCGTCGTGGCCCTTATTCGAATAAGCCTGAACAACCACATTATTCAACTCCCCTCCTACTTTCGAATGGGGACCTATGGTTGTTGGTCCGTATATTTTTGCTGATAGCTTTACGGTTGAATTGTGGCACAAAGCAAAGGGTCCACGGATTACCGATCCTTCCATAATTTCGGCTTTCGCACCAATGTAAACCGGACCGGTCGATGCATTAATTGTTGCACATTCCACTCGGGCACCTTCCTCAATAAACACATTCTCAGGTTCAATTATTTGGTTGCTTTGGCTAAATGATACGGATGACCTATCCGAAGTTAACCATTGAAAATCCTGAATGATACACTCGCCATTTAACCTGAAAATATCATATGGATAGCGCAGGTGGGAAAAACTGTTTTTGTATTCAACTTGTTCGAAACCTGAAATATTTGACGGATCAAAAGACGCCAAATTCTCTTTATTCATGCATATGGCAATAACATCATCTTCGGATACCAAAGCCTGATCCTCTTTCAATATATTTATTGACTCTATTAATTCGGAATTGGGAATTATGGATCCATCAATAAGCAGATTTGTTTCTCCAACTTTCAGCTTAAACTTTTCAATTAGATAATCTTGTGTATGATAAGAACACGGGCTTCCAAGGAAATGCTCCCATTTCTCTTTTACGGTTACAATACCTACCCTGAGTTCACAAACGGGACGTGTAAATGTTAAGGGTAACAGATGATTCCGGTACCGGTTGTCAAATAGAATATAATTCATGCCTTCTGCTATTTGAAATTTCGATTGATAAAACTAATCTTTTAGCCTGAATATTCATGAAGAAATAAAACTATCAAGCATAAAAAAACCTCGTGAATACGAGGTTTTATTATCATGTGATTTCTGAACTATTTCTTCTTATCAAAATGTTTCTGATACTTGCTCATGAATTTGTCAACTCGTCCGGCAGTATCAACTAACTTCATCTTACCTGTATAGAACGGGTGAGATGTATTCGAAATTTCGAGTTTTATCAATGGGTACTTAGTACCTTCTACCTCGATTGTATCCTTCGTTGGCGCGGTCGACCGTGTAATAAACTGATGATCGTTTGACATGTCTTTGAACACTACCAACCTGTATTTATCCGGATGTATTCCTTTTCTCATTTTGTTTATTCTTAAAATTCCTATTCTTAATTGGGCTGCAAAAGTAGATATTGTTTTTCAGAAAACAAAAGAATGTCAGTCAAATAATTAACAATTTTATTCACATGCATTACAGAACATTAATTCAAATAGGTAACATTCATTTATCATGAAAGAAACATATTCTAAAAGAAAATCCGGTAGGTCATCATTGGAAACAATTCTGTTTGATATTGCTTGTGCATTTTAGATTTCCATGGTTCTTCAGCATCGAAATCAAAACTTTCGACCAGGATATTTTTATTATTGGTTGCGTTCTGAATGTCGAGAGCCCACTCCTGATTTAGGTGTTTTCCATTATGCTTAAAACCCAATCTAACATCTACACGCAAATAATCGGGATATCGTTCCTCGAAAGCATTATCCCAGTCGTATTCTTCTTCGCCTTCTATGATTGATGCTTCCCAATCGAGAGGAATAAATCGCTTATTTCCTCCAAAAACTGCTTTAATATCGATGACCAGGGCATTATGTTTACCAACTTTCAATTCGTATCCACCAAGCGCATTTACAATGAAATTTCCATTAAAGGTGGTATTCCTTTCAATGCCATCGTAAGCTTTGTATTTAGAATCGTAAATTGATGCTGTTACGAGAAAATAATATCCTTTTGAGAAAAATTTCTCGATCGTAAGCTCGAGGCCGTAATTTTTACCAGTGCCTTCATTAATAAGACTGTCGATGTGTGGAATAGCAAAAAAATCGCCTGCATTTAACATCGAAAAAGCTGTATAGGTTTGTGAAACAGGAATATTCAACAGGTTCTGGTAATAGCCTTCGAGTTTCATCCTTAAATCTGGTCCTAACCGCCGGTCGTAACCAACAACAAAATGCTGACTACGCGACATCTTCATATCATTATTAGTTTCGATATATGTATCATTGTCGAGGCGTGTCTGAATAAAATAATTCATTTTTGGCTGAAGTTGCGAGTGATATCCATAACCAAAATTCAGGGCTTGATTTCCATAAAAGTTCCATTTCATACCAAGGCGAGGTTCCAGGCAGGCCTCGTTGTTAAAGTGAAAATATGAAAAGTGAATTCCTGAATTCAATACCAGATTGTTTGAGAATTTATGTTGCCACTGGCTATAAGCACGTGTCATGTCCAAGCTTCCCTTATTTTCAGTAAGTATTCGGAATCGACCTATCTCGTAATCGAGAAAACTATCGATATAATTCACATAATAATGATCGAAAATTATCCCTGTTTTAAAATTATCTTTCGCGCTAAGCTTATAAATATGTTGCGATGACACAGAAAATTTAGTCTCTGCCAACGCCGAACGATAATAGTCGTAGGAGTATTCATAATTATCGCCATAAAGCGAATCGACCAATGTACTGGTCTTAAATCCCGATAATGAAACAGAAGTTTTTATCCTTGATTTTTTACTAAAGAAAAGCTGATGGTTTACACCAAAAACACCCATATCCGATCCATATTCTGTGTAAACCTCTTCGGTGCCCCAGCCCTCTTCGTTATCTAACTCGATATAACTGATTCCGCCTAGCCCAAACACTGAAAAATGACCTGCTTTTGTTCCGGGAATATCAACTTTAAACGATAGATCCTGGTATTGTGGAATTGATGATCCGGTTCCAAAATCCAATCCAAGTTTCTTCATTACATCGAGGGTTGAGTAGCGGTAATTTACCAAATAGGATGATCCTGATTTCGAAAACGGTCCTTCTGCCCCAAGCTCAAATCCATTAAATCCTATCTGACCTACAAATTCATGTTTTTCATTATTTCCGGTCCGCATTCGCAAATCAAAAGCTCCTGCCAGAGCATTTCCATATTCTGCCGGAAAGGCACCGGTAAAGAAATCGGAATTTGTTAGCAAATTATTATTGAGCATACTTATTGGACCACCTGTTGTCCCCATTGCTCCAAAATGGTTTGGATTTGGAATTTCGATACCCTCGAGCCTCCATAATAATCCCATTGGTGAATTTCCCCGGATCACAATATCATTTCTCCGATCGTTTGATGAAACAACTCCTGCAAAATTGGCTGCCATCCGTGAAGGATCACCCAAACTTCCGGCATAGCGCTGCGTTTCTTCAACTGTAAAAGAGCGTGCACTCACAGTAGCCATTTTGTTTATGGGTTGATCTTTTCTGAATTTGGCAAACACAACCACCTCTTCGGTAGTTATCACCTGCTCCTCCATTTCGATCCGCAACACGAGCTCCTTACCGGAACCCAAATCAACATTATTAATAACAACAGGTTCAAAGCCCATAAACGATATTTTAAGGCTATGTCTGCCTACAGGTATATTTTCGAAGCGAAATTTCCCTTCCATGTCCGACGAAATACCTAAAAGTGGATCGCTGTCTAAAAGAACAATACTTGCACCTGGTAAGGTAACCTGTGAGTGCTTATCGACAATAACTCCCCGAATGGTTTGTGTAAATTCATTTTGAGCACTTATTGACAAAATGCTTATTAGGAAAGTAAATAGATGTATTGAAATCAGCTTTATCGTCTTCATTGTGTTCATGTTTATTTCATTAGTTTTTGATTAAAGAAACTAAGTTATCATTTTAGTTGCACCTCATCTTCATTTTTCAGCAAATTACTGAACCATGACTTCTTAAAATCATAATAATCAATTCCAAACCTAAGAGTTTGTGAAACATGGTAATCTACCCTCTTATCTGTTAATGAATTCTCTAACTCCTGTAGTGTTTCAAGAAGCTTGTTTATTCTACCTATATAGTTTTGCAACAATTGTTTACGTCGTTCAAGAGGAAGATGGTTGAAAAAGAAAATCTTTACCAGCGATTCCATACGTGGTTTCGAAACAA
>CAYLZH010000056.1:17701-19967 GCA_964388245.1 uncultured Bacteroidales bacterium
GGATATCTTCATCAAGCCACTTTAAAAATTCCTGATCTCCCTTTGGAGTTGATGTGTAAATCTTTTTAAGCCTTCCGCCTTCGGTTTTTTCATCAATGTCAACAAATCCTGATTTTTCAAGACGTTTCATGGCCGGATAAATACTTCCATGACTTGAACTGAAAAAACTATTAGTACTAATTTCCATCACCTTTTTTATCTCATAACCGGTTTTTACCCCATTAATGATGAAACCTAAAATGATCATATCTTGCATGTGTCTGTGTTATATGTGTCGTTTTGATATATTTCGATACAAACATATGAAATTATGTATTAAATACAAAATTCATCACAGAATATCCCTTGAATAAATGTGGAATAATTTCAATTATAGAATCAATCAAATTTATTATTTGATCTGACTATCAATTAGATGAAAAATAACTTATCAGAAAATGATATTTAGTACTGAAAACGTACAAATAATATCCTGCCCAGAAGCAATTTTATTCTATTATGTGTAACAGGAATTCGTTTGAGTATTATTCCCAGAAAAATAATAGGATAAATCAGTGGTAAGATTACTCTGGAAGTACTTTGAAGTTTATCAACTTCGTATGTAATTTTGTTAAAACCGTGTTTTTTCGCAATGTAAGTGTATTGATCGATTGTTCGCGCTGTAACATGCTGAAGGCCATCATGATTGCCATGATCGAGTTCATTAAAACTATAAAAGAATCCCCTAAACAAAAAACGGAGTCTTGATTTTATTGATAAAATATTTGGCGTAGAAATAAACAAAGAACCACCCGGTTTTAAAATTCTTAGTATCTCCTTAAAAAACATCTCATGGTCAATAATATGCTCGGTAACTTCGATAGCTAAAACATGGTCGAATGAATTGTCATCGTAGGGGAATTCAGAGGTAATATCAACTTTTTTACATTCAACTTTATCGAACCTGAAGATCTCAGGAAAAAGATCGCATGCTGAAACACGATAGTCCATTTCAAAGAGCTGTTTGGTGAATGCACCGTGCCCTGCTCCAACGTCAAGAATGCTTGAGTTCACAGGTATTGATAACTTTTTGAAATAGGCTAAAAACCTTTGGTGTGTGCCTGGTATTGCTATAGGAACTATTTCGTCCATATTTTTCATCAATTCATCTAACCTTAATTACAAGTTTCGGCATATACTGCACCAAAACCTGTTGGCAAATGTATTAAAAAATATAGCGTAGGATCTAAAAAAACAAAGTTCTTACCTATATGGTTTGATTTTCAGAAATAATAAAGTGAATCAGGTACTAAAATTTGATCTAACCAAAATGAACTGCAAATCATGAATTTGTTTCGTTTAAAAGCGAAGATTTAAATGCCTCTTTGTCGACAACAAGAATATGCTTATCGAACCAGTTTTGCAAGTAATCCAATAAGCGAACACATATTTTTTTATCATTATTCTGATAATCGTCTTGAAGTTTGATTATATCGCGAATAAAAATATTGTGGGCCTCTTTATGCTGTTTGAACTTTTGATAATTGTGCTCCTTCAGGATTGATTCCTCTTCAATAAAGTAATTTTCAACGAAGTATATCAATCTGAAAAACACCAGGGAAATTTCCTCTTCACAGCTTCTTTCATTTGATACTTTGATAAGCATGTTAATAATATCGAGAAATTTTTTACGATGCTCATCAATTCTATCTATGTTCAGGTGATATTCATCTTTCCATTCGCGTAAATCCATAATATTGTTTTTTGATCAAATAAAACTTCCATCTTTTTTCAAAGTTCGTAATTTTTAGGTGCTTACACAATGATAAAAATCAGTTTGAATTGTGAAGTATTAAAGGTATTGACATATGTTTGATAAAAAAAACAATCTGTTCGATAAAAAAAAAGCTGCCCTTCTACGGACAGCCTCTTTTCACTTTTCTTTTTTTTATACTTTTTTTAATACTAATATATGTGATACTCGAAGGGTACACGAGCCTGTAAACCTTGTTGTTTAAGAACATTTTTCATATACTGATAATAACGTATGTTTTCACCAAGCTCATCTTCAAGAACATTGGCTTTAACGGTTCCTGTTAATTCTCCTATTATTGCTTCAATATCCTTTTGTTCAGGTAATTCAACTAATTTATAATGATCGAGTCCTGCCATTTCTTCAGCAATTTCGATTGCTTTTTCCAGGCCTCCATATATATCAACAAGGCCGATTTCCATAGCATTTGCGCCACTCCATACCCGGCCCTGTCCAATTTTATCTACATCATCG
>CAYLZH010000057.1:0-19934 GCA_964388245.1 uncultured Bacteroidales bacterium
ATTATTCTGATAATGCACTTAATTTTTATAGGGGCTATATCTCATTTATAGGTGTTGGGGATATTTCTGCTTGTTTTATAATAAGAAAATTGTTATTTCACAAATTGAATTCAATAGCCCCGTCCTTTAGGGCGGGGAAAAAAAATAGCATAATATTTCCCCCCCTTCTTCCTTCTGCCAAACGCATAGCGTTTGGCAGAAGGAAGAAGGGGGGTGAATAATAATTATTGAATCCCGCCCTAAAGGACGGACCTATTGAAAAAGTGAAAATTAATTTTTGTGCTTTGTAAGAAATGCAGGATAAAAAATTAATTTCAAAGACTTCGCTGCTATTGATATCATTATTAAATCATAGATTTATTTACAGTTCCAACAGCAAATCAAAATCTACATTCGATTATTTTGCAATTTATTTTTTTGCCCAGCACCTCAAAATAAGGTTTCGCCTATATAGGAGATTGACAAAGGCTATTTTTTCAGAAATCTAATGGCTGAAGCCTTGAACGATAGCCAGGTGGAATTTCCTTTTTCAATATTAAAGCGGTGCATCGAACGACGTGTTATTACCACCCGAAGAAGAATCCCTATGTCGACTACTAATTCATACCCTCTGATATCTTTGGAAATTTCGAGGACTGTTCCTTTAAAAACGTTGCATGCGCTCGATGCAGGCGGTGTTTCAGAAATTATTATATTCTTGCTTCTGACAAATACAAATCCTTCTCCGGCATCCTGGCCCGAAAGTAGTTTAAAAGATACTTCAGGATTTATAATTGCTGTCCGTTCTTCTTCATCGTTTGGTTTTAGCAAAGTAGCTGGAAAAAAATTTCTTACTCCGACAAAGTTTGCCACAAAGCGGTTCTTTGGATTTTTAAAAACATCGTCGGGACTGCCCGATTGAATGATCTCTCCCTGATGTAATACTGCGACCCTGTCGGCGAGCGAAATAGCCTCCTCGTAGTCGTGCGTTACATGAATAATGCCTATCCCCTTTCGATGGATTTTCCTTAACAGTGTACGAAGTTCTGATTTTAATTGAACATCCAACGATGCAAAAGGCTCATCCAGTAAGAGGAATTTTGGATTTAAAGCCAATGTGCGGGCCAGTGCTACACGCTGCCTTTCACCTCCGCTTAGTGAATCAGGTCTGCGATCGAGTAAATGTGAAATGCTCATTTCGCTTGCCAGCTCTTCAGTTTTCTGCTTTACCTTGTCCTTTCTGAATTTCTGATTCTTCATAGGATAAGCAATGTTTTCGGCTACACTCAGATGAGGGAATACTGCGTGGTCCTGAAATACAAGGCCGGTTTGTCTGTGTTGAATTTTTTCCGAAGTAATGTTTTTATCATCAAGCAGGATAGTTCCCGTGTCTGGATGCAACAATCCGGCAATCAATTCAAGGATAATTGATTTTCCAGCTCCCGATTCTCCCAACAAAACAAAGTATTCACCAGTTTCAACTTCAATGTTTATATTGCTTAAGCTGAATTCTTTGAATGATTTCGATATGTTTTGTAGCACAAGCATTGTTCGAATATAAGGCGAAAAATAGTAAAGGAATTCACCAGATACAAATCATCAAATGTATTTGCACACCATTTGAGTAACTTATTTCTGATTATCCTTCCTGTAAAAATATTTATATGGTGTTTGTTCCTCTGGATTTACCTGCCTGATATGCGGATTATCAACATCGACAGGCGACCAGAAGATATGGCAACCGTTTTCCCATTTATCATCGGAATGAAGCTCTGATTTTGCGAATAATTCTTCCGATTCCTGCGCCATGCCGGTTTCGTAATCGTGTGGTTCCCATACAACATACATGTTTGGATCGCCACTAATCCGAAGAGCAGCTTTACGTATTTTGTAAGTTTTTCTGATGAAATTTGCTCTTGTTAAAACGTATAGCTGGTTCTCTACTTGATCCTGGTCAGGGCATAGCTCATAACCTAATTGTATGTTGTATTTAATTGAACTTTCATTGTTCTTCAGTATTTTTATATACGATTCTTTTCCGCCCAGGAAGAAAAAATTTATTTCGAGCAGTATCAATGAAGAAAGGACAGGGATATGGGTGTTTCGGTATTTTTCATTGCCAAGAAATATTCCTGATTCAGAAGTTTGATCTGCAAACCGACTAAATCCCTTCTCGTTTATTATCCCTATTTTTTCATCTTTATAAATGATGATGTAGTAATTGTTATCAGGATTATCGATGCTTTGAAACCATTTTTCCTGCATCTCCCTGGTGATATACTCCCTGTATTCCATATATTGATTTACCGTCCGGGAGTTTCGCCAGGTTCGAAGCAATTCAAGGTCGTCGCTTGTTAAGCGCTTTAGTGTTATTCCATACCGGATTAATTTCATAATGTGCAAAAGTACAGAATTTCATGTGCCGGTCAAATTGTAGAATATTTGCTCCTTTAACCACGATTCATCAATTCCGGTAGACAAAATTTGTAATTAATTCCTGGATTAATCCTGACAAATCAATCCTTGATACACCGGACACTAAAGCCAAAAGCCTTGGTGTCGTTTCCACGAATAACTGAATTGCTTTGGAAATATAATGTCCTGAACCATGATGTGTTATTGATCGATTCGGTTGATGTCCAAAATTCCGCAAAATGGCCTAATCCACCAAAACTGCCAACGCTATATCGATATCCACCAGGCAGGGCGGTGAAACCCGACTCATTGCTTGCACCGGTATTGGGACTGCTCCAGTGTTCAGTACCGGCTTCCTTTAGCTTACCTCCCGCAATTGTCAGACCTCCAAAATAATCAGTAAGGTCAGTCCACTCATCATCGCTCGGAACGTGCCAACCATTAGGGCAGACACCCTGTATGCCACTCGGAACACTACTGCTACCCGAAGCTCCATTCATCATCGCAGCCCAGGTATACAGCTTACCATAAATTGTAGTATTTGCAGTATCGTTATTGAAATCGAAATAATATTTGCTGATGTAATCTCCCGAAATATCTCCTGCATTTGTTCCGTCAAGTAATGTGGTTCCATCAGCATAGTGGGTGGTGCGCAGGTTTTCCTGCATCCAACACATGCTATCAATAAGTACCGTATTATAAATATTGCCATCGTAATCGCTTATTGGAAAACCACATGTAAAACTCGTAGCAGTTGTGTCGTTTGCCGGATAGGTAAGCGTGTCTTCTGCAGTCATCTTTATCTGATATCCCTGACCTGGTTGCATGTAACCAATCAGGTTTACACCATACTGGGGCCAGTACGATTGCCCGTTTCCATCTTTAACAATAATAACACTGCCAGCTATGCCGGAGAGCATTTCTTCAACCGGTGCCGGTGTTGTACGCAAGTACCCTATAATACTCCAGTTAACCTGGATGATAATAGGAAGTGTATCAGGCCCGATGATGATTCCCTCAATCACAAGAGTATCGGCCGTAGCCATTTTTACCTGGTATCCCTGGCCTGGTACAATATCACCAATCAGGTTTACACCATATTGCGGCCAATAAGGCTGCCCGTCCCAGTTTTTAACAATAAGCAGGTTTGGTAAAACCGGACTTACCACATCAGCAATACCCTGTTGAGAAGGTTGAATGTAAGTGGAGAAGATGCTCCAGCTTGCAGGAAGGATGATGATTTGTGAATCCGCCTGAATTGATGACATTTGTTTTAATGCCGGATTCATGTGAATCGATTGATTTCCACCTGTTAGCACTGTTGAATTTTTATTACCTGATTCATAGTTCTTAGGAACCTGTGAACTTCCAAGATTAATTGTAACCAGGGCAATAATAGTAAAGACAATCTTTTTCATGGTCATTTTCGATTTATTATTTTTTAATGGTTCCCTGCAGCTTTCGTAGATAAACGAATAAAAGATCAGCGTAAATCTGCGGGGCCAGCGGGTGATTTGTTTACATGATTATCATTTTTCGCGTTTTTTCGAATCCGGATGTTTTTAGCCGGAAGAAATAGGTTCCGGCCGGCAGATGCTTCGCATCGAATTTTAATGAGTGTTTACCAGGTGGCATGGGAGTGGCTTGTAAAGATAAGGCATGCCTTGTCTCTGTTATTGATGGCATTTCCCAAACACGATCACCAAGGATGTTGAATATTTCAAATTGAACATGACATTCCACGGGCAGGTAAAACGAAAATTCTGTTTCACCGGTAAAGGGATTGGGGATGTTTTGATATAGAATGAAATTGGTAAATGGAAATTCAATCCTTGAGGATGCCACTGCGATCTTGTTGGTTTGGTAATGGTTATCGCCTTCTATCCAATTATCTATTGTAAGGATTTCTCCATTTCCGAGTTGAATAATGAACTCTTCATTATCCTGCAAGCCATCAATTTCAGGAGTAGTTTCATCATCTCCCCAAGTGGTGATGGCTGTAAAATCGTCCTGAACTACTGAAGCACCAACAAGCAAACCGGACTTGCTAAACACCAGGATTTCTTCGCCTGCTTCGAATTCTGATGCTGGTAATCCCAGGGTCATGTTGTTGCCTGTGTTTTTGATTTGCCGGGAGCTTGTTATTGCAGTTTGAGCTGCTGTTTTCATGTTTGCTGAATTTGCCGGGTAGGTAAATGTTTGTGCCGAGTTCATTTTAATTTGGTAGCCCTTGCCAGGCTGCATATTGCCGATCTGGTTAATTCCAAATTGTGGCCAATAGACAGCACCATCGCCATCTTTTACCATGATGGTTTCGGATGCAATTGAACTTAGCAAAGCTGTAATATCACCTGGTGTATCGCGCAAATAGCCAAGCAGGCTCCATCCCGTAGGTAGCGAAAGTGGAGTTGAAGCCGGGTCTATCTGTGTGCCTGAGATTGTTAAGGTTTGTTGGGAGGCCATTTTTATTTGATAGGCTTTGCCAATAACGAGGGAGTCGATTCCGTTAATTCCGAAAGAAGGCCAATAGACATTTGCGTTTTCGTCTTTCATCAAAATCAATTCGTTTATTACCAGGTCGAAAATACTGTCGAGATTGTTTTCTTGTGGATCGATATAAGTTGAAATAATATTCCAGGATTGGAATAGTTCAATAGTTTGATACCACCCGGTTATTGTAATCAAAGAGTTTATGCCACTCATGCCATTGGTTATATATGAGCCTCCATGTGGCATTGTTGTCATGTATGTGGCTATTGCATTATAATTTGTATTCTCCGAAACCCTGTATACTTTCCATTGAAATTCCTCACCAGAGGCGAATCCGTCTTTTTGTGGTGTCGAGTTGTCATCACCCCAGGCAGAAACAACCACACTTTGATTCTGAATATTTATGGCTGTATATCCTCCACATTCAAGTAAACCATTGTCGGCTATATAAAATACACCTATTATATCTCCAGGTCCTAAGTATTGACCATCAACAGATACTGAACCGGTCGGGACAAGTATGGTATGGTTTTGACCTGTGTTTGTATAGAACCAACCAGGAAATACTGGATTGGGAATCACTTTAATATAATCTGAGCATTCAAAAAACGATGTATCTGTTTGATTTGCTGTCAATAATGAAACTGTATAAAATCCTGTATCCTGATAAGCATGAGATGGATTTTGATTTAATGAAGTTTCTCCATCACCAAAATCCCATAACCAATAATTAGGAATCCCGACAGTCAAATCTGTAAATTGGACTGAATTTCCAATCATCACAAATTGATCGGATGCCGTAAAATTAGCGTGGTATTCCTGTACATGGATATAATTATCAAATGTCAAAGTATCGAAATAACTACCGATATTTATTATTAATGTAACAGAGTAGGTTCCTGTATCCTGATAAGCATGTGTAGGATTTTGACTTGTATCGGAATTTCCATCACCAAAATCCCAAAACCAATTATTTGGTGTGCCTAATGATAGATCACTAAAATGAATTGTGTCTCCAACTGAGATTAATGAATCGGAACTTGAAAAATCTGCCATAATTGTATGAACAGTGATATAATCCTGTTGAATTAAAGTATCAAAATATGATCCATGATTTATAGTTAAGGAAACTGTATATATTCCTGGATTTTGATAAATATGAATTGGATTCTGGACACTCGAAAAACTTCCATCGCCAAAATCCCATAACATGATTAATTGACTCCCATGAGATTGGTTATAGAACCATATAGTATCCCCTAAAGCTATGGAAATTTCAGAAGTTAAAAAATCCGCAGAGATAGAGTCAACAATTATATAGTTTGAAATTAACAAAGAATCGTACTCAGTATCATTCCAAGCTTCTAGAACAACTGTATAGGTTCCTGGATTTTCATAAAGATGCCAGGGATTTTGTATATTGCTTGTATCCCCATCGCCAAAATTCCAATGCCAGTTCGAAGGGTAGCCGGTTGTAATATCCCGAAAATGAGTTGTGTCACCCAAATATGTGTTTGGATTATAACTTAAAAAATTGACCTTGAATTGTTGCGAATACTTTAAGATATATAATCCTGATGAATTCGTATTGTAGGTATTTTGCCCTGTGCTAAATACTGTGCCGGCAGAATAGTTGCCCGACACATGAATATCTTGATTATCATCCAAAGTGAGAAAGGTCGGGATGCCAGAAATACTGCTTGCCCAGACAAAATCTCCAGAATGGTCAAGTTTTACGATGCAATACGCACCATAAACCTGGGACGAAAGAAAATAATTGTCAGGGCCTGGATCGAAATCAACAGTATTTTCAAACTTCATGATTGAGTAAATGTTTCCCTCTGTGTCCGATGATAGTGATATTGTCCAATCATTCAAGTTGGCTCCTATCGTCCTAGCCCAAATAACGTTTCCTGATGTGTCAAGCTTATAAATAACAACATCATATGCTCCATTGGATGAAAGATTATATGTTCCATAACCTGGATCAATGTCAATGGTGTTTGTGAAGTGTCCAGATAGTAGAATATTACCAGAGCTATCTATATCCATTATCGAATTCTCAATTGAACCAAATGAAACTTTAAATGGTCTTGCCCATTGGTAATTACCTGAATTATCCAATTTTAAGACAAAAGAACTACCATGTGAATCATGTATGTTGTCAATTCCAGCTCCTGGGTTAAAATCTACAGATCCGCTGAAACTTCCTGCTACATAAACATTACCAATATGATCTAGAGATAGTGATTGCCCAAGGTCATATCCACTTCCCCCTATTTGCTTCCCCCAAATGAACTCCCCATTAGTATCTATTTTTAGGATAAAAATATCTCTTGCATTACTCGTAAGTTCAAATATTGATGTGTCTGGATCGAAGTCAAGTGTCCCATTAAAATAACCCGTTGTGTATACATTTCCAGTCGAATCGATATCTAAATGAAGAGGTTTGCCGCTTCCTGTTCCAACAACGGCTTTTGCCCAAACTAAGGCCCCTGTTGTGGTATATTTTATTATGCAAATAGCCCTTCCCTGGGTTGTCAAATTATATTCACCTGGCCCTGGATCGAAATCGACCGTACCTTCAAAATGGCCAGAAATGTACACATTCCCTGACTGATCGATATCAATGGAGTTTGATCTTTCATCACCAGAATAACCAATATTGTCAGCCCAATCTAATTCGCCAATTGAGCTGATCTTAGCTATTAATATATCTGGATCAGTTTGTCCCACTGAAGAAAGCTGAGAAACTCCTGAACCTGGATCAATATCAATTTTCCCATCCAATATTCCACCAGCAAACACACTTTTGTCTTGATCAACAGCCATGGAAGAAATTCTGGCATAAGAATAACTATAGGAAGGGGTATTAAGCAACAGTACACCTTCACAAAATGGATTCGGGACTTGGGGGTTTACCCAAATATAATCTGTGTGTATTATGGTATCGCAAGTTAGACCGTCTGAAACTATTAAGGACACTATATGATATCCAGAACTTTGGTACGAATGAACAGGATTTTGGATAGTATCGGTTGTTCCATCACCAAAATCCCATAGCCAGAAAATGGGGTTACCCTTAGTTAGATCAGTGAACTGAACAGATTCATCAAAATTTACATAATTTGTTGAACTTTCAAAATCGGCCTCTATCGGAAGAATCGTGATATTATCATTCAGAATAAGTGAATCTATTTCAAAGTTATCGGCAACAATCAAACATATGGTATAAGTTCCTGTATCCAGATAAGTGTGAGAAGGGAACTGCAATGAGTTTGTTGTACCATCGCCAAAATCCCATAACCAACTATTTGGTGAACCAGTGCTTATGTCGTTGTAATTGATAGTGTCACCAATAAATGCATTGTTTTGAGAAACATAAAAATTCGCATTTAATGTATCAGAAAATGTGTATGTACTTAGAAATATGTTAGACCAGCCTACGCAGGATATTAAGTAAGTACCTTGTCCAGGATCAAAATCTGCAGTTCCTGAAAAGTATCCGGTTGATGCAATGGAACCAGAAATATCAATGTCAATGGCATTGCATGTGTAATTGTTGGAAACATCTAAAAAATAAACATCATTTAAGTTTCCATCTAAATCGAGGTTTATAAAAACTTTATCATCCATGCCAGTTGAGTTTAGATAGAGGGTATCTGGACCCGGGTCAAAATCAACAGTGTCAGAAAATGATCCCAATAGATAAATTGTTTCATCAGCATTATACCTTAGTCCTGTAATAATATCTGATTGTATACCTCCAATTCCTTTCGCCCATGCAAAATTCCCAGCTGAGTCAAGTTTTAGAACGAACATATCCATATTACCAGTTGAGGATATATTATGAATTAAATTTGTATCTGGATCGAAATCTATAGTGTCTTCAAATGATCCTGCTATATAAAGATTTTTTGAGGTATCAGTCACCATTGAACTAATAGTGGTTGACGTCTTTAAAAAATTCTTAGCCCATAATAAATCATGAGATGGTGTAAACTTGCATACGAAATGACTACCATTTATTGATGAGAGTTCAACAATACCTGGTCCGGGATCGAAATCAACGGTACCATAAAAAGTACCACTAAAATATTGGTAACCGTCATTGTCTATGTATATTGTTGTTATTTTGGTACTATAAAAGGGGCCATAGTTCAAAGTCCAGCTAATAGTTCCGTTTTCAATCTTACAAACATTAATATTCATGGTTGTCCCATTTATCTCAACTTGTCTAACTGAAACATAAGCATTTCCTGAGTTGTCGCCTCGTAAGGCGAAAGTTGTTGGTGTCCAACCGTAGCTCGAATAAGAAAGCAATGTCTTTGTCAATGAATTAATTCCGTTGGATTCAAGTTTAATATATTGATATGTAAATGTCAGTATAGGTGCCTTGGAACTATCTGTTTCACTGTTTATATATGATGATGATACAGAGTTTGTAAGTATGTGCATATTGCCCAGAGGATCTACATCGAAGTGGAAAGAATTTCCATTGCTATTTCCTTGATGACACCAAACCCAAACAAGCTGACCGGTAGAAGTATATTTTGCAACAAATATATTATTCGAACCAGTAGAAGTACAATAGTTTACTGAGGTGTCAGGATCAAAGTCGACAGTGCCACTAAATTTTCCAGCTATGTAAATATTTCCAGATTCATCTATTCCTACATATTCTCCTACATTTAAATTCGTGTTGCCAATTCCAATTGCCCAATCAAAAATAGGATACTGTCCCCATCCCAAATTTCCCATTAGGATTATCATTATTGTTACTATCTTTTTCATGGTCGTTTTCGATTTATTATTTTTTTATGGTTTCCCGCAGCTTTCGCAGAAATACGCAGAAAAGATCAGTGTAAACCTGCGTGGCCAGCGGGTGATTTGTTTACATGATTATCATTTCATATCAATAACCAAATTTAACATTTTTGTGATAAATAACAATTTAAATTTGACAAACTGCACGAATTAATTTATCAATATATTTTATGAGTTCATACATTAAATGTGGCTTTGGCTGTACTGCTTGTAATGTTTTAAGGCGAACTAAATCAGGATTCAAGGTTGCGAGTCTGTTTTCAATTCTAATTTAATCTTTAGTACATCTTAAGGATATTCCATAACTCTTTGCATAGTAATAGCGGTTTACTCCGTTTTCCTGTGCCCCGAATAAGCGTATCCATGCATCGAGGCTTCCCGTGCTATTTTCGGTTGACGTGGCGTAAACTCCATAGTCGTAATTCGATGAGGCATTTCCACTAAATGATCCGCTGCCTAACGATATTCCTGCTAGCAGGATATCCATTCCTGAACTTCCGTTCAGTTTTAGCCTGGTTCCTGCGTTAATGCCCCGGTAACCCGTTGCGAATGGATTTGCTATAGTGCTGTCTAAAAAGTTTTCAAGCATAAACCATTCACTGTCGGAAGGCACATGCCAGCCTTCGGGGCAAATTCCCTGACTACCCTGTGCATTGGAATAGGCCATCAGTTCATCCCAGGAATACAGCCCGCCGTAGATGTCGCAATTGCTGCTGTCGTTGTTGTAGCAGTATCGTTCGCTTAACTGGTTGTTTGTTTGTGAGAGCGTGTTCGACAGATAGTTGCCGTAATTAAGGTTCTCGGCCATCCAGCATTGGTTGTTCACCTCGACTGTCTTGTAGAGTTTGCCATCGCGGTTGTCCAATAGATCGTTACCGCAGTAAAACTGGGTTGGGTCCCATAGTTCGATAGAAATTGTATCATGTGTAGTATCACAATTATGATAAACCGTCCAGACTGCCAGATATGTTTCGCCCGGGATTCCATAAAAAGTGGTATGGGCAAACCACTCATTTCCAAATGAGCCACCTGTTCCGGATGCAATGCTCCACAGACCAACACCTATTACCGGAGGCGTTGCAGTAATAAATGCAGAATCGCCATAGAGTGCATGATTGCTGCCGGCATTTGCTACAGAAGGAATTATTGGAATATGGTAGCATCCAATGTTGATATTGATAAAATCGTCGGTACACAAATCACCATCATCACAGGAAACAAAATGAACAATGGCGGTATCTGTGTTGTTGCCACATTCGTTTGAAACACTCCAGACCAGTGTATAGCTTTCATCAACAACCCCGAATAAAGTGGATGTAGAATCATTCGGATCGGCAATAATCCCACTCTGACCATCGATAATTTCCCATAGCCCGGTTCCGATAAGTGGGCTGTTGGCTGCTATTGTTGTCCAGTTCGACTCGATATAAACTTCTTCGAAATGAATAAAAGATGTATCAGGATGTGGGTGGCATGGATTTTCAAAGCCTGTTTTAATGCACCGTACAGCCATTGCATAATCCTTTGGGTATATATCACGCCTGACACCCGGATTGTTTTCGTGAAATTCGCGTGCCCATGCCCATTCGTTCCATGAATCGAACTGACTTGAACTGGCATAAAAACCATATCGAAATGTTGTGGGTGAGATACCAAAAAAACTACTGTCGATAGTAAGGCCTGCAAATAATATATCGAGTCCTGTTCCTCCCTGGTACAACAGGTTATTTCCAAGATAGTTTCCTCTGAAACCTGTTTCATCAGGATTGTTTACACCGGGTTCAACGAAATTTTCCAGTTCAAACCATTCAGCATCAGTGTGTATATGCCAGCCAAAAGGACAAATACCCTGGATCCCATTGTTGTGGTAGTTCATCATTTCGTTCCACTTGTAAAGTCCACCGTAAGTTTCACAATTCAGGATATCGTTATCGTAACAATATTTTTCGATAACCATATTGTTTGCCTGTTCGGTGTTAGAATTTATTTTACCTCCTGTGTTCAGATTATTCGCCATCCAACACTGGTTGCCGATTTCAATTGTTGAATATGAACTCCCAAAAATATCGGACACAGGATCCCCACAACTCCAGTTAAGACTATTGTCGTTTGCCTCATACGTAAATAAAAGCGATGAATCCATTTTTATTTGATACCCCTGTCCGGGTTCCATTAGCCCGATCATATTTATGCCGAACTGCGGCCAGTAAGCCTGTCCGTTATTGTTTTTGCAGATAACCACATGATCGGTAACCGGGGATAATACGTCGATGATATTTGCAGGAGACTGCCGAAGGTAAGCGATTAGGTTCCAGCCTTCTGCAATGCTTATTGGTGTTGATTGGGGTTCAATCACATCACCAAAGATTGTCAGTCCTGCCCAGGCTCCCATCATAATCTGGTAACCATCCCCGATAGTTAATGTGTCGATCATGTCGATGCCATATTGAGCCCAGTACACCTGGCCATATTTATCCTTAATAATTAATACTGAATTGATAACCGGTTCCATGATACTGTCCAGGTCGTTTACATCAGGATCGATATAGGTCGAAATCAGGTTCCAGCCGTAATTTAATTCGATAGTTTGGGCATATTCACACCCTGCATTGTTAAATGTGGCCTGTGGATCGAAGTTGTAGGCAGTAGAGTCAGTACAGCCAAAAACAAGCGTATCGAGGCCTGTATTGTCAACAATTGAGAAATTTACAGGTTGGGCATCGTAGCCAAAATATGCATAGTTGATAGAAGATGCAATCCTGAATTTTATGTTATTTTTAGATGATAATTCGGGCAGGGCAATTTCCACTGCCTGGAGATCGGGAGATGTATTAAGGGGCAAATCATACAATGGAATATAACTAATGCCGTTATTTTCAGAATAAAACAAAGAAATATCAGCTTGCTGAAAAGTTGTGAAGTCGGCGAAATACTCGACAGATAATACAGGCAGGTCTGCATTACTGAAATCGAAACAAGGTGATTCATAAAACCGGTAGTTTAGATGCGGAATGCTGATGTATGCCCCTTCTGTTTCAGGGTTAAAATCATGCAGGCCATAACATATCCAATTTTCCATATTGCCTGATATCCAGGGAAGGTTTTGAACATGTGAGCCAACATATGGGTTTTGGTAATGCGCATCATCGTTGAATGTGTTGAAATTATAAGCCGAAACCAAACTGACCATAAAATTATTATTGATAAGGCTATCGATATAAATAGCATTTGACAAGGTATAAAGAATGGTATCGCCCGGTGTAATAACACCTGAAAAGTAGTCGTAGGCCACACTGTCGTTATTGAATATTGTTTCGAATTCAAGATAGGCAAATTGCATGATACCCGGATTTGCGAGTTCGATAGTGATATTATAAAATCCTGGTTCCATGCAACCTGAAGGCATTAGAATCCTGTTTATGCCAAGATCTTCCTGGGGCAAGGATTCGCCTACATAAAAATTATCAACCAAAACATTGCCTGATAAAAAACCACCATCGAACATGAAAATTATGCTTGAATCAGGCAGGAGAGAGTCGAGGGTGAAGTCAAATTTTGTCCACGGAAGGTGATCCTGTGTAATATTGGCTAATCCGGTCCAGGTTTGACCATTGTTGGTTGAATAGCTTATTGTAACATGTCCCGGTCCGTAATTGCTGCCCATGTAATTAAAAGCACTGCACTCGAAATAAAGTTGGTTTAAGTTTGAGATATCGAAAACCGGACTGTAAATTTTGCTGTCGTATCCGATAGCCGGTGTTTCATGTGCTAAAACTTTTCTGCCAGAAAGAGCCATAAAATCAGCTTTTGCCAGGTGCCAGTAATTCTCTCCCACAGGGGAGACATCGCCAGAGTAGGTCCAGCCATTTAAATTATTTTCGAAATTCTGATAATAGGGGTATACTGATATTGTATCGTTTTGCGAAAAGCTGTAAAAAGAAATCATTAGGCCTGTAAGTAAGCCTGTTAAAAAGAGACACCTATTCATTGTAACCATATTTATCCTTGATAACCGATGTGTTTTGATTATCAATTTGTCCAATAATATGGTGTTATACTATGTTAGCTTGTAAAAGGTTATGGATGAATAATAGTGTGGAGATTATGTGATTCGATAAACTAATAAAGTAGGTAATGCGAATCAAGGGTTGGGATTATCAGTTTTAATTATGAAAAATCCTGAAAGGTTGATGTTTGAATAACCGTGGGTGTAAACCCACGGCACGAGGACAAAACAAAATCCAGCCACGAAGTTGGCTGAACTTTGATTTTGCGGTTCAACCACTCCGTGGCTGGAGTGGGTGGTTTTCAGATTCCGTGGGCTTACACCCACGGTTATTGAGATTTAGTCACTTCGTGACAATTTAACTTCAACCCTTGATTCGCATAAGTAACAATATTTTAGATAATTACTTAGGTTGGAAAGAAGTAACAAAAATTGATAAATAGGGATTTGGTTACACGACAAATGAATGGTAATTGAAAAAAAAACAGCCACCCTAACAAGAGTGGCTGTTTATATATTATTAATTTATTTATTCAATTACAATTAGTTTCCTCACAATTGATTCTCCGTCGGTAAATTTAATTTGCAGTAAATTAATTCCAGCAGGGACGTTTTTAATATTCATTGTTTCATTCACGAATTCATCCGGTGTTTCTACATAGATCAATTTTCCGGTAACATCGAAAATCTCAATTAATTTGATATGTGGCACCAACTGACCGAAAGAAATGGTGAAATTTCCATCATTATTCGGATTTGGATAAACCTGTATGTTTTGATCGTAAGCAATATCGTTAATAGCAAACAGGTTTTCAATTACAACCGTATCGACCGAGAAGCAGGCTTTTGCATCGCTAACTGTAACTGTATATGTACCCGGACAAAGGCTAAGTACATTGTATGTTGTAGTATTATTCGGATCGCTCCAGAGGTAGCTATAAGGTGAGTTCCCTCCTGCAACCTGTGTGGCTGTTGCAAATCCGTTGCAATTTACAAATCCTTCCGAGCCTTGTGAAGAAAGCATAAAAGTTATGGAATCAGGTTGTATAACCTCAAAATCTTTAATCACTTCACACATAGCCTGGTCATATACCGAAACAGAATAGTTGCCAGCACACAGATCGCTTAATGTACCAACAGTGGTGGTTCCTATCGATGAAAGGCTCCATTCGTAAGTATAAGGTGACATGCCGTTAAAAGCATTAACCTGAACCTGTCCATTGCAATCGCCATAACAATTTACGCTTTGGGCTAATACCTGTACCCATGAAAAATCGGAGACTGATATTAGTATTGAATCTCTGTGTACATTTCCGCATAGATCGGTAAAATCGACCCAGTAAAGATTCGGGCCTGTTATTGGTGCAAATGTTATTGATGGGGTTGTTTCACCAGAACTCCAGCTATATGCAATTGCTGTATTGACATGGGTTTCAAGTGTAATTGTTGGTGGTGCTGAAACACCACAATACATCGTGTTCGTGTTGGTTATCCTGCAATGTTGGATGGAATCGGGGCTGGTAATTTCAAAGTTTGAAACAAATTCGCAACCACCATCATCAACAACAGTAACTGCATAATTTCCCATACACATGTTGCTTATATCTCCTGATGATGCCGATCCTCCTGCATTGGCCGACCAGTTGAAAACGAATGGGGTGTTACCACCCTGTGGAACAACCAATACTGTCCCGTCGCAGTTGTTATAGCATGTCGTTGAATCGGCAGTAATGTCAACTCCGGCCATATTTGAAACAATAATATTTACCTGCTCTACTTTGGAATTTCCACAATTATCGGATATGGTAACAGTATAAAGTGTGGTTCCCTGTAGTGGTGTAATAAATATAGCTTGTGAAGTAGCTCCGGTCGACCACTGGTAGTTTATGTTATTCAGATTTCCATATGCTTCAAGTGATATTTGTGCAGGTGGCTGAACTCCACACCACATGGTATCGGCAACAAACAGACCACACAATTCTGAATTGAATGAATCGGGTTGCAGAATCTCAAATTCATCGGTGTAAACACAACTTATTGCATCGATAACATTTACATTAAAGGTATCGGCACAAAGTGAATCAAGACTGTTTACAGTTGTTGTAAACGATCCTGAATTATTTGAACCCCACTGGAAAATATAAGGGGGTATTCCACCTGCCAGGATTTCGACTGATCCATCGCATTCACCGTAACAGGAAATATCATCATAGTTGATGTTTGAGCTTTGTACATTCGAAACATAGATGGTTACTTCATCATAAACTGTTAATCCGCAGAAATCTTCAATCTCGACATAATACAGATTCTCGCCTGCAATAGGGCTAATGTCGAGGGTATTAGTAGTTGCCGATGCGCCATTCCACGAGAAAGTCACATCCGGGATGTTGGCAAAGGCAGTGATGGTTAACTGTCCGGGATCGTCGCAGTAAGTTGTGTCAACAGGCAAAATCCCTGATGAAGGATCGAGTGCGGCATTTGGTTGGCCTATGGTGAAATTCTGTTCAAAGTAACAATAGCTGTCGTCGGTGACGGAAACTGTATAATTATCGGCACAAAGCGAATAAACCGAACCAAGCAATGTGGTGTCCAGGGCAGGATCGGACCAGACATAATAAACACCGTTGCCCGTACCAAGAGGTGTAACCTGTGCAACACCATTGCATACACCGTAACACAATGCATCGGTTGTATTCACCAAAAGACCTGAAAGTTCGGATACTCCAACTGTAATACTGTCGATTAAAGTATTGCCGCAAAGATCGGATATAGCAACCCAATAAACGTCATGATGTCCCGGTGGCGGGGGAATAATTGTAATGGATTCCGTTGTTTCGCCTGTACTCCAAAGAAAATCGATAAACCATGCAGGATGGCTGATACAAACGGCTTCTAAATCAAGTGTATTAGGAGCTGGTATTCCGCAATACATCGAGTCGGTATTGGTTATTGAAGCTTTGAATTCAACATAATCGTAGATGGTAATTGTATCACCGGTGGGTGTTGGGTCGCATGGACAACCTGCTAAAATATTGATAATAAATGTTTCGGTTGTTTCCTGTACGCCGTCCATAATGGCTGTGTAGTAAATAGTATCGGATACCTGGCCAATGGGAATTGTAACAGTAGTAGGGAAAGTAGTAATGTCTGAACCCATTGTAGCATCGCCTCCAAAGGATAACTGGATGTCGACCGGAAATGAAAGGTCGGTAGTATCGGTCCGGGTAAATACATAGAAGCTTTCGCAGCCTTCGTACAGGTCGTTTAATGTACCGGCCGGATTAACGTTATTAAGTGTAACCGATGTTCCATCGGTAAAGGAACCTGATTCAATAAATACACCTGAATCGAGGGCAGAATCGCCTGCATCGGCTACAGCTAACTTAATATGGTAAGTTTCGCATGGAATAACTGCTGCTGCTGCATACATACCAACCGTATAGCCATCGTATTGCAAGGCCTCATTATTAGGTGTTGCACCTGTTCCATTGTTGATATAGTAAACCGGGTAAGAAACATTATTAACATTATTGATAGAAACAGGTGTTGTCGTACCGGGGATCATTGCTATGTTTTCGTTCGAATAGGATCCACCAAACGGACTTGGTCCTGACAGAAAAAATGCAAATATATCATTGAAGGAACTATTAACATATTCCAGATATTCATCCGATCCAAAAACATATTTAAAAATAAGTGTATCAGATGATGGAATAAAATCAAATTCCAGCACCGAAGCATCATTGGTCGATTGCGGGATTAGTGCATCGAGTTGTGCATCGCCCGGAACGTTCATCCCCTGTGATATAGAACCACTATTATTTGGTCCTATGGCATTGGTTACCGGCCCTGATGCCAAGACAATCCCTGACGACATAATCGTATCGAAACTCGATCCTGATGAATTAAAATAACCGATCATGGTTTGCGCGGCATCACCGGTATAAGTTATATTAAATGCATCTACACAACCCGAAATAAGTGTGTCTTCAACGAGTTGTTGAGGTGTAAGTGAGTTATCAATAGTAATGGGCTGCCCATTAACAATCAGCATACTTAACAATGCAATTACGGATAAAGTAAGTGTTTTCTTCATATCTACTACTATAGTTTTATTCTCTTATCAGACATACCAGGAGAATATTTGGTTGCTCTAAAATGAAAAATTAATTCAATGCAAACTTAATAATTATAAATGTCTTACAGACAAGTTTTAATGATGCATACATAGTACAACAAAATAAAATATTATCTTGTTCGATAATTTCTAACATAATTGACAATCTATGAACTACTACATTGCATGGTGGAATGTCGAGAATTTATTCGATATCCAGAATTCGCCCAATCGACCTGCCTGGTTGCAGAGTGAACTAAATTCAGAGCTTAATGGATGGACTCAGGCTGTGCTTGACCTGAAAATTCAGCAGCTTTGTAAAGTTATAAGATATATGAATAATACTGCAGGCCCCGATATACTGGGAGTCTGTGAAGTTGAAAACCTTCACGTGTTGGAACTTTTAGTGAGTGAGTTGAACATCCCGGGACGAAGTTATCAAATTGCCCATCACGATATGGATGATAACAGGGGCATCGATATCGCTTTTATTTATGATGCAGGTTTGTTTACAGCATCTAATCAGTTTAGTTTTATTGTTAGAAAGCGATCGGCCACCCGCGACATATTTCAGGTAAATTTTAAAACCAATTCTCAAAGGGATTTAATTTTGATAGGCAACCATTGGCCGGCAAGAAGTGGCGGCACATATGAGTCGGAACCTTATCGGATAATTGCTGCTGAAACACTGAGTTACTGGAACAAAAGAATACTCGAGGTTAAAGGTACCAATACGGCTATCGTTGTTTTGGGTGATTTTAACGATGAACCATTTAGCAGATCAATGACCGAATATGCACTATCAACCAACCAAGCAGCAAAAGTGAAAAATTCCCAAATACCGAGATTACTAAATATTGGTTTACAAAGTCTTGCCAGGGGAGAGGGTAGTTATTATTATGATAACTTCGCTCTGATGTTCGATCAAATTTTAGTATCGAAAGGAATTGTTAAAGGAAACCAGGGATTTGAATTACCAACCAATCCGGGTGGTGATTTCCTTACTGAAATTGTTACTTATCCCGATATGGTAACAGGTGGCTGGTATCCGGACCCAAGAAGGTTTGGTCGTCCCAGTTCCAGTAGTTCATACGATCCTGATGGATTCAGCGACCATTATCCGGTGGCTTTTGTTTTGCAGGAAGATTAATCTATGAGCCCGGTCTAAAAAGCATCTTTATCCCTCAACTCGACGTTGTCGATAATTTGCGACTCCTCATTAACAGAAAGTTAACTGCAGGTCAAAAATCATTTCCGCCTTGATTTGAGCGAAAATCTACCTTTTTAAACTCGACTCATCTATGAATGGTCTTGAATAAATCAAATATTTAGATGGCTTTAATTGAATAATGAAATGTGTGTTGTTAACCCGATCAATATCAGAATGTAGTATACTTCCTCAGCAATAATTAGAATTAAATGGTCGTCGGGATATTCATAATTTTTTTCATTTGGTTTGTGTAAACTAATATGAAAAAATATATGTAGGTTTGTGTTATGGATAATACCAATAAGATATTAGGAGCTATAAAACAGGCTGTAACTGGAAAATATCCTGATGCGAAAATAATACTTTATGGTTCCAGGGCACGTGGAACCTCTTTACCTGACTCTGATTGGGATTTATTAATTCTATTAAATAGAGATAAAATTACTCATGAAATAGAGGAATCAATAACATACCCATTATATGATTTAGAAATTGAATTGGGTGAAGTAATATGTCCAATGGTCTATACGGAAGAAGAATGGAAAAATAAGTATGTAGTAACTCCATTGTATAAAAATATAATGAGAGAAGGGAAAGCATTATGATTCAGTATCCGAAATTGTTAGTTGAAACTATTGAATCATATATTAAAAACAACCGAAAGTAAACACACTACAATAAATAAGAACTCTGTTTCATAGTTTTAGAAAGTGAGTATCCCGCTTTAAGACACCGCTTGACTCTGACCAGTTCACAGCCCACAAAATGCATCCTAATTCATTTAACCACATTATCATTATATGAAAAAGAAAAAACGAGGAAAAAAAAAGGCCGCCTATAATAAAAACAAACTCACAAAAGGAGTTATTGAATACATCAGCACTCATCCT
>CAYLZH010000058.1:0-3110 GCA_964388245.1 uncultured Bacteroidales bacterium
CTTCGTCTTACTTCGCTTCGCGACAACAAGCGAAAGTATGAAGATCTTAAAAAAAGAATTGAAACAGAAACAAGATCTCAAACGGGCCCGCAGGTTTGCAATTATTTTAGGTACAGCCTCACTTATATCCCTCCTTTTTCTGATTGGTTCGTTAAAACTTATGTCGGAGGCCGAGGCCAGTGAAAAGGAGGCTGTTAAAAAGGAAAAAATTGCCAATATCCAGAAAAATGAGGCAGTCATACAGAGAAAAGAAGCGGTTATTCAAAAAAAGATTTCGGAACAACAGCAACTGATTGCCGAACAGCAAAAAATAATTACCGAGGAGCAAAAGCAAATTGCCATTGAGCAGCAGGAAATTGCTGAATATCAGAAAAAAGAAGCAATAAATCAAAAGATAAAAGCTGAAGAAGCCCGGCAAACAGCAGTTATTGCAAAAAATGAAGCAGAAAAACAAAAGATGGTAGCTGTTGAGCAAAGAAAAATTGCTGATGACAATAGGATAAAGGCAGAAAATGCACAACAAAAGGCAGAGAAACTTCGTATGCTTGCCCTTTCAAAATCCATTGCTATTAAGGCATCGGAACTTAGCCGGACAAAAGAGCTGGAAATTGCCACCCTGCTTGCATTGCATGCCTATCGATTTAATAATGATAACCATGGGCCATTGAATGATCCGGATATCTATAATGCCCTGATTGATGTTTCGAACGAACCGGAGAGAATCCGCCATCACGCCGATGCCGTCCGCGATATAGCTTACTCATCTTTATTCAATGGCTTGATTTCGTGCAGCGATGATGGTACTATCAAATCTGTTAGCCTGGCTGAGGATGAAAAGCCGGTCGTATTCAATACGGGTAAACAGGCTTATGACGGATTCCGCTGCCTTGCTGTAAATCAGTCTGGAAAAACGGTTGTTGGTGGTACTACTTCGGGAGAAATTATTGTTGCTGATATTAAAAGGCCCAATGCAATGCCCTTATTACACCGGCAGCACACAGGTATTATTAATGATATTGTTTTTCAGCCTGGTTCTGATAATTTCATATCGACAGGAACTGATGGTCGGCTTATTTATTGGAAGTTTGATTCTGAAAAAAGTAATCATGAACCGGCGATATTATTTAAAAACGAAAATAGTATTACCTCGGTGTGTTGTAGTAAAACAGGCGACCAGATATTTTGTGGAACCACGAGGGGTGTTTTGATATTTGATGTAAATGATGCTGAATTAGTTCCGCAAAAGATTGAAATTCAGGATCGAACAGTCAGGTCGATAGCTATTAGTAGCGATGACAAAACCCTTGCCGTTGGATTAAATACCGGCACAATTTTGTTATTCAATACAAATCAGAAGTTTAATTCTCCGGAGGAGCTTACCGGTCATCATTCTGCAATTACATCGTTATGTTTTAGCCCCAATGGAAAACACCTTGCATCAGGAAGTTATGACAGATCAATAAGAATTTGGGAATATGATCAGGCCGATATTCAACCGGTTGTTGTTGAAATTCACGATTCGTGGGTATATGGAATCAGTTACTTGCCCGATGGAAATACATTGCTAAGTTGCAGTGCAGATAAATCAGTTTGTTATTTAACAATCAATCCTGATATGCTTGCAGCAAAAATTTGTGGCCAAACATCAAGAAAATTAAGTGAGGCCGAATGGAACAAGTACATTGGAAAGGATATTTCATACTATCCGGCTTGTAAATAATCAATCGAATAAAACCAAACAATTATTAATATAATGCATGGCAGATACTTAAAAAAAATTCTTTTCTTATTGATATTCAGTGCAACTTCAATTCCATTGCTTGCGCAGGATTGTGGCGATGTGTCTTTAAATGAAGCCAGGAAAAAATACGAATCAGGAAATTTTCATGATGTTATTGGCATATTGTCTGAATGTATCAGGCATGGATTTAATAGTAATCAAAAGATACAGGCACACAAATTAATGGCGATAACATATCTTGCATTAGACTCTAATAAATTAGCTGTCAGGGAATCGGGAAAGTTACTTCAGCTTAAGTCGAATTTTGAAACCGACATGTTTGACCCTCCCCGATTTGTAAGAATCATTACTGATTTAAAACAACAAAGTGCCGGGATACAGGTAACATCGGTATCGAAAAAGGCCGAAAACATTCTTGAGGCACCAGCCACTGTAATTGTTATCACTGAAAAAGAAATCAACGATAGGGGCTACCTCGATCTGGAGCAATTATTTCACGACCTCCCGGGATTTAGTACTGTTAAAGGATCTGGGCCAGGATATGCATTGTTTTATCAACGAGGCTATCGCTCAACTGGTAACGACCGCTTTCTTTTATTGATTGACGGGGTCGAAGAAAATGACCTGAATTCCGATAACGTCGCTATTGCACGACAATATGCCCTTTCGAATATAAAACGTGTCGAAGTTGTTTATGGCCCGGCTTCTACAATGTATGGTGCCAATGCATTTATTGGCGTAATAAATCTTATTACGAAAAATGAGTCTGATTTAATCAGTAAAAATAAAAACACCGGACTAAGCATCCAGGCGAACTATGGATCATGGGATACTAAATATATCGATGCTACTTTTGCGACCAAACGAAATGATGTTTCGTTTATGATGACAGGCAGGGTTTTTCAGTCAGATGAAATGAACCTGAATAAGGAAGGATATTCCGAATGGAATTTCGGGCCCGGATCAGATGACTTTTACAGGCAACTTCTCGAAAAAAACGGACAAACAAACGAGGGCCTTTACAATGCCCAGTCCTATATCGATCAGTATGGATTGGATACACTCTCTTCGCCGTATTATACAATCGATTATATTGATGATAGTGTTGCGTCTGCCATTCATCTTTCCAGTGAGGGGCTCGCACGTGTTAAGGAACTTGACAGTCTTCATTTTAATTCAGAAATCGATGGGGTGCCTGTTGCTTTTGATAATCATTTTAACAACTGGCTGGTTAACGGAAAGCTCCAGGTTAAAGATTTTACATTGGGAATTCAAACCTGGCGCACCAACCAGGGGGCACTACCCTGGTATACAACTAAGTCGAGGATCTCTACTGAGAATCATACACGATGGATAACCTGGAATTCAT
>CAYLZH010000058.1:3210-19793 GCA_964388245.1 uncultured Bacteroidales bacterium
ACTGAGAATCATACACGATGGATAACCTGGAATTCATATTTCTACATTAATTTCAACAAAGCCATTAATGACAGACTGCTGTTTACAAACCTTGCTTCGTACCGGCTTCATAGCATCGATGGTAATACGAATTTTGCTGTTTATTCAGGCTATTATAACAGCAAATATAATTTGTATGAGCTTGTTACTGAAAAGATTCCGACAATTAATGTTTCCTATTATTACAGGGTTTCGAACCAACTTAGAAATGAAACAAGAGTACTGTATGTTCCTTCAGAAAAAATAAACATTCTTAGTGGTGTTGAATTTAGAAACAGCATTATACAGGGAAACTACATGACATCATCGGAAGCCCACCCCGATGAAATTTATGTTCCTTCACCTACTGCAACACCAATTCCGGGTGGAAATAATTTTCGCACCTTCGATCTTGGTTTATTTTCTCAGGCAAGTTATAATATGACACGCTTATTTACTGCTACCTTTGGGGCAAGATACGATTTTAACCGGATAAGGCAGGAGGGAGGTTATGGTAGTCAGTTTAATCCGAGGTTAGCAATTGTTTTTCATCCAGAAAACTATGTAGTAAAGCTTATATATGCCGAGGCATTTAAAGATGCGTCATTTCTTACGAAATATGCAACAAGTGCAAGCAGGCAGTTAAATAATCCTACACTGGAACCCGAAAGGGTTAAGAATATTGAGTTAAGTGCATTTGCTAAAATATCCCGGTACCTTTCGGTTGATATGGCTGCATATTATGCAAAATACAGCAATGTTGTCGGACTTGCCGAAGCCATAATGCCGGATAGTTCAACAACACTTCAATTTCAACCCGTTGGAAAGCAAACAATATATGGTCTTCAGGCTACATCCAATTTCAGAATGAATAATATTGGTTTATGGGCAAATTATTCGTTTACCAATCCAATTAATAATGATGATGATTTAAGAATAAGCGATATACCTGCCCATTCGTTCAACCTTGGAGGTAATATTCTTATTTTCAATCACATAAATATTAACCTGAGGGGAAATTTTGTTGGAGAAAGGTTGACCGGAGAAGGAACGTCAGGCAGCAAAAATCCGGTAATCAAATTCGATCCTTATTTCGTTATGCACGGGACTATAGGTTATAAGGGACTTGTTGAAGGATTAACACTACAAATCCTGTTTAATAACATTTCTAATATTGAGTATTTCGAACCAGGCGTGCGAAATGCCGATGGTGTTACCTATGCATCGAGGTTACCACAAAACGAATTCGGTGCAATGATCAGGATTTTTTATAACTATTAGCCAATTGGGGAGAAATATAAATATAAGCTTACCGAAAGCACAGTTTTTTTATAAGGATCTTATAATAAAGCGGATTTATTATCCCGATTATATGAATCAAATTGGGAAATTAAGGGTTGAAGTCTGGAAGGAAATTGAAGGCATGAATCCTGATCTAATGGCAAGTGGATCGTGGATAGATGCTTCAGACAAGGATGCCATTCATTGGGTTGTTTTACAGAATGATAACCTTGTTGGTGCTGCCCGGATGACCATTCACGAAAGTTTTGCCGATATTCCATATGGTAAAATGATCGAAAAGTTTTCGCTTAAAAACTTAGAGTTTCCTGTATCATCGATAAACAGGCTTGTTATTAAACCTGACTGTTGTAATAAAGGACTGGCCCGAAGAATTGATGAAGAAAGGATAAAAACTTCAAGGGATATAGGTGTTAACTGTATTATTGCCGAACCGGTTTCATGGCGAATCGATCCTTTGAAAAAGCTGGGATACGAGGTCGTTGGTGAATTAGGCAATCCCTTTGAGGCTCCCGGATTAATGTTAACACTTATGATAAAAAATCTCAACAAATCAGCAGAAAAAACAAAAAGTAACCGATGAATGGCAAGGAGGCAATATCAAAGTTAATGAACATTAAAGAAGGCGAAGGGCCAACTATAATGTTACTCATGATATTTTCATTTTTCCTGGGAATAGGAATTGCTTTTTATTACACTGCCACAACCTCGCTATTCCTTGTCAACTTCGAAAGAGAAATCCTTCCATTTGCTTATATCGGAGGAGGAACAGTTGTTTATCTGTTAAGTCTTCTATTTGCAAAGTTTCAAAAACGAGTTAAAGTATCAGGATTCTTAGTAACTGCATTGATGTTCCTTTTTTTATCGGTCGCAATCCTGGTTGCACTGTACCTGAACTCAGGAAATAGATGGATAGCGCTGGTGCTTTTTATTTGGATGAGGGTATTTGCTTATATCCAGGGATTTAGTTTTTGGGGATTGGCTTCACGGATTTTTAATCTTGAACAGGGCAAAAGGCACTTTGGCCTTATTAGTGCCGGAGAAGTTATATCCAATATTTTAAGTTTTTTCTCGGTGCCATTCCTGTTGCGCATTATCAATACCGAAGACCTGTTGTTTTTATCGCTTACCGGATTAGGACTTAGTATGATTTTTATGGTTTGGCTGGTGCGAAGGTATTCCGACAAACTATCGACCAAGAATGCCACAA
Source organism: uncultured Bacteroidales bacterium (assembly GCA_964388245.1). Taxonomy (GTDB): domain Bacteria; phylum Bacteroidota; class Bacteroidia; order Bacteroidales; family M50B96; genus JAIOYV01. The sequence continues at coordinate 5,738 of CAYLZH010000058.1, forward strand.
AAGCAAAGGATAAATCATTGGAGAAGAAATCACAAAACCTGTTTAAGGATAAGTATTTCTCCCTCATTTTTATTTTGGCGTTTGTGCCCATGTTAGCCAATTTTATTGTTGATTTTATATTCCTTACACAGACTAAAGAAATTTTTATTGATAAAGAGGTGCTGTCTGGTTTTATCGGGATATTTTTTGGTGTAACCTCAATTGTTGAATTTATTTCAAAAACTTTTGTGTCAGGGCGGATTATTAAGGACCACGGAATTAAAGCAGGTCTGCCTTCTCTGCCCTTGTTGCTCGCCTTTAGTACTGTACTCGCCATTTTAGCCGGAATAATCTTTGGTCCAGCCGGTATATTCTTTTCGTTCATTATTCTGGGGAAACTATTTATGCGTGCAATCCGGACATCAATTTACGAGCCTTCGTTCCAAATTTTATTTCAACCGGTACCAAAAGACATGAGACTTGCTTTTTTAAGCAAAATCGAAGGGGGGCCAAAAGCCTTTGGTAATATCATAGCCGGATTCATACTCTTAGTTTTTACAAGTTTCGGATTTTTTACACTGGTACATTTCAATATTCTTTTATTGATAATTATTGCTTATTGGCTGCATTCGTCCCTTAAAATGACTGCCGAATACAGAAGGATTCTTAGCAATCTGGTTTCTGGAGGGGCAAAACGCAGACAGGTTTTAGCACCAGATTTCTCAGTATTTGAAATAATTAAATCAGGATTAAATACTTCGAATCCGTTTTTATTTAGATTGCTTATTCGATTATCAGACTTAATTGATCCTTCCGAAAAAATAGAAATGTTACCATTGTTGTTTGAAAAATCGGATGTCGCAATTCAAACTACCATTTTAGCAATAATAAGAGAACGACGCATTTCAGAACTGAAAAGTTTTCTCGAAAAATATACAAACGAAAACTTCGAAAGTCCACTACAAAATGACCTACAAGAGACTATCGAATTTCTGTCTGCAACGGCAGATGTTACTATAGATGAGATTGAAGAATTAATTAAATCGAATGATCAGGCAAAAAAAGTGGATGCAGCCATCCTTCTCGGAAAATCAAGGAGGTATCATGCTGCAAGATTATTAAACGATCTGTGTAAGGACGACAATCCAATAGTTAAAAGTGAAGCCCTTCGATGCGCTGCATTTACGAATAACCGTGAAACCAGGACCATAATTGTTAAGAATCTTGCGAAACCTGCATTTTCATTAGTTGCCTGTTCGTCGGCTAAAAAGCTTGGAAAACGTATTATTGATGATCTTGTGCATTTTTATACAAGAAGCGAGGATGATAGAAGTGTCCGCTTAAAAATTTTACAGTTGTTTGAAGAAATAGGTGGAACACAATCTGAAAAGTTCCTGCGATCGCAAATAAATTCAACCGAAAAAAGTATTCTTGATAAATCGCTCGATGCATTATGTAAACTAAAGTATACAGCGCGCAGCACCGAAAAACCAATCATTAAAAGAATAATTGATGAGGAAATAGCAAATATTGTTTACCTGAATGCTTCATTATCCGATCTGCAAAGTATTGGACAGGAGACAGAAATAACGAAAGCGCTCAATTACGAAATCCACACAAAAAGGGAAAAGATTTTCAATTTGCTATCGGTACTTTATGATCCTGATACCATCGGGTACATACGAGATGTATTGTCTGAAGAAAGCAAAGAAGCACATGTGTTTGCGCTCGAAATAATGGGAATGGTTTTGTCTGATGATATCAAGATCAAAGTACTACCCATATTCGAAGATCTGAAATCACGGGAAATAATTTCGAAGTACAGGAATATTTTTCCGCAGGAAGTGCTATCCATTCAAGACAGGCTGTGCGACCTGATAAACAGAAATGCTGCAAGTATCAACGATTGGACAAGGTCGAATGCCATCAGGCAACTTGAAGAATATAGCACAAGCCAGGCCGAACTTGTTCTTGCTGCAAATATCCTGCATCCTGATCTAATAATCAGGGATACGGCTTTGCGTACGCTTTTCAAGTTGAATACTCAAAAATTTGATGAATGCATCAGGCTGTTGGACACCAAAGACAGAAAAAAGATATTCGAAATAACCAATGAAATTCTTAGCGGTTCATCAAATAGAAATATTTATATTCTCGAAAAGATTAGGTCGATAAAACAAATACCTTTCTTAACGGATGTGCCTGAGCCTTTGCTTTTAAGCCTGGTAATCAATTCAGAGAAAAAGCAATTTAGAAATGGTGAACGAATCGAATTTAAAAGTAAATACATTTTCCTGATTATTAATGGAAAAGTAAAATTGACACTTAACGGTTTGGATGTTGATAAAATTGGACATGCCGGAGTTATTGGCGAAATTTCAGTAATTTATCTTCGCGAACCAGGTGTGAGATTTTTTGCTGACAGTCAGGTTGTTGCCCTGAAGATACCACTAAACGATTTATTTGATCTGATGATCTCACATAAGTATATAAATAAAAGCTTTGTTCGGAACCTTATGTCTGAGTTATCAGAAAATGTACAACCAACGAAATCTGAAAATGATGTCTGAAAAAATTAGATCGAACGGTAGAATTAAATATTTGGTACTCATGTGGGTAATCCTGGTCAGCTATGCAAATTATGGCCAGCAGTACTACATGGAATCTGGTCGTCCATTCATTCAGAATTTTACTCCAAACGAGTATAAGGCTCATAATCAAAATTTTTCAGTTGTAAGCGACTTACGCAATATTATGTATTTCGGAAATTTTGCCGGAATTCTGGAATTTGATGGATCGAACTGGCAAATTATTCAAACTCATAATAAAAGTCGTGTAACAGTTTTAAAAACAGATGAGTTTGGTCGGTTGCTCGTTGGTTCATATAAAGAATTTGGAATATTGCAACCTAATGAATTAGGCCGGATGGAATTTGTCAGCCTGTCTCAAAATCTAAGTATAGAACATAAAAATTTCGATGAAGTTTTAAATATTCTTATCGAAAATGGAATAGTTTGGTTCGTAACCGAATCATTTATTTTCGCCTGGGACAATATATCCCTTAAAGCTTTTGAGCCGGAAACAAATATAATTTCAGCTTACAGTACTGGTGGAAGTATTTTCTGTCTTCTTAAACAAGCAGGCCTGTGTGAACTTGACGGCGATAAGTTTATTCCTGTTCCGGGAGGCGGCTTATTCTCCGAAACAGTTGAGTTAAAGGCCATCTTTAATCCTGGTAACGATACGCTGATTTTTGCTACAAGCAACAGAGGCTTATTTAAATATAATAGGAATGAATTCATTCCTTTTTCAAGTACTTTAAATAGTTACTTTAAGGAAAAAATTATATCGTGCGGATGTTTGCAAGGCAATAGGAACATGGCAATTGGAACCGAAAGGGGTGGCATTGTTATCTTGTATCCAAATGGTCAATTAAAAGAAATTATTACAGAAAGGGCCGGATTAAATGATAATTACGTCAGGCATTTGTACGAGCACAATGGAGCTTTATGGGCTGCATTAAATAATGGTATTACACGTATCGAAACACCATCGCCAATTACTTTTTATAACATTCAGGCTGGTCTTAATGGTGGTGTAACTGATATAATTCGACATAAAAACCAGCTTTATATTGCAACCTATAACGGACTTTTTTATCAGGATTCAATTACAGCTTTTTTCAGGCAAATTAATGATATCAAAACAGGTTGCTGGTCATTGGTTTCAACCGCCGACAATCTGTTAGCTGCAACAAGTGCCGGGATATTTATTATAGATGAAAATTCTGCAAAAAAGATTAGTAACCACTTCGCATTAAAACTACATGCTGAGCAGTTTGATTTACCGTTTGTATATGCAGGTCATGCTGACGGCTTGGCAATTCTTGAAAAAATAAATCAAAAATGGACTATAAAGGATGATATAAGTATTTCAGAAGATGAAATCAGGGATATATGTGGTGGAGGAAATGAATCACTCTGGCTAACCACACCTTCCGATGGCCTTTATCGATATTTTACTGAAGGCAGCAAGATTGAAAAATTTGATACCACAAACGGACTGCCTTCTTTAATGATGAATAGGATGAATGAAACATCGCATGGCCTGGTAGTTACAGCAATCGACGGATTATATGCATTCGATGAACAGCGTTTTGAGTTTGGGCGGATCCACATACCTACCATCGATTCGTCGTTTAATACAAGTTGGCATACAAGGATTTATGAGGACAAAAGGGGCAATATATGGTCGTGTCGGGGCGATGAAACGCATATTGCCAGATATATTCTTTACAAGGGAAAGTATACAAACAGCTCGGTTCCGTTGGCACAAATTAAAAATACCGTTATCTGGAGCATATATAGCGACTTCAATGGTGTTATGTGGTTTGGAGGGCCGGACGGACTCATTCGTTTCGATACGAATATTAAACTCTCGCACGGTAAAGAATTCTATACATTAATTCGAAAAGTGATTACGGTAAAAGATTCAGTCTTATTTCATGGAAATTTCATGAATGAAAATAATACCGTTGGATTAGTTCAAAATCCTTTTCACAAGTCGATGCTTGAATTTGAGAATAACAAGATTCAGTTTGAGTTTTCAGCTTCGGCCTATCAAAATAAAGTAGATTTGAAATACCAGTATCAGCTTGGCGGATTTGAAGATGAATGGTCGGATTGGATATCAACAAATAAAAAAGAGTATACTAACCTGCCACCGGGAGAATATGTTTTTTCTGTTAGGGCAAAGGATGTATTTGGCAATGTAAGCCACACTGCTTCGTATGAGTTTTTTGTATTAACACCCTGGTACATGAAATGGTGGGCATTCGTTCTCTACATTGTTTTAATTATTGTTACGATTGGCCTAATAGCCTACTGGCGATCACAAAAGCTTGTGAAAGAAAAGAAAAGACTTGAAAGCTTAATTAAGGAAAGGACAACTGAAATTATAGAACAAAAAGAAGAAATCGAAAATCAGTCGCAGGAATTATCAAACAAAAACAAAGAACTCGAAAGGATTAACATGATTGTAAAAGCAATAAATTCGGAGATTGCTTTTAACGATCTGTTAGAAGCTATCCTTGAGAAAACCCGGCTCATTAAAGCTGTTGAGAGAGTTTCTGCACTGGTTTATGATAAATCGTCGGATTCTTACAAGTTTAAGGCGAGCTTTGGGTTGGAAAAATCTTCTATTGAGAATGCAGAATTTACACTGGCCAAAACTGACAGACTATTTCTAAAACACGCTGATGAAATATACGAAGATATTTTTTTCACCAATTTAAAAGTACAGGATGAGCCTGAAGAAAATCAATACACTCCGGGAGCAAGATGCCGGTTAATTATTGTTGTTAGAATCAAAGAGCAGGTGGCCGGCTTTCTTATTCTGGAAAATATCCAAAAGCAGGATGCCTTTACCGAAGAGGATTTCAGTTTTGTGAAAAACCTGAAAGAACATATTATTTCCGCCTTTATTAAGACACAGATACTGGAAGACCTGCAAAAAACACTTGTCGATCTGCAGGAAACTCAGGAAGAACTTATTCGTCAGGAGAAACTGGCTTCAGTGGGTCAACTTACAAAAGGTATTGTCGACCGGGTAATTAATCCCCTGAATTATATTAATAATTTTTCGAATTTGTCATCAGATATGATCCTCGAAATAAAAGAGCTGATTGAAGAGGAACGTCAAAAGTTAATGGAAGAAACCTATAATGAAATTGAAGAAATTGCAAGTCATTTATCAGGAAACCTGAATAAAATAATGAAGCATGGCGAAAGTGCTGCCAGAATAGTAAAAGGCATGGAAAAATTGCTGATGGATAAGTCGAACAATTATATAGTAACGGAAATCAATAATCTTTTAGATAAAAAAATTGATCTGTCGATAAAAGAACTTAAAGCCGATTACAACAATATGGATGTAGAAATCAGCAAGATGTTTGATAAAGATGCCGGATCGGTAAATCTTATGCACGAAGAGTTTGGACAAGTAATAAAACTATTGCTCGATAATGCATATTATATTCTAAGGGAAAAGGCGGGAAACAATCCGGGACTTGAAATGAAAATCAACATAATAACAATTAAAAGCAATAATTGGATTGAAATCAGGATCAGGGATAATGGAAACGGAATTCCGGCATCAGAAATCGACAAAATTTTCGATCCGTTTTTTACAACAAAACCAACTTCCGATGGAATAGGTATTGGCTTGTATATGTGCAAAGATATTATAGAGGCTCATAACGGATTTTGCAAGGTCAACAGCAACGAAGGAGAATATACTGAATTTATACTTGGCTTGCCCCCGGCTAAATTAAAATAACCGGCAAGAACTATTAGGACAATACTCGAAAAGATATAGCGCATGAAAAATATGTCAGACAATAACCAGGAGACAATTAGAAAGCTACAAAATCAATTGCTTCAGCAACAGAAACTGGCATCAATCGGACAGTTAACTGCTGGTATTGTACATGAAATCCAGAATCCGTTGAACTTTGTGAATAATTTCGCTAATATTTCTTCTGATTTAATAGAGGAACTCAATGAAATTATTGATGATCAGGATCAGGCAATTAATAATGATACAAGAGAAGAATTATTGGAAATAATGGAATTACTTACCAATAACCTTAAAAAAATCGTGCAAAATGGTAAAAGAGCCGAGAGCATTGTTAAGGGGATTTTACTCCAGTCGCGGGGAAAACCGGGTGTTTTTCAATCAGTCGATCTAAACGATCTCGTTCACGAATATGTTAATCTTGCGTATCATGGCAAGCGAGCTGAGGATAGTAATTTCAATGCATCCATCAAATTTCAACTCGATGCATCTGTCGGAAAAATAAATGTTGTGCCACAGGATTTAAGCCGTACAATTCTGAACATTGTCAATAATTCATGCGATGCAGTGCATGAAAAATCACTATATGTCAATAATTATTCTCCCACAATTTCTGTAACTACCAAAATATCAGACGGAACCATCAATATTATTATCCGCGATAATGGTACCGGTATTCCGGAAGTAGTAAAGAAGAAGATTTTTGATCCTTTTTTTTCGACAAAAGATGAAGGAAAGGGAACCGGTCTGGGGCTTGCTTTATCAAAAGAAATTATTCATGACACCCACAAGGGAAGTATTGTAGTTAATTCTAAAGAAAATGAGTTCACGGAATTTATCATTGCTTTTCCGGCCAACCTTTCCAACTAAAAACCATCGGTATTTTGCATTACTCCAAACTATATAAACGAAAGAATAACCTCAGATTTTACTTTGCATTTTTAATCCTGATTTGTCTCTATTTGTCGGGCCATGCGCAAACCTATCTAAAAATTCAACATCATTATTTTTATTATGATGGCTCAGCCGGGCCACGTGTAACAATCAGTTCATGGCATAAGGTAAGACCGAAAATATTTATATCAACATATTATTATGTTAATCCCACCTGGTCGCAGGGAATGATAGGATTTGACTATTCGCCCAATCCCGATTTTATGATTGGCTTTAAGGCAGGCATTCAGTCAGAAACAAATGTAGAGGATAAAATCGATGTGCTTAGGCTTTCGCCGTTTATATATTACAAGTACAAGAAAATTACATTTGCAGCAATATACGAGATTGGAGGTATTAAGGATCGGTCGATTGCTTTGCTCGATTACAACTTTAATAAAAGCACCACCGGTTTAATGTTTCTTAAAAAGCAAAAGTTTTTGGCACTTGGACCCCGGACCGATATAAAGATTCCCGGAACTCCATTGTACATTTATGTATCGGCGTTGTTTACCGATAAAGGAAAATTTGCCTCCATGTCGGGGGTTTATGCCCGGTTTAGTTCGTCGAAAAGTGCGGCCACAATAAATGAAATACCCGAAGTTACAGGTCAATAATCCAAAAATATGAGTTGAAGAAATTATTATCTTTATGTGCTTTACTGAAAAATAACAAACAGAGGCAGTGGCCATTGAAACAGGATAAATAAAAGTTTATGGAATCAGATCGAATAATTAAAATTTTAGCTGTTGATGACGAACCCGATATGGAAGATCTTATAAGACAGCAATTCAGAAGGAAAATCAGGAAAAAAGAAGTGGAGTTTGTTTTTGCACTGAATGGTGTTGAAGCTCTCAGGCAAGTCCAAAACGATGAAGATATCGACTTAATCCTTTCAGATATAAATATGCCCGAGATGGATGGATTGACATTGCTTGACAAGCTTACCGGGATTAACAGGCCGGCACTAAAAACCATAATGGTTTCAGCTTATGGCGATATGGACAATATAAGAACTGCAATGAACAGGGGTGCTTTCGATTTTGTAATGAAGCCTATAAATTTTACCGATCTGGAAATAACCATAAATAAAACGATTGAACAGATTAGCCATTTTAAACAGGCACAAGAGGAGCATGATCAATTGGTGGCTATAAAACACGATTTGGATATAGCAAGAGAAATTCAAACCTCGATATTGCCACAAAGTTTTCCGGCATTTCCAGATCGTACTGATATCGATTTGCACGCGGCAATGTATGCAGCGAAGTCGGTTGGCGGCGATTTTTATGATTTTTTCATGATCGGTGAAAATAAACTCGGATTAGTTATTGCCGATGTGTCAGGGAAGGGAATTCCTGCTGCTCTTTTTATGGCAGTCAGCCGGACGGTTCTTAAAGCCAATGCACTTAGCGGCCTCGATGCTAATGAATGCCTCAACAGGACAAATTATAACCTTTCTATTGAAAATATAAATTCGATGTTTGTGACAGTATTTTACGGAATACTGGATTTGGAAACAGGTGAGTTTTCCTATGCTAATGCCGGACACAACCCTCCTTATATTGGGCGGGAAAATGGCCGGATTGAGAGATTACCCAGTCATGGTGAGATTGTTCTTGCAATTATGGATGGAATAAAGTACAAGGTTTATTCAGAAAAACTAAATGCCGGCGATGTTTTATACCTTTATACCGATGGTGTTACCGAGGCCATGAATAACCGGTTTGAATTATTTGGTGACGAACGTTTGGAGGAGGTCCTAAATAGAACTGTCGATGCACCGGCAAAGAAAATTATTGATGAGGTTGTTGATGAAGTAAAAAATTTTGCTGATGGAGCCGAACAGTCAGATGATATTACTGCTTTGGCGATAAGATATTTGGGAAATCCCTGAATCTTGTTGCAAAATCAGTACGGTGATCATTTAAAATAGTATAGAAATATTAAAATTATTCAAGCAGATTACGACTATAGATTCGGTAAATAAATTTAGATTTAAACACAGAATATATCGATGAAGTAAATATTAATGACAAAAAATATTATAATTAAAAACGATATAGCAGAACTGGAAAAAATTGTTTCTGGTCTTGAAGAAATTGCAGGTGTGTGGAATTTAGATTCAAAACTAATTTTCAATCTTAACCTGGCACTCGAAGAGCTTATATCGAATACAATTTTTTATGGTTATTCCGGACAATCGGTTTCTGATCAGGAGATTTCTGTAGAAGTATCGAAAGTTGGGGAGATCATAACAATTCAGATAATTGATAACGCAAATGCATTTGATCCCATACAAAAGGAAACACCCGAAAGCATTGACAAACCAATCGAAGAAAGAGAAATAGGCGGGCTGGGAATTTATCTTGTTAAGAACATAATGGACGAAATCGAATATAAAAGAGAAAACGAACAAAACATATTAACGCTAAAAAAAAACTGTGCAACATAAAATGAACATCGAAATTGAAGAGTTATCAGAATATACAATCATCAGTCTTGCCGGACGAATTGATGCCTCAAATCATGAGGAGATACTTGAATCAATTGAGGCGTGTATAAATAGTGGTTGTGTTAAACTGATCGTTAATGCTGAGGATTTAAACTATCTGAGCAGTGCAGGCCTTCGGGTATTTATCAGGGTACAAAAGCTTCTCGCAAACAAGCAGGAGAGTCTTAGGCTATGTTGTTTATCAGAAGCTATATCCGAAATTTTTAATATTGCCGGATTTACATCGATTTTCGCAATATACGATACACTTGAAGATGCACTGAACAGTTGGTCGTGATTGAATTGGGGGGTTGATTTGTAATTTTCGGCTATAAGAACTTAAGAAATCGATAAACAATATTTACCTGTAATTCTGTTGTTTATTTCGATTGTCTTTGTTATTGTAATTTAATAACTTTATAGCTACCATGCCCAATTATCATAATGTAAATATCCGGTTGTAGCCATGAGATATCGAGATGATTGCTTTTCTGAGTTAACCATCCACTTTCAATTGTTTGTCCTAGTGATGATGTTATTGAGTATTTTTCAGGTTCGGAAATATCTACATCAACATAAATAGATGACGAACATGGATTTGGATAGATGTTTGGAGATAATCGATTTGATTCTTTAGTGCTTTCATCAACGGCGATAATAATATCATTTCCGTCATATTTCGAGAAGAAATTCCAAATTTCAATTGATGCATCAATATCCATATTTCCCCATGAACCAGGCCAGGTGTGGCCTCCAGAAATTACTTTCATATGTTCAACGTTTACGTTGCTTGTACTGCTATTGTATACAAATGATTCAACTGTACTGCCATCAGTTGTGTCGATGTTTGCAATTGGTGTAATTACTGGAACTGGAATGCAATTATTCGTTCCGACCCAAAAGTTGATTACTGTATCAATTGGTTCTGACCACAGGCTTCCATTATAAGGGATAGTATAATCGGCCGTTCCATGAATTTCTAAAACAGGAACCGGCTGTTGTGGATTGCAGCTATTATAAGTCTGTGAGCTCATGGATCCTGCTACTGATGCCACAGCGGCAAATTTATTATCTAATTGGCAGGCAAGCAGATAGCTCATAAATCCTCCGTTAGAATAACCTGTACTGTATATTCTTGACTGATCAATATTGTAATCCAAAGAAAGTGAATCGATCAGAGATTCTACAAATCCAAGATCATCAACAGTGCTTCCAACTACCCAGCCTCCTACATTCCAATGCGACATTCCAAAATATAAAGTTCCCTGAGGGTGTACTACAATAAAACCTGCAGTGTCGGCAATCGGACGAAAATCACAATCATTCATCTGATCTGTAGCCGAGAGAGTAAAACCATGAAAGTTTAAAATTAGTGGCACAGGCATATTTCCGGTATAGTTCGCAGGAATATAGGAAATATATTCCCTTTGCAATCCATCGTGAGTTATGGCATCAAAAATTGTCTGTTGCGAATAGCTTAACAATGGTGCTAAATAAAATAGAATCGGGACAATCCAGCTGCTTTTAATATGTTTCATGATATAAAATTTATAATACAGGAAACTCAGGATGAAAATTAATCTGAATGCCTGTTTTCCAAAATTACAAAATTTTCTGCTTTGTTCTTTAAAGGAAATTTTATCCGGTTTTGGCTATCCATTCAAGCGCTTCACGGTTTGTTATTGTTATCGACCGTTTGTCGAGATTTAAAATATCTTCCTTCTCGAATTCTTTGATTAGCTTGATAGCACTTTCGATTCCAATTGATGCAAAATCAGCAATTTCCTGCCGGGTAAGGAACGAAAGAACATTATCGTTGCTGAATTCTTCGCTCGACAGATAAAGCAATGCCGAAGCTAATTTTCCCCTCATCTGTTTGTAAGAAATATTCTGGATCAGTTCAATGTATCGGCGTTCAACCATTGCATTTTTCGAGGTAATATTTAATGCAAACACAGGATATTTTATCAAAAGGTCGTTTAAGGCTTTTTTCTCGATCATACAAATGGTAGTATCCTTAACTGCAATGCCGGAATACTGATAAATATTTATTCCAAATAAAGAAGAAAAGGCAATAAAATCGCCTGCTTTAGCCAGCCTGATATTGATTTGCCGATCGCGGCCTGTTTGGAGGTAAATCCGCACTAATCCACTTATTATAAAAAGGACATGGCTTGCAAACGCTCCCTGTTTAAATATTACTTCTTTCTGATAATATTCAATTTTGGTTTTACTTTGATTGATTAGCAAGAGTTGTTCCTCGGTAAAATCCCTAAAACATTCTAAACTGTTCAAATGGTATTCAATGTTGTTTTTTGCTTTCAAGTCAGTCATCTCAATTCAGAAACAAAATTAGTCATCGAAATTTAATTTCAAATTAACACAAAGATATATCCTCAAAAATCCTCGATCTTCAATATGGAAAAATTCATATATAGTCATTGATTATTTCATATTTGGATTTGAAATTCTCCAATGCTTTCGTGTAATGTGATATTTACTCGCTGTTTATTTTTGCCACGAAATAATTTTAATAGGTATGGATACCTATATCACATAATTAATTTTAAAAATAAAAGATGGCATTTTTACAAACAGCGATTCATGAAATCGAATCATCCGATGAATTACAACGAATTATCAATGAAAATGAAAATGTAATGGTTTGTGCCGGCAGAATGGGACCTATGTGTATACCGGTTTATGAGACAATGGAAGAGTTGGAAGAAGAGCGGTCGGATATTAAGTTTTTCTCGATGGCTTTTGATTCGCCTGAAGCGGCCCCAATCAGGTCTGCTCCAATGTGCCGTAGTTTCATGGGCCTGCCTTTTACCGTTTATTACAAAAATGGAGAGATGACATATGCTACTACAAGCATTCAAAACCGCGAGCAAATTGTTGATGTATTAGACAAATGTTTTGTATAATTCTTCCGGGCAATTAGTGATGACAGAAAAATTCGATGTAATGATTATTGGTGCAGGTGCTGCCGGATTATCTGCCGGCATCTATACCGCACGATCAAAACTAAGTACACTTATCCTCAATCAGGGTGCTATTGGCGGTCAGATGACTTTAACACATGAGGTAGCAAATTATCCAGGTGTTCCGGTTATCAATGGATACTCCCTGGCAATAAGCATGAAATCACAGGCAAAAAGCTTTGGGTGTAAAATAAAATCAAACATCAGGATTATCGATTATCAACTAAAAGATGATACAAAAACTGTAACTCTGAGTGATGGAAGGTCCTTTAGCGCCAAAGCAATGATACTTGCCCTTGGTGGCAGTCCACGTTCCTTGGAATTGCCAGGCGAAGAACTTTTTAGAGGAAAGGGTATTTCGTTTTGTGCAACCTGTGACGGTGATTTTTTTACAGGTAAAAACCTGATTGTTGTAGGTGGTGGAAATTCGGCACTTGAGGAAGCCGTTGAGCTAAGCAAATACGCAAACCATGTTACTATTGTTCATCAATTCGATCATTTCCAGGCCTTCAACCATGCCATTCAGGAAGCAAAATCAAATCCTAAGATTGATTTCATTATGGAATCGGAGCTTAGAAGTTTTACAGGCAATGATAAACTCGAAAAGGTAACAATTGAAAACCTGAAATCGGGTGATGTTTATGAAAAACCGATTGATGGTGTTTTTATTTTTATTGGATATAAGCCAAATACCGAATCACTGAAAAACATCATCAGGCTTAATAACAAGAATGAAATTGTAGTTGATGATAATTTACAAACCAATATTGAAGGAGTTTATGCAGCAGGAGATTGTATAGTTAAAAAATACCGGCAAATTACAACCGCTGTTGCCGATGGAACTGTGGCAGCACTTAATGTTTCCGGATATATTCATGAGAATAAAAACACAACTTAATAATTAGGAAGTATGCATAATCAGGAGTATGGAAACAGGATCAGGTATATTCCTATAACCTTATATGCCATTGTGATGGGCTTAACCGGCTTGGCTATAGTGTTTGGCAAATTCGCACAACTTCAACTGTTGCCCGGATACCTTCATTTGGGAATGCTTTATTTTGTTAGTGTATTATTTGCTGTAATAACAGTGCTTTATGGGATAAAGGCTTTCCGGTACTTTGCCGAGGTTAAAGCCGATTTCCGGCATAAGATCAGGATAAATTTCTTTTCGGCCTTTTCAATTTCTTTTCTGCTATTGTCTATTGGTTATCATCCTGTTAATCATCAGCTATCAGAAGTACTGTGGTGGATAGGTGTAATTACTCAAGTTTCGCAGTTCCAAAAGTACTGTAATTGTTTGATTTCATAA
>CAYLZH010000059.1:0-19475 GCA_964388245.1 uncultured Bacteroidales bacterium
ATATTGACGGAGAATCGAATTCTTCGGCTCGGTTAATATTTCGCGAAGTGCCTGACGGTCGAGTGGTTTTAGATAGGTAAGTACAGGCAAACGGCCGATAATCTCCGGGATCAGACCATATGATTTTAAATCTTGTGGTGCTATATATTGCAAGAGGTTGTCACGGTCGATTTGATTTTTCTCCCTGTCGAACGAATATCCAACAACCTGTGTGTTAAGCCTGTGACCGATCTTTTTATCAATCCCGTCGAAGGCCCCGCCACAAATAAAAAGTATATTCCTGGTGTTTACTGCAATCATTTTCTGATCGGGATGTTTTCTGCCTCCTTGCGGAGGTACATTAACAACAGCGCCTTCGAGCAGCTTAAGCAATCCCTGCTGGACTCCTTCTCCCGACACATCACGAGTGATTGAGGGATTGTCGCCTTTCCGTGCTATTTTATCTATTTCATCGATAAAAACAATTCCTTTTTCGGCAGCTTTTACATCATAATCGGCAGCTTGTAATAAACGGGTAAGCAGGCTTTCAATATCTTCACCAACATATCCTGCTTCAGTTAAAACTGTAGCATCGACTATGGTGAAAGGGACATGAAGCATTTTGGCAATTGTACGTGCCAAAAGGGTTTTTCCTGTACCTGTTTCACCCACCATGATGATATTTGATTTTTCGATCTCGACATCATCGGTATCGACTTTTTGAAGTAATCGCTTGTAGTGGTTATAAACAGCAACCGATAAGTATTTTTTCGCCTCTTCCTGACCAATTACATATTGATCGAGAAACTTTTTTATTTCCGAAGGTTTTTGAAGCTTGATATGTTTGACATCAAAATCGCTCTTCTTTTTTAGCTCTTCTTCAACTATCTGGATGGCTTGCTCAACACAGCTATCGCATATATGTCCGTTGATTCCGGCAATAAGAAGGTTGGTGTCCTTTTTTTCCCGTCCACAAAATGAGCATTTGTCCATGGTAGTTGAATTTTAAATTCTATACAAGTTTTTTCCTACGTGATTTACCTATTTTTTGTTTTGACTTCTTTCAAGAACCTTATCGATCATTCCATACTCTTTTGCCTCATTTGCTGTCATCCAATAATCGCGATCGGCATCTTTAACAATTCGCTTGTATGGATTTCCTGAATGTTCAGCAAGAATCTCGTACAGTTCTTTTTTGGTTTTCTGAATCTCACGAGCAGTAATTTCAATATCGGAAGCCTGTCCCTGTGCTCCCCCCATTGGCTGATGGATCATTATACGGGAATGCTTAAGCGCAGTCCTTTTTTCTTTTGTTCCGGCTGCTAAAAGAATAGCTCCCATCGATGCAGCCATGCCTGTGCAAATGGTCGCAATGTCAGAGCTGATGTATTGCATGGTGTCGTAAATTCCCAATCCTGCATGGACCGCACCGCCAGGTGTATTAAAATATATCTGAATATCTTTTGAAGGATCGGATGATTCAAGGAATAGTAATTGTGCCTGGATAACATTAGCAACATAATCATCTACCGGTAGTCCGAGAAAGATTATCCGGTCCATCATTAACCGTGAGAACACATCCATTGCAACTACATTGAGTTGTCGTTCTTCAATAATGTTTGGTGTGATTGAATTATTAAAATAGCCGGTATATTTATCATAAGTTGTACTGCTTAGGCCTAAATGCCTAACAGCATATTTTCTGAATTCATCTGTATTCATCATAAGTTAATTTATGGTATGCCACAAAAATAATAAAAAATCAGCTATCAGTATTACAGCCTGATAAGCTATTTATCAATTGAATCAGAAGTTTCAGCCTGGTCATTTTCATGAGCTTCTTCTTCGAGTTTCAATTCATCGGTTTTAATTTGTGCTGCTGGTTCAAAAAGTTTTTTAAAATCATCAACACTTACTTCATTTGTGTCAAGTTTTACCATGTCCTTTAAGGCAGCAAATATCATTTCGTCCAATTTCTGATTTTCAATTTTCTTCTTTTGCTCTTCTTTTTCGAGTAATTGTTTTGCAAACATTTCGAGCCGGTCATCGGGCAAATGAGAAACACCGTATTGCTGGAATTGTGCAAGGGATACTTTTTTGGCCATATCCATCAGCTCGGTTTCAGTAACTTCAATATTCTTCTCCTTAACTATTTTGGAACTTATCAGTTGCCATTGCAAATCTTTTTCAAAACTATTCCAGTCCTGCTCTATTTGCTCCATAGAAAGGTCTTTGTTTACGGCATCGAGCCATCGTTTAAGGAAATCAACCGGAAGTTCCAGTTTGTATTTGTCGAGTAAATATTCTTTTATATCAAGCTGAAATTTGTAATCACTTTCGAACGACAACTGTCCGGCAATTTGTTCTTTTATTTTTTGCCTGAATTCTTCTTCTGAATTAATTGAACCTTCACCAAAAGCTTTGTCGTACAGACCTTGACCCATTTGAGCATTAATATATTTTGAAATTTTACTTATTGTGATCTGAAATTCACCATCAAGATCCCTGGTCTGCTCTTTATCAATTTTTAACATCGAGGCTATTTCGTCATCATTCGGAAAGGCTTTACGGATATTAAATGTGATTATCTGCTGATTATTAGCCCCAATCAGTGATTTTTTTATTTCATCGTCTTTAACAACACGAACCAAAAACATTGCTTCACATGTTCTTATCCCGTCTTCTTTTTCTTTTCCTTCACTGTCGAGTTCAACAAAATCAGCAACGATATTCGATTCCTCTTCAACAATATCCTGATCGATCATCTCACCGAAGTTTTTTGTGTACGATTCAACCCTTTCATCAATCATTTCATCAGAAATTATGATGAAATAATAAGGCACCAAATCACTTTCATGCGACAGGTCTAGTTCAAACTCAGGACCTATTCCAATATCAAATGCAAACTCAAAATCTTTCTGCGATTCCCAGTCAATAGGCTTTTGATGATTGATACTTGGCAATGGTTCTCCCAGGAAATTCAATTTTTCATCTACAAGGTATTTCGATAACTCTTTCGATACAATTTTGTTTATTTCTTCAACAAGAATAGCCGTACCAAATCGTTTTTTTATAATGCCCATTGGCACCATACCTTTTCTAAATCCTCTTATCTCAGCAGTTTTCCTGTAATCTTTCAGTACATTGTTTACATTTTCCTGATAGTCTTCTTCAGTCAGTGTTAATTTGATAACTGAATCGAAATTACTAACATTTTCGGTACTTATGTTCATATCATTAATCCATTAATTTATTAAAAAACCGCTCACCTTCCGAATAAAGCATTAGGAGTCGAAGCGGTTCATTTCAATCAGTGCGGATGAAGGGACTCGAACCCCCACGTCTTTCGACACTAGATCCTAAGTCTAGCGCGGCTACCAATTACGCCACATCCGCATTTTGGGACTGCAAATATATCGTTTTTTCTATTAATTGTAAAACAGAAAAATATTTTGATATTTCCCTATAATATATTAGGGTAGAGATGCTTAGGAAAATACGTTTCGAGATTATCTGATCAAGGAAGCCTGGTTTAAGGCAGATTTTTCTGTTTCTTCGTTAATTATTGAACAACAAATTTCTTCGAGCTAACATATTGTTCGCCTTCAAACATTCTTAAAAAATAGTACCCGTTCGATAATCCCGTTTTATTAATTAAGATGGAATGTGCACCTTTCGGATAAAAGTCAGTAACAGTAGAAATTTTATTTCCCAGGAGATCGTATAGGTCGAAAGAAATTCTGTTTGTGGAGTTAATAACAAAGCTAACTTCTATGTTATTAAATGAAGAAATGGAACTTATTTCAGATTTGCTGTAATTATCGTGCTCGAATACTGAATGTACCTCCTGACACGCTTCAACATAAGTGGCAACCTGTTCTACACCGCACGATTTAATGTAGCCGTTTGGACAAATAACAAAATACTGAGGTGTATAGGAAATATCGAAAAAGCTATACAGTGTATCATTTTGGTTGATAGAAAATCCGGGGAAAGTGCCTCCGTTGAATTGAATAAAATCCTGAATTTCAAAATTTGTTCCACCTAACATCTCAATTGCCCAAATCCAAACATCATTACCGCTATTTCCGTAGGTTTGCCAAACATTTTCGAGATAGGCAATGCCCGTTTGACAGCTTCCACACTGCAGGGCAAAAAAATCAAGAACCACAGTTTTTCCATTTTCAAGTTCCTGGTACAGACTATATGTATTGCCATCAATATCGGTAAGTGAAAAATCAGGTATTGTAATCTGTGCTGATGTTGTGCTTGTAATAATAAAAAGGCTTATTATGATTGTAATTGATTTTTTCATGTTTAATCCTCCAATTTGTTAGTGGTTTGCAACTGCAAAATTCATTCCACTTATAAATCGAAACATAAGACAGGTGTTTTTGTTCAGCTATTGAATTGCTCATTGTAAACTCAAGTCGTATAATATCTTAAGAAAGCAATGAGAATAATCAAACTGGCTTATCGTTTGTAATGTTATCTTTGGATCAAAACTTAAAACAATGAAAGATTTTAAATATGTATTAGCTGTATTTCAATTGCTGATTGTATTAAACTTATCACACGCTCAAGCTCAAGAATCTGCTTATAATGCAGGCGAAAACTTAAACTATCTTATGTATTACGGATGGTTCGACGGCGG
Organism: uncultured Bacteroidales bacterium; assembly: GCA_964388245.1. Classification (GTDB taxonomy): domain Bacteria; phylum Bacteroidota; class Bacteroidia; order Bacteroidales; family M50B96; genus JAIOYV01. The sequence goes on from CAYLZH010000059.1 coordinate 4,634, forward strand.
ACATGCTTCGCTGTTTGTAACCAATGATACTTTAAACTCTAACAACGTTATGCATGTAAGGATGCATGCCAGGTCGATCGGCCTTACTGATAAACTCTATCATGTTAGCGATATTTACGAAAGCTATTTCGATCCTGATACAGAATTACCAATAAAGGCTATTCGAAATATAAGTGAAGGAAGGTATAAATATTACAACGAAGTAGACTTCAATCAGGATGAAAACTATGTGATAAGTCAAAAATCAGGACGTGTAAATGTACCGGAAAGGTGCTTTGATATATTGTCGTCGTTTTACTTTTTAAGAAACAATATTAGTGGGGTTGAACTTAAAAAGGATACGGTAATAAGTCTCGAATCTTATTTTGGCGACGAAGTATTTCCATTAAGATTAAGGTATAAAGGAAAAGAAAGAATTGAAACAAAACTGGGAACAGTAAATTGTATAAAATTCCTTCCGGTTGTTGAGGTAGGCCGAGTTTTTGAAACCGAAGACGATATGGAAATCTGGTTCTCAGATGATCAGAATAAATTGCCGGTCAGGGTTAAGTTTCACCTGTTTGTAGGATCACTCAAATGTGACCTGATTGAATTCTCAGGCATTAAACATGAATTTATATACGATGAGGATTAGCAGGATATTAAAATTAGCCCGCAAAAGTGCAGTTGATTATTCAATCATTTCATATACTTTTGTGGCTAATAAAAACTTAATACGAATTATTTATGGCATCGACTGCGGATTTTAAAAACGGATTGTGCATTGAATATAACAACGACTTATATACAATCTCCCAATTTCAGCATGTTAAACCAGGTAAAGGACCCGCCTTTGTCCGGACAAAACTTAAAAATGTTACTACAGGACGCGTAATTGAAAATACTTTTACTTCGGGTGTAAAAATTAATATTGTCAGGGTAGAGCGAAGGCCATACCAGTTTTTATATAAAGATGATCTTGGTTATAACCTTATGCACACAGAAACTTACGAACAGATCGTACTGGAAACTCACTTTATCGATAAACCTGAGTTAATGAAAGAAGGAATGGAACTGGAAGTTCTTTTTCATGCAGAAAATGAAACACCTCTTGTTTGCGATATGCCACCATTTGTAATTATGGAGGTAACCTACACTGAACCTGGTGTTAAAGGCGATACATCATCATCAACTGCACTAAAGCCCGCAACGGTTGAAACGGGTGCAGAAATTATGGTTCCGTTATTTGTAAACGAAGGCGATAAAATCAAGATCGATACACGGGATGGATCATATTCAGAGCGTGTTAAATAGGAGAGACAATAATATATCATATAAGCAAAGCCGGTTTCAATCCCGGCTTTTGTTATGTTTGGATTAACTAACAGGGAGCATGATAAAATTTTCACTTCGTCAAAATGTTCTATTTTTGATTTACTCCCCCGAATTACTCAACTAACAATTGAAAATTCTTATTCTATCAAAAAAACACCAATTAATATGAAGTAATAATTGTGAATTTCGTAATTTTATTCAGTCGTTTTGAACTGACAAAATATGGCAAAAACAGGTAGGGATAGAAGAATAGCAGCCGATCAGAAGTTTAAAATACTTCTACGTTTTACTGAGGACATCAATAACAATGTATCTATCGATCATCTATTCGACAGGTACAAAAAAGTTTTACTCGAAGACCTTAAGATCGGAAAGCTATTGCTTTTTAATTTCACAAACTCATGGGAAGTAATATTTATTCATGGCTATACGCCTGATATTATAAACAAGATTGATATTTCCGAAGATTTTCTGCCACACAAACAGTTCACTACTGTACCCGCATACGGACAGGAAAAAGAAGGAGGGACTGATATTCTTATTCCCGTAATTCATAAAGGACAAGCCATAGCCTTTTTGCTAATGGGGGATATCGACGACGATCAGCATAAAATGAGCCAGGCAGTTAAGCATATGAATTTTGTTCACACGCTAACAAACATCATTCTTGTCGCTATCGAAAACAAACGGCTCTACGAAGAAAACCTGCGTCAGGAAGCACTAAAAAAGGAGCTCGAATTAGCATCAAAAATGCAAAGTATGCTAATACCCAGCGAGAAATCCTATCCGCAAAATGTAAAAATGTCTTTCTCTACCTATTATCTTCCTCATCTCGAAGTAGGAGGTGATTATTACGATTTTATCCAACTAAATGATTCTGAAGTTGGATTTTGCATCGCTGATGTTTCAGGGAAAGGAATTGCGGCGGCATTGGTAATGTCAAATTTTCAAGCCAACCTTAGAGCATTATTTACAGATAAAATTTCGTTAACCGATCTTGTTATCAGGCTCAATAAAATCGTAAACGATAATGCAAAAGGAGAAAAATACCTGACCCTGTTTATCGGCAAATACAATACCTCCACACAGATACTGAACTACATAAATGCTGCTCACATCCCACCATTGCTCTACAATAAACCCTCAGGAAAACTCTCCCATTTAACTGATGGATGCATTGGAATGGGTATGCTCGACGAGCTGACAAAAGTTACTGAAGGGAATATTAAAGTTATGCCCAATTCTAAACTTATTTGCTTTACCGATGGCCTGATCGAATTCAAATACCAGTCGCCCGAGGTTGATGGATCAATTGAGGTTGAAAGGTTCGTTATCAATAACGAACGGATAGACAATAACCTGAAAAACCTTATTGCTGAAATTAAAGGCTACCAGGAAAAAGACATGATTTTCGATGATATATCAATAATTGGAATTGAATTTTATTAGTGGTTCACTCGCCTGAAACTTGTCATTTAATCATTAAGTTCCATACCAGGCCCCAAAATCAGCGATAAAAACTTAAGTGCTTTAATGTATATTCCCGGCAGGGTACTTTCTCTGTTACCGGCAATATTCAGTATTTTAGGATTAACTTCGCGAAGCCACATTTGTACTGATTGCACTTGCTTAGCTTGATGATTGAAAATATCAAAAACGAAAAACGCCTTCTTATGGAGCTCACAAAGATCAATGCAAAGTTTTGTGCCATTATCGATTTCAGATTTGTGAGTAAAAATAAGCGTTGCATCGGATGATAAGACATTTTTTTCGGTCCGGACAGAATACAATTTACTGCTGCTTTCAATCATAGGATATTTCGCCGGAATTTTGCCTGCTTCATTAAGCCTTCCTTTCGGGCACCAGCCTCCAACAGTAATTCCATTCATCATTCCATAATCGAGGGCTGCTAAATCAACACCGGTTTGCCCTCCGGTGATTATCTTTTTTACATCTGTCATTTTTCTGATTAAATCTGCAATATAATTTTTATAAGGAAAACCATCTAAACAATAAAGAATTTATTTTATTTTGTTGATGAAAAACAACATGAAAATATGCCCTTAATCTGCAAACATCTTTTTTTCAAAAAACTATTTATCTGTATATCGATTTTGGCAATATCGCCGGTTGTTTTTTGTCAACAGAAAGCTATTCAAGGTCAAATTAGTGGAAAAGTTGAAGATGAAAGCAGCAAACAATCGATGGAGTATGTACAGGTTACAATTTACAACGATATTGACACCAGCCTTTTTGATGGAACTATTTCTGATAAAAAAGGAGAATTTGTCTTAAAAAACATCCCTGCGGGCAAGTATCTGGTTTCGCTTGAATTTATTGGTTACAAATCAGAAAAATTTAACGATATAACAATCTCTCATGATAAATCGAATATTGATATGGGAATAATTCGGTTGTCACCATCTCCGCTCGAGATTGATGAAGTTGAAATCAAAGCAAAAGAAACAGAAACCATCTATAGTATCGATAAAAAAATTATTAAAGTTGGAAGCGATCTTAGCTCATCCGGGGGTAGTGCAGTTGATATTCTTGAAGACCAGGCTGCTGTTTATGTCGATGCCGAAGAAAATGTTTCATTAAGAGGAAGCAGTAATTTTACGGTGTTGGTTAATGGCAGACCCGGAATTTTTTCAGGAAGCGAAGCCCTAAAACAAATCCCTGCTGCATCAGTAAAAAGTATCGAAATAATTACCAATCCATCAGTAAAGTACAATCCCGAAGGATCGGCAGGAATAATTAATGTGATTACACGAAAAAACATGCTTACCGGGCTCAATGGCCTTGTCTCTCTTTCGGGCACTCACGATGGGTCAAATAACTCAGGACTGTGGCTTGAATATAAAACCAGGAAAATAAACTATAACCTTGCCTTTACCTACGCACATTCCGATAAAGAATCCGAACGAGTCAACCTAACTAAAACCTTTACCAACGACACCGTTTTTTTTAATCACTCATTCGGGAAAGGTGGTTTTATTAAAGACGTCCCTGTTATTGCCGGTGGAATGGATATAGAAATAAACCAAAACAATCAATTTTCATGGGGTGCAGGAGTGAGTGATTTATACAACCGGACCCACCGAAACATTGATTACACACTTTGGTACGAACCATTAATTGACCACCTCTTTCAGTCGACCCATTACATAAAAAAGAGCAAACAAGACTATAAGTATCTCTTTTTCGATTACCTGCATAAATTCAATGACGATGGTCACGAAATATTGTGGTCGGGTTTTATTAAAGATACAAGAGGCAATGAAGATTTCACTGACCGGGAGCATAACTTCGATAATGTTGTAACCTCGATGATTGACGACAGCGAAAATAGTACACGTAGTTATCAAAGGTTAAAGGTTGAATATACATTTCCCATTTCAGATAAGCTTAACTTTGAAGCCGGATATCACATCAGGCATTCTACTGAATTCGAAAACTACGGATTCAATTACTTTGATTATCTTATTGATGATTCGAATCCATTGATGATATATAAAAACAGCTCCGATTATTCACAAGCAAACCAGGCTGTTTATTCTACGTTTGCATCGGAATGGAAAGATATTAAATATAAAATTGGAGTTAGAGGGGAATACACACAGTGGGAAATGATAGATTCTAATAATGCAGATAACACAACCAAAATCAACAGAATCGATTGGTTTCCAAGCATTCACTTATCATATCGATTTAAGGGAGATCATTACATATCAGGGAGTTACAGTAAGCGAATTGATCGTCCGCCAAGCAACTATTTAGAACCCTTCGAATCTTATTCGGGCTATTACTCCAAACGTATTGGCAACCCTGCATTAAAACCTGAATATATCGATTCGTATGAACTTAATTACCGAAAAAGTTTTAAGCGTGGGTATTATTCAGTCGAATCGTATCTGAAAAGGTCCACCAACAGGATTGAGACCTATAGAAGCTACCTGGATGAAACTACAACACTTTATTCGGTCAGGAATGTTGGGAACGATATGAGATTAGGAATACAATCAGCATTGCAGGTTGATCTGAAAGATTGGTGGACATGCACTTTTTATTCTGACATTTTTTACTATAAAGTTTTAACAGATCTCAGTGATAGCTACACAGAAACGTCAGTAGTTAACCTGTTAATGAAAAACAATTTTACTATTCTCAGGAAAAACTACCTGCAAATTGAAGGTATTTACAACGGTGGTAATATTACATCACAGCGAATAAAAAAACCGAGCTATTTAATATCTGCATCTGTTCGACGAAGTTTCTTTAAAAATAAATTGAATGTTAGTTTTAAAGTCAAGGATATATTTTCGATGGTTAAGCTTGAAATTGTATCGAAAGACTACGGATATAGTACCGAAACTTTACTTGTTGGCTATCCTCCTTATTATACACTATCGGTAACATATAGAATAAATAAACTGAAGAAACGGAAAGAACACGAAGAGGTGAATCAGAAAGAGGTCAACGAATTTTGATGATTCTCAATTGACATCTGAGATTCAGAAAATGAATCTTCGGAATTAGAAAAATGAACACTTTTGCTCACATCCCAAAGCCAATGGTTATTCCGGGCATTAGTTTCTTACCCTGATCGTAGGCAGTAACAAAATCAATTCTGCCAAGTTTTCCTATATTTTTTATCCCGATAGTCAACTCAAGATATTGTTTCCCAACATCCTGAAACAGATAGTGTAAACCAGTTACTACACGAAACTTGCTTTTTCGTACCCAGGGAATTTTATTTATAATGAATCCATTAAAATGATGTTGAAAATGAGCCTCGAAATAATCATCAATCGTACTGTACGAATAGTAGTCCAACATGTGAAAATCGTTTGTCCCTTGCAGATAAATGATCGTTTTATTTCCATCGAAATGAAAGTAATCAGGAAAATGAACTTCTTTATTCCTTAAAAAACGGCCATAGCTAAATTTCATCCTGCTTTCGCCAATCAATCCTATGGAGTAATTATAATGCGTGTAAATCTTGAAAAAATCAAAATCGGCATCGCTGCGGAATATTCCCGGAAAAGCCTTTTTATAGGTAAAGCCAAGAGGCGGATATTTTGAACCTAAACTGGTTTTATATGGCAGGCTGGCATATTTTTGATCGATAGAATAAAACACATTAAAACTTACCATAAATGCCTGATGGTTTTTAAAATATGGATTCCCGTCGGCATTGATCCAGACATTGTTGCTTGAATACTCCCTGTCGGGTACATCGCGAAAACTATACTGACTTTCGTTCGATAAAGCCGCCCGGTCAGCAAATTCCAGTTTCCCCGACAATTGAAATCCATTAAATATTTCAGACTGATGGGCTACTTTCAGATATTTTTCACGGTACAGTTTCATGTAATTCTGTTCCATGAAAAGGGAATAAATCCCATTAATGGTGGGCAGAATTGGATTTCGATTATTATACTGAGTGTGTGTAATCCCAAAGTTAAGTTTTAAACTCGCAAATTTGTTCCTGTTGTAATAATATTCCGAATGGCTATCGAAATCGAATAGCTCATTGGAGAAACCATATCCAAATTCAAGATACTGTTTAAAATATTCACGATGTTCGAACTCTTGTTTGAATTTTAATGGCAGTTTTATTGTGAATCCCTGGACAGTATTAAAAGCAATATTTGTGAACGGACTGCCAATACCTGCCTCCCGGTCTCTAAAGCTGTTGTTAAAAGTGTATCCTTTATTGATATATCGCCAAATCCTGAACTTATTATGTTCCCTGTCGATTGAATCAAGGTATTCCTTTGATGAGTACTTCTGCTCAAGGCTGTCGAATTCGATATAGTTTTCTTCCTCTTCGCTGCTTAACGGAACAGGCCGGTTTTCTTCCCAATAAGATGAATCCTTTTTGTTCGATTCCATATCAATCCTGAAAATCTCATCATCGAAATAATTGTCATCAAATTCCGGCTGCCAGTTATATTTTTTGTACACTACCAGATAATGCCCATTAAATCCGGCTTCAATGCCAAAAAGATTGAAGAAGAAATCGAAGTCGTAGTTCTGGGTTTGCATTGCCCATGTACTATCATTCACAGCTTTATATTCCTGGCTTATCCTGATGCTATCGATAAAATCAATCTCGGCATCTTCGGTAATTATCAGGTTTGTACTGTGGACACACCACAATCCTTCGATTAAATAAAGATAACCATGAAACACCCGGTCGATCTTGCGTTTGGGCCTAAGTTCAATTTTATGAACAAGATAATCACCATCTAAAAATGAACCAACCAGGCGGTACCGGTAATACATCATAGCATTATTCGATATGGGCGAAACAAATCCCCTGTGCGAGAAATCAAATGGAATTCTTACAAGGTTTCTGTAAAGGTTTATGTTGATGAATGAAGTAAAATTAAAACTAAAACCTTTGCTGTCGCCACTAACACGTGACGATACTATTTCTTCCTTCAGGTTCCCGGGGTGTTGCAGGCTAAATTTCGATTCGGCTTCTGATAAGTATATAATTCCGAGAGCTTCTTCTTTGGTGTGAACACTATCGAACAGGGCTTTCCCAAAGGCACTGTCCGACACATGTTCGAGGCGGTAAATCCCTTTCGAATATATAGTTGCCTCAAAAGTGCCGGTTTTAACGAGATTACCCTCCCTGGCTTTTATGGCTTGCCTGATCATTTCGTATGCAGGATCTTCTTTGAGTCCTACAACCACTTCCTGCAACAAGTAGCTTTCTTTTTCGAGGGAGATGTTTAAAACTGTTGTGTCACTATGTATGTCGATGGTATGACTTTGCCGTTTGAATCCGAGGAAACTAAATTCGATAATGTTTGTTCCATAATTTAATCCAAGAGAATAGTATCCGTCAACATTACTAACAGTTCCAGATAAAGTACTTGTATTGAACACACCAGCATAGGCAAGTTTAGTCCCTTCCAAATTGGAAATTCTTCCCGTTAACACCCCTTTTTGAGCAGTCAGGGTTTGCATAAAAAATATCAGGAACAAAATTAAATGAGAATAAAGGATGTAATAATAATGGGATCGGGACTTAGCCATATTTGATTTTATTTGTCAATCGAAATACAATTTGCAGGGACGTACACAATACTGCTTTTGTTACATATTGAAAGCCAGTTCCCGAAAATATGAATCCCTTAATATATGTGAACAGCCTTGCCCGCCAATAATCCTTACATCGCTGTAAAAAAGAATTTGTTATGAAAGGAACCGTTCTATGGTGTCATTTGTGGTTTGGGTGTTTCTTTTGTTGCCGGTGGAAGCACAGGAAGTTGAAGAGCTTCCTTTGGAATTTCACCGGTAAGCGATTGCATCCATGCAGTAATTAAATCAAGGTCCTCATCAGAAAGGTCTTTGTTTAATTGTGTTTTTGCAATAATCCTGTTCGCCTCTTTCAGGTCCCAGACACTTCCATCATGAAAATACGGATATGTTCTTGCAATATTCAGCAGGCCGGGAACTTTAAATTTGAATTTGTCAGCCTCGTTGCCGGTTACTGTGGCCAATCCTTCATCAGGTATTTGGCTTCCGGTATACTCCCAGTATGGTTCAACCTGGTGCCCAAATTTTTGAAAATTACGTGCACCCATTGCAGGTCCGGTATGACAAATAATACATCCGGTTCTTATGAATTTCTCTAATCCTTTTTTTTCTTTTTCTGACAATGCTTCGCCATCACCATTCAGAAAATTATCGAATCGGCTACGTGTCAGTAAAGTCCTCTCAAATGCTCCAATTGCTTTTCCTATGTTTTCAAGTGTAACCGGATTTTCTGAATCGGGAAAGGCTTTTTGAAATAAATTACGATATTCCGGAATGCTGGCAATCCTGTCTACTGCAATATCCTCATGCGGAATGGCCATCTCAACCGGATTCATAACAGGACCGGTTGCTTGTTCTTCAACATCTTTTGCACGTCCATCCCAAAACTGCGAGAAATGAAGTGCAGCATTCAATACAGTAGGTGAATTTCGCCCGCCAACCTGACCGCCAAAACCAACCGAAACAGGATTGTTATCGACCCCATAGGTTGATAAATTATGGCATGAGTTGCAACTAATTGAATTGCTTAAAGAAAGCCGGGTTTCAAAAAACAACATCCTGCCAAGCTCAATTTTTTCACTAAACAGTGGATTCTCAGCATTAGGAATACTATCGGGTACCGGCTCGAAATAATTCTTAGCCAGGTTAAGAAGCGTTTTATCTTCTTCCGAAATTGTTTTTTTTGTTTCCTTTTTATCTGATGACTGGTTGCATGAAATTAATGCACCGGTTATCAAAGCAACAACGAGTAAATTGATTAGTAAATTTGTTTTCATTTAACTTTCGCCTTTTATTTTATTAATAATATCTGAAGTTGAATATCCTTCGAGAAACGGAATTGTTTTAACTTTACCATGCTTCGCTTTAATGATATCATATCCAACAATATCTTCGGGATGATAATCACTGCCTTTAACCAGTATGTCGGGTTGTACAGCTTTAATAAGCTCATAGGGAGTATCTTCATCAAAATAAACAACCAAATCGACAAAGAAGAATGATGCTAAAATCATTGCCCTGCTTTTCTCATCCTGCACAGGCCTTTCCGGCCCTTTCAACCGTTGCACTGATGCATCGGTGTTTAGGCCGATAATTAAATAATCGCCAAGGCTGGCAGCCTTCGACAAATAATCGATATGGCCCTGATGGATAATATCGAAACAACCGTTGGTGAAAACAATTGTTTTTCCTGATGTTTTAATTTCGGGCAAAATTCCTGGTAACTGGAATATTTTTTCAATCTTATGAAGTACTTCGGTATATTTTTTCATAGCTCCAATTTTGAGTATCAAATATAGATAAAAATAGATAATCAGGTGCCGAAAAATTAAACTGGGTGTCGACAAATCAATGCGCAACTTTTTTCTCGAGTACTCCGATACGATAGGTTTGGTTTTTACAGATCGAATGGATTTTGTCTTTCACCCAAAAAATTTGAAACATCAGAATATTTCATCATTATTATATCTTTATGCCATGTAAGGTTTGGAGTTAAAATCTGTTTGATAACGTATTATGATCATTGAAAACAAACTTGATAAGTCGTTTGGAAGCACAGGAAGTTTTGCCGGATACATTCTTGTTCTTGCCGGGATTGTCACTATTCGTACACGAATTGGATTTCTGCTGATAATAATCGGGGGATTACTCGGTTTCAGTCACTCCGGTGTTCAGATTGATACCGACAAAAGAAAGATACGTTTCTTTAATAATCTTTTTGGCTTTATCAAGATAGGAGCCTGGACGAAGCTCGAAAAATTCTCATCAATCACGATTTCCGAACATAAGCGTAAAGAACGCGCATTTAGTCGCGGAAACCGGGTACTTGATATCGAGCATCGCGACTTCAGGGTATTTCTGATTAGTCAGAAGAAACAGGAACGGATTGCTGTAAAAAAATGCAAGTCGCAACAAGAGGCTATTCAGTCAGCCAACGAATTAGGACTTCAGCTATCAATGCCTGTTATGCAATAGTTGAGTAGCCTTAGAAACAACATACAATAAAGCAGATTTAATTGTCAACTGATGGACACTACACTTTGCTGTACGAAGGATTCAATTATACGAGAATAATATTTTTAAACCAGAAAAATGATTATGAATAAAAAATTTAGAATTACATTAGCAATAATTAGTTTATGCACATTAATTTCAATCTTGAGTTGCGAGAAAGAAGACGATATTTCTACAGAAAATCCTCTCAATGATAGAACAACAGCAATCTTTAATCCTGAACTGGAATATGAAATTCTAACAGATATTGATGGGAATACTTATAAAACTATCACTATTGGTAATCAAACATGGATGGCAGAAAATCTACGTACTACCAAATATAGAGACGGAAGTTTAATTCCAGAGATCACAAGCATCGAGACATGGATAAACTTGTCCTCAGGAGCATATTCTAATTATAACAATACAAAATCACTTGATACTATTTCTACCTACGGAAGATTGTATAATTGGTATGCGGTTACTGATAGTCGAAACTTAGCACCTGAAGGCTGGCACATACCTTCGTATGAAGAATTATACCAACTAGCTTATTACTTAGATTATGACTCTTCTGCAAATAAATTAAAAGAAACAGGGCTTGTTCACTGGAATGACTATAATGATATGGCAACAAACGAAAGTGGTTTTACAGCTCTACCTGGAGGATGGCGATCAGAAGATGGAGTGTTTAGGTATAATGGAACTAAAGGTTTATGGTGGAGTACTAAGGAAAAAGTAAATAGTAATGAAGCATTGGCTGCAACTATTGAGAGAGGTTTAAATTTCATGTTTGGAACGTTTGGAGAGCAAAATTATGGTTGTAGTGTTAGATGTATAAAGGATTAACCTTACAAAGGATTACGTTTATCAATAAATGCCATACAAACAGGTACAAGCAGCACGGGTGTACGGCACTTTTCAGCAATACCGTTGTGTACCATTTTAAAGAGCAGATTCTTGGCATAAAACTGAACCTACTTTTGAGATTTGATTAACTGAATTAAAATTGAAGTATTAAAACTGATTAGAAGATTGTTTTTTTAAGGTGAAAACTTAATTTCTTACACTTTGACAATAAAGTAATTACCATTACGATAAAACATTAGAACATTTAATAAAACGTAAAGATTAAAATATAATATCATGAAAAAATTCTTTGATTTATCTGATAGTGATTCAAAAAATTACCCCGTAAATTTTCTGATTAAAATATTTATTTCAATTTGCATGATTTCAATAACATTGCTTATTCGAACTCGACAAGGCTTGTTTGTTTCTGAGAACGGCAATATTGGAACTTTCCCTCCTGAACTATTAGTCATATTGATTATTGGGATGTTTTTGGAATGGAAGAAAATATATCATGTCATTTTAGTAATTTTTATTCTATCAGTTTTATTTCACTTAGCACTAATTGATTCAACTAACCATTTGACTGGTAAGATTCTATTAGTTTCCATTGAGATAATTGCAATATTAACTTTGATTACCGCAATTAAATTAAAAAAGAAACAAAAAACAGTGAACAATAAATAGAAATATGAGTGGTCTGCAAGACCCAGCGATTATTTCCTTGCCTGTCCCGTGCCTTAGGTCGGGATTGAACTGCATCCCGGTGGTTTTTCTATGCACTTATCGACGTGTTTGTGTCCTTTTACTAAGTATTATCAGGAATCCATTTCTACATTTGGCCCGAGAGGCTACAACAGAACAAAAGTCAATTTGTCCCAAACCCTGAATTTTACGGTGATATCCCACATTTTGGGCACTATAATCCCAGTCCACGAAATGAAGACGATAGTTGGAGTGGATTGCATGCTACAGCAGTTTTGATAAAAGCAAGGATGGCAAGTGGCCGGATGGCGACCTGGTACGCGGGATTACCCGGATTACGATCATCTTCCCCTTTTTGCAAGAGGGACACTGTTCAGGGTCGAAGCCCGTGAGCCTTACATACACCCATGTATAGACAACCATCGACTGACTGGAATTTCCATGAAAAAAATCCTTAATTTTACCCACAGGTCGAACAATAAAAAATTAAGGATTTTAAAGCGGCACACTGCCCACAACGGCACACAAATGGCTGATAAATGCCATACAAACAGATACAAGCAGCACGGGTGCACGGCACTTTTCAGCCATACCACTGGGTAGCATTAACTAAAGATAAAATTTGCATTTATTGTAAATATTAAAATGGATAAAGAAATTAGAAAGATAAATATCAGAATACTGATTCTTATTGTTATTCTCATACCGATTAACCAAATAGCAATTAATTATTTATTCAAAATCCGCTTCTTTATTCCTCTTACAGAATTAACTGATTATTGGATTCAACCTACATTAATTGGAAATATTCTAAGTCTGATTTTGTTCTCTTTATTGATTTTTAATTTAGGAAAACACAATTTGTATTCAGTTTGGATGACAAAAGAAAAGCTAAAAACTGCGGTTTTACCTCTGTTTCTCCTTTGGCTAATATCTCAGATAATCACAATTGTAGTTACCTATATCAGCACCGGAAAAATTGTATTTGTTGAAAAACTTAGTATTTTAACGGGTAGTTTAATAGGACAGTTATTTGGCAATGCCTCCTTTGAAGAATTAATATATCGGGGGATATTATTTGTACAACTATTCTTACTATTAAAACCAAAAACAACAAACAATAAAGCCCTAATAATTTCAATTATTATCTCACAAATTCTATTTGCATTAATTCATATCCCAAATCGATTAATGATTAATCAAGTTGATAATATGGCCATGGATTTACTTGGTTTGTTTGTTGCTGGAGTTGTTTTAACCGCAATTTATATACGTACAAGAAACTTGGCGTTTGTAATTGGTGTCCATACATTAATAAATCAACCTTTCAACCTAATAGACACCACATTCCCAATGGAAGTGAGTATTTATGTTCTAATAATCTTCACAACAATATTATGGAATAGAATTGCACCAAATAATACATCCAATTTCCATTTTAGCATTGAAAGTAAAAATAAATGCTCAGATAAGTTAAAAAACTCGACACAACAAAAACATAGTGCATTTGGCTACAGCACCAAAAATGAGAAAGATGGCAATAAATAAACATGGTAGTAAATTGAAAGATTGCAATATTGAAATGCCAAAAGCACCATATTTAAACCGTTAGCAACAATTTGAGGATGGACCAAGTAACAATATAAAGCCATATAGATATTAAAAGAAAATTAAGATGAAACTTATATCTCAAGCAACTTTACAAATTCAAAAACCGATAAATGAAGTTTTTGAAGGGATTGTAAATCCAGAGAAAATGACCAAATATTTCATTTCGGAAAGTAGTGGACGACTGGAATCAGGAAAAGAAGTGATTTGGAAATTTCCTGAATTTCCTGATAAGTTTCCCATCAAGGAGATTAAAATTGAAACCAATCGTTTAATTTCATTTATTTGGGATCCAGAAACTGTTGTTTACATAACATTGGAAAAGTTACCAGACGAAAGCACCTTATTAAGAGTAAACGAAAGTGGAAAAGAACTAAATGAAGAAAACCTTAAATGGGTTTTAGAAAATACCGGGGGATGGGCAAATTTCCTTGCTTGTATGAAAGCCTATTTGGAATACGGAATCCAGCTTCGAAAAGGCGCATTTGATTTTATGAGAAAAAAAGGAAACAACTAATATAAAATATTGTCAAAATGAAAGTTACAGCCGAACATAATGAACGAATAGCAAAAATGACATTTGCCTCAGTATATCCTCATTATTTGTCAAAGGTGGAAAATAAAGGAAGGACAAAGGATGAACTTCATCAGGTCATTGAGTGGTTGACTGGTTATGACGAAATAAAAGTGCAAGAATTTATTGATGATAAAGCAACGTTCAAAATATTCTTTCAAAAAGCAGAATTAAATCCAAATGCCCACCTAATTAAAGGGCTTATATGTGGTTATAGAATTGAGGAAATAGATAATC
>CAYLZH010000060.1:0-3398 GCA_964388245.1 uncultured Bacteroidales bacterium
GTTTTCTGTGATTTTGCGAAGCCGGCAAAAACAAAAACAGTCCAGGATATTGTTGGAGGAGAAAAACCAGGAAATATCCAACCAGGCCAAAACCTTGCTTAACGCCAACCATCAGCTCGAAGAACACGATAAATTCAAACAGGCCTTGACAAGTATGATAGCCCATGACCTAAAGAATCCGTTAAACACTATAATACATCTTGCAGAAAAATCAGATAATGGAAATCAAAAACAAATTGCGCTGGCCGGAAACAATATGGTAAATCTTGTGATGAACCTGTTGGATGTAAACAAATATGTAAATGGCAATTTGCCATTGAATATCGAAAAACTACAAGCTTTTAGTTTAATTGAAAATGCCCTTATCCTTGTTGTTCAATTAGCCGAAAATAAATCAGTAGAGATTGATATCGAAGTAGAAAAAACAATAACTGTATTGGCAGATAGAGAATATCTCGAACGGGTATTTGTAAACTTACTTACCAATGCAATTAAATATAGCCCGGTCAACTCAACCATTACAATTTCGGCAATGGCTTATGAGACAGAGAAAGTTAGATTCTCTGTAAGCGATCGAGGAGAAGGCGTAAACCCGGAACATCAAGACAGGATTTTCGAAA
Source organism: uncultured Bacteroidales bacterium (assembly GCA_964388245.1). Classification (GTDB taxonomy): domain Bacteria; phylum Bacteroidota; class Bacteroidia; order Bacteroidales; family M50B96; genus JAIOYV01. The sequence goes on from CAYLZH010000060.1 coordinate 621, forward strand.
TGTACTACCAGGGAAAAGTAATAAGTTCAGGTCGAACGAAATCTACCGGCCTTGGGCTTGCCTTTTGCAAATTGGCTGTTGAAGCACATGGTGGAGAAATTGGTGTTAACTCTGAACCGGGAGGTGGGGCAACATTTTGGCTTACCGTAAAAAATGGGCTGGATGAAATTCCGGTTGTTAAAGAATCGCCATCAAGTGAAAAAGTCAAAAAATCAGGTATCAATTTCAGTAGAGAGGAAAAAGTTGAGATGATGCATATTGTAGATAGCTTAAAGTATTTTGAATATTACGAAGTTTCAGATATCCGTGAAATCCTTAACCGGGAAAATGGTAGTGATTCGAAGAATATTTCACTTTGGAAAAAACAAATCTTATGTGCAGTAAATTCAGGAAACCAGGAAAGATTTAGAAAATTGATTGAGATGTAATAATTATTCAATGGTCATTCGATAGTCATTCAATAGTCGGCGATGAATGACAATGAATGCCGCGAAGCGAATGCCGCACATAGTGCAAATGACAACTGAATGACGCACGAAGTGCAAATAACAATTGAATGACGCACGAAGTGCAAATAACAATTGAATAACGCACAAAGTGCAAATGACAATTGAATAACGCACGAAGTGCAAATGACAATTGAATAACGCACGAAGTGCGAATGACAAAAAATGCCGCACAAAGTGCAAATGACAATAAATGCCGCAAAGCAAAACATAGTGATATGACAAAGAACACAATTCTAATCGTCGATGATGAACCCTCTTTCCTGGAAACAATGGTGGAGATTATTGAGAATGCCGGCGAGCCTTATAAAATTTTTCAAGCCTTGAGCGCAGAAGTTGCTTATGATATTGCCTGTAAACGCTTACCCGACCTGATAATCACCGATTGGGAAATGCCCTTTATGTCGGGACTTGAACTTATTGACAAACTGAAAAGCAACCCAAATACGAAGACTATCCCTGTGATTATGTGTACGGGCATCATGACCTCGAGCCGTAACCTGATGACTGCCCTTGAAATCGGTGCTGTGGATTACATCCGAAAGCCTATCGACCCATTGGAATTGATTTCACGGATACGGTCAATGTTGTTGCTGCACGAATCTTTCAAGGAAATACAGCATAGGAAAGAAGCGCTGTTAAACAAAGAAAATGAATTCCTTGAATACAAAATTGAGTGCCAAACCAAAGAATTGACAGCGAACACCCTAAACAGTATTAAAAACCAGGAGTTGCTAATTGGCATAGCAAAGGAGCTGAAAGAAATTTTAGCCTTGAGCAAGGATGAAAAAATCGATAAGCATATCCGTAGCGTAGTAAACAGCTTAAATATAAGTAACTCAGACAGCACCTGGGAGGAGTTTAGGAAGTATTTCGAAAAAGTCCATACCGATTTTTTCAAAAACCTGAATAACAGTTGCCCTAACCTTACATCCAACGAAATTAAGATTTGCGCACTACTGAAACTAAATTTTTCCACCAAAGATATTTCATCTATAACACAACAAAGCACACGTAGTGTTGTGGTTGCCAGGCACCGCTTACGAAAAAAACTGAAATTGCCCCAGGAAGAAAGCCTGCTATCTTTTGTGTCGCAGTTTTAGGGATCTTCTTCAGATTCACCCCCTTCGGGGATGATTTTTGTGTTGTGTCATTTTCCGTGGGCTACCACCCACGGTTATTGAGCTTTAGCCACTTCGTGGCACAACCCGGGTAGGCAAGCGGGCCACAAGCTTGTTAGGAATTGCTCTGAAAGAGTAAAATATCAATAACCACGTGGTGAAACCCGTGGTAGATAGATGAAGTGATAATTACATCCCCGAAGGGGGTGAATGAAGTAATATAGTAGATTCGTATAGCAGATTCACCCCCTTCGGGGATGATTTTTGTGTTGTGTCATTTTCCGTGGGCTACCACCCACGGTTATTGAGCTTTAGCCACTTCGTGGCACAACCCGGGTAGGCAAGCGGGCCACAAGCTTGTTAGGAATTACTCTGAAAGAGCAAAATCTCAATAACCACGTGGTGAACCCCGTGGTAAATGGATGTGGTGGTATATACATCTCCGAAGGGCGTGAATAAAGGTCTATGGAAAAAAACGTTCATCAATGTTAATCCCATGTTCTTTCAGTAGTCTTCTCAACTCATCCTCAAAGGATTCATTTTTATGATGTTCTTGCTGGCTTTTAATATAATTGACGATCACATTTTTATCCTTCCATGCATAGGTCAAGGCGGCATATCCATCTGCCCATCCTGTGAAATCTGGGAACTTACCAGAACTTTTCAACCAAATTGATGATGTGGTTTTCAAATCTCGCATATAGTCCATCAAAGCAAGTGATGGGTGTAAGTCGCACAATATGTGTAGATGGTCTTCCATACCATTTATCCGATATACAAAGCAGTTTTTATTTCTGATAAATCCCATTATGTAGGCATATAATTCCCGGGAGAGCTCAGGGATCAGTGTTTTTCTACTACCCTTTGTCCGAAAGATCAAGTGGTACAGAATCTGGCGATAGCTTGACATAAGTATTTTATTTTTACATTGATTATGCTAAAGTATAACTTTTAAGGCAAGTTTCGATACAAATTTGTTCAGTCCCTTCCGGACTGATATAAGCCTCTGTCATGTTCCGTGGGTTTCACCCATGGCTATTGAACTTTAGCAACTTCGTGGCAGGCATAAACAAAGTACTTATAGCTCTGAAAGAGCAAAATATCAATAACCACGTGGTGAAACCCGTGGTAGATAGATGAAGTGATAATTA
>CAYLZH010000060.1:3498-19443 GCA_964388245.1 uncultured Bacteroidales bacterium
GTTATTGAGCTTTAGCCACTTCGTGGCACAACCCGGGTAGGCAAGCGGGCCACAAACTTGTTAGGAATTACTCTGAAAGAGTAAAATATCAATAACCACGTGGTGAAACCCGTGGTAGATAGATGAAGTGATAATTACATCCCCGAAGGGGGTGAATGAAGTAATATAGTAGATTCGTATAGCAGATTCACCCCCTTCGGGGATGATTTTTGTGTTGTGTCATTTTCCGTGGGCTACCACCCACGGTTATTGAGCTTTAGCCACTTCGTGGCACAACCCGGGTAGGCAAGCGGGCCACAAACTTGTTAGGAATTACTCTGAAAGAGTAAAATATCAATAACCACGTGGTGAAACCCGTGGATGAAGAGCATAATGACACTTCATCCCTGAAGGGGGTGAATAAAAATATGGTAACCAATCCATGCTCGCAGATACTTCTATCATCTTTTCTCCTTCACTGCAAAAATCTGACGTCCATTTTTTGGCAAAATCGGCAAAATCACCATAAAACACCCGATTGTGCATCTTTTGTGCATCTGTTTGTGCATCTTTTGTGCATCTGAATAATTTGCACAAACGATTTTCCTTGTATAAATTTAGCTCCTCAATACAACAGGAATGAAAGCAAAGGAACACAATAAAACTACAGAAGAACTTTTAGACAAATTCATCGCGGAAAAAGAAAAAAGCAATAAGGCACTTAAGAAGGTTTTCAATGAATTAATAACAGAAAAGAACATAGCTATTAAAAGGTCAAATAAAGAAGGAAGTAAAGCTTTTAAATAGAAATGATAAAATATGTCCAATCCTACTATGATTGGACATGTTTGTCAGATGGTTGAAAGGAAACATAAAATAGTAATACTTATTAAACATTTTAACATTATGAAGAACAAAACGATTATTCTGATGATGTTTGTGTTTGCACCTTACCTGGTATTCGCACAGGGATTAAAGGTTGAACCAGGCACATGTATCAAAGTGGAAACAGGTACTACGCTGGATATTTCCGGTGGCGGCGACCTGACCCTTAAATCCGATGACTCGGACGATGCCGCACTCATCGACCTGGGTAGTGTAAATTATACCGGCGGGGGCGAAGCTAATGTGGAACGCTACATTACGAATGGCTCTTGGCACCTTATTTCGTCACCCATTGCAGGTGCTACCACTGCCATGTTCAGTCCTACCGATTACATGCAATACCACACCGAATCGACAAATGGCTGGACGGATATTACCTCCCTTTCTTACAGTCTGGAAATTATGCAGGGTTACGCCTTTTGGTCGGTTGCAGCAGGGCCAAGCACCGAAGTTTTTTCAGGGGTAACCAATACCGGTAACCAGGGCAAAACTTATACAAAAGATATTAGCTCCGACGGATATAATCTAGTGGGCAATCCTTATCCTTCGGTTATCGACTGGGACGAGGTTACAATTCCAGGCACAATGAACGGGGCCGTTTGGCTTTACGACCCGGTTAGTACCACTTACAAGTACTACCTTGAAGGTGGCGGGGGATCAAATACAACCACCCAATACATTCCTTCGGGACAGGGCTTTTTTATTCAGGCCACCGGGGCTGGTACGCTGTCCATTGACAATAGCGACCGTGGACATAATAATGATCAGGATTTTTACAAGAATACGGTGCTTAATGAAATGCTTGTGCTAAAGGCAACAGGCAATGGTATTACCACACAAACAGCCATCCGTTTCAATGCAGGGGCCACTACTCAAATCGACAGGTTGTATGACGTACAAAAAATTATGCCCTACAACCCCGATGTACCGGCACTATATACTGTTTGCGAAAACAAAAACATGGCCACCAATACCCTGCCTTCTGTAAGCGGCAACGAGATCATGCCGGTTTACTTCGAAGCTGGCACAAGTGGAAACTACCTAATCCAGGCCGGCGAAATCGAAAGTCTCGATGCACAACTGCCTGTTTACTTAGAAGATGTGGCATTGAATTATTTCCAGGACCTTCGCGTAAACCCGGAATATACAATTAATTATACAAGCGGTGCACAACGTCTGTTGCGAGTCCATTTCTCAGAAATTACAAGTATTGACCCGGAAAACAATATGCCTGATTTAGTGGCCTGTTATCTTACCAACAAGCTCCTGCATGTCGATTTTGCCTCATCGGTACTTAACGATGGTATGTTTGAAGCACAAATAGAAGTGATTGGCATGACCGGGCAACGGCTCATCTCCAAGCAAACTACCCGGCTTACCAACGAGATTGTTTTGAAAAGCAGCAGTGCTGTTTATCTTGTTAAAGTAGCCTATAACAACAAGTTGATAACAAGAAAAGTATTTAACCAATAAACTCATGGCCATGAAAAACAGTATCAAAATAATACTATTGGCAGCAGCCATAACATTTTCAACCGGGCTTTTTTCGCAACCTCCACCACCTAATGATGGAAATGATGCCGGCGGTGGCAATACACCACTTGGTGGCGGCGCACCCATTGCCGGGGGCATTAGCATTTTAGTGGCACTAGGTGCAGCTTACGGTTTTAAAAAAGCTTATCAGTTTAATAAAAACGAAAATGAATAATCACATAAGCCCTAAAAACTTAACAAACATGAAAACATTTAAAGTATTATTCATAGCAATAGCAGTTATAGCATCATGCACAATTAGTGCACAGGTGTCGGTAAATACCGATGGCAGCAGTGCTGATGGTTCGGCCATGCTCGAAGTAAAAAGTACAGACAAAGGATTTTTGCTCCCCAGAATGACCGAAGCCCAAAGGGACGCTATTAGCAGCCCGTCTACAGGTCTTACAATCTTCAATACCGACATAAATTGTTTGCAATGGTACAATGGAACATGGTGGTATAACAAGTGTGGGGATCTTTCAGAATACCATCGCGATGGCACTGTTTTTTGTGGTGAGCCCACTGTTGTGAATGATGTAACCAACCCAACCACCGGAGAAATATGGATGGATCGGAACCTTGGTGCTTCCCAAGTCGCTACAAGTTCAACCGATGCCGATTCCTATGGAGACATGTACCAGTGGGGACGATTTTCGGATGGACACCAGTGCCGTACCTCAGGTACTACCTCTACAAATGCCACAACCGCAGTAGCAAACCAGGGAAATTCCTGGGATGGTTTATTCGTAATTGAACCTGTAAGCCCTAATGATTGGCTCTCGACACAGGATGCTACCTTGTGGCAAGGTGTAAGCGGCACCAACAACCCATGCCCGGATGGTTACCGCTTGCCAACTTCAACCGAATGGGAGGCAGAACGCCAAACCTGGAGCAGCAGCAATTCCGCTGGAGCGTATGCCTCGCTACTTAAATTGCCCTGTACAGGTCGTCGCCACGAAGACAATGCAGCACTTCAGTATGCAGGTTCCCGTGCTTTCTACTGGTCAAGTACCGTAGCTGGGAGTGGGTCAAGGTACCTGTACCTTACCAGTAGCTCTGCTATAACTACACAAAACACCTCTCGTGGTCGTGGTTGTACGGTTCGTTGCATAAAAGATTAGATCGGCACAGAAGTTTAGACAGGGTTTAAAGTACTATGAACCATATAATTGCCTGAACGATCTATAAACAAGATGATAGCTACACGAAAAAAGGTTATTCATCAATAAAAACGAAAAATAAAAATATTTAAAACAGAATAGACATGAAAACGTTGAAAACAATTCTTATTGCAATTATAATATTGGCATCTTACACCATTAATGCTCAAGTATCAGTAACATCCGATGGCAGCAGTGCTGACGGTTCGGCCATGCTCGAAGTAAAAAGTACAGACAAAGGATTTTTGCCCCCACGAATGACCGAAGCCCAAAGGGACGCTATTTCCAGCCCGGCAACAGGTCTTATGATCTACAATACTGACGAAAATTGTTTGCAATGGTACAATGGTATATGGTGGTTTAACGGTTGCGGTGATCTTTCAGAAGACCATCAAGAAGGCTCTGTTTTTTGTGGTGAGCCAACTGTTGTGAATGACGTAACCAACCCAACCACCGGGGAAATATGGATGGATCGGAACCTCGGCGCTACTCAGGTTGCTACAAGTTCAACTGATGCTGATTCCTATGGAGACATGTACCAGTGGGGTCGTTTTTCAGATGGCCACCAGTGCCGTACTTCAAGTACTACCTCCACGAATGCGACTACCGCTGAACCGAACCAGGGTAATTCCTGGGATGGCTTATTCATAACTGAAACATTAGGTGTTCAAGATTGGCTTACAACACAGGACGGCACCCTATGGCAAGGTGCAAGCGGCACCAACAACCCATGCCCCGATGGTTATCGTTTACCAACAGAAGCTGAATGGATTGCAGAACGTAATACTTGGAGCACCCAAAATACCGCCGGTGCCTTCGCCTCACAACTTAAGCTGCCCCTAACAGGACGTCGTAATAATGATGGTACGCTTCAATATGCAGGTGTACGATCATATTTATGGTCAAGTACCATTAATGGAACCAATTCAAGGGCCTTCTTCTTTACTTCTATCGATGCTGCAACTGCTGATTTTACTCGTGCTCGTGGAAATACCGTGCGTTGCATTAAGGATTAGCCAAAATGCCTGATACGTGATTTTAAGGACTATTAATTTGATTATTTAAAACTAACTATAATGAAAACTTTATATATCCTGTTTTTAATATTCACAATTATTGGATCGCAATTCCTCATGGCCCAGGTATCCATAACTATCGATGGCAGCAGCGCCGACGGTTCGGCCATGATGGAAGTGAAAAGCACCGATAAAGGCTTCCTGCCACCGCGGATGACAGGTAGTGAGCGTGACGCGATTTCCAGTCCTGCAACAGGACTTATAGTTTTCTGTACCGACTGTGGCGACAATGGTGAATTGCAGGTATACAATGGAACTGAGTGGACCAATATGATTGGCGGGGAAGCATCAGTATATACACCTAATGTTACCAACCCAACTACCGGTGAGATATGGATGGACCGCAACCTGGGTGCTTCTCAGGTAGCTGCCAGCAGCACCGATAGCGATGCTTATGGTGACCTGTACCAATGGGGTCGTGCAGCCGAAGGGCACCAGATACGAACTTCCGGTACAACTTCTACCAATGCCACTACAGCAGTTCCAAACGATGGCAACGCATGGGATGGCCTGTTTATAACCGAAGACAGTAGCCCTTACGACTGGCTCACGCCCCAGGATAACACCCTGTGGCAAGGCGTAAGCGGAACAAACAATCCCTGCCCAAGTGGTTACCGCTTACCAACCGTAACCGAATGGGATGCGGAACGCCAAAGCTGGAGCAGCGACAATGAAGCAGGAGCCTTTGCCTCGCCGCTTAAATTGCCCGTGGCCGGCCAGCGCCATTACAGCGTTGGTACGATCCATCATGTGGGTTCCTTCGGCTACTACTGGTCGAGTACGGTTAATGGTACCGACGCTCAGAACCTGGTCTTCTACAGCAACGGTGCCGCCGTGGGCGGCAACTACCGTGCACGCGGCTTCTCTGTCCGTTGCATAAAGGATTAGAAAGGAAAAAGCCTTGAGACTGTAAAAAGGCTTTCAGCTATTTTATCACAAATTAATATTGACGAAAACAGGATTGTTTAGTCATTTTCGTCAATAAAGAGTATTTTTGTCAAAAAAATACGAATGATAAAGCGCGAAACCTATCTATCAAAACTAAGACAGTTAAAGGGCCAAAACCTGATAAAAGTAATTACGGGTATCAGGAGAAGCGGTAAATCAACGCTTTTGAAATTATTTAGAGATGAACTATTGTCGGATGGAGTTTCTGCTGATAACATCATTTTTCTGAACTTCGAAGAACGGGAAAACCTGAACTTCACAAACTGGACTGAATTATACGATGAACTTGTAAAAAATGTAAAGCCTGATAAAACCATTTACATTTTTTTGGATGAAGTACAACTGATCAATGATTTTGAAAAACTAATAAATAGTCTGTTTACAAAAAACAACGTTGATTTATACATAACCGGCTCCAATGCCTATCTTCTGTCGGGCGAACTGGCCACTTTATTAACCGGCAGGTACATCGCTATAAACATTCAGCCCTATTCTTTTAAAGAGTATGCCCTTGCCCACGAAGAGGAACAGAATACCGACCGTCTTTTTCGCAGGTATCTGAATGAAAGTTGCTTTCCCGAAGCGGTTACCCTTTCACAAAACACCCCAAACCTTGTAAACGATTATCTGAAAGCTGTTTATGATACAGTTGTTGTTAAAGACATTGCTCAACGATTTAAACTAAGAAATCTGCACAACTTGCACCGCATAGTCAGCTTCTTGTTCGACTCGGTGGGATCTTATGTTTCGCCAACCAATATTGCGGCAGAACTCAATAAAAAATCCAAAAATGGCATTTCACATAATACGATTATCAAGTATTTGAATTTTTTATCCCAATCCTACGTTTTATATCCTGCCCACCGGTATGATATTAAAGGGAAAGAATTGCTTACTACCCATGAAAAATACTATGTTGTTGATTTGGGTTTGAGAAATATTTTGACATCTAATAAATACGATTCAGATCTGGGGCATAAACTTGAAAATGTAGTTTATTTTGAATTATTCAGAAGGGGAGGCAATATATTTACTGGAAAGTACAGAGATAAAGAAATTGACTTTATTGTGCAAAAGCCCAATAATGAAAGGGAATATTACCAGGTTGCTTTTACAGTTAATGACGAAAAAACATTTCAAAGGGAGATTTCTGCATTTAAGAATATCAGGGACAATTACCCCAAATTCCTCTTAACACTCGATTTTGACAATACAAACATTGATGGCATAAATAAAACAAATGTAATTGACTGGCTACTTCAATAAGTAGAAAGGGAAAAGGGGTAAAAGGACATAAAAGTTAAACAGATGAAGAAAATCAACAAAAAATCAATCATCATCACATTCATACATCTGCTGATCGTCACAGCTTTTCCAGTAATTTCGGGATCAGTATCAGCACAAAATATCGTGGAGGGCACTTTCCCGGAGCTGGCAAACGGGCATATAAAACTTAAAGGCTATCATGGTTTTGATACCTACACTATTGACAGTGTTAAAGCCGATGAAAAAGGCGAATTTACCTTGTCTTTTGCCAAGGAAGATTGTGGAGCAGGCTATATTTTATCGGAAAACGAAAAATCCTATATTGTTCTTTTAGCAGAAAATGAATACTTGCAATTATCAGGTGAAAGTTTTGAATTAACAGAAAGCATCCAAATTTTAAATGGCAAGCAAAACGGGCTTTTTAAACAATATGCCACCGAACACCCGCGCAGGGAACAATGCCTGAGTGCCTGGGATTACCTGGAAAAAATTTACAGAAAAGATTCCCTTTTTGCAGTGCATGAAGTACCCAAAGAATCCATTGTAAGAGAGAAAAAGCGGATTAAAGCAGAAGATAGCTTGTTTCTGGCTGATTTGCCAAAAGATTCTTATGTGAGTTATTATTTACCGGTGCGTAAATTGGTCAGCTCTGTTTCCACCATTGCCCAGTATCGCACCGAAGAAATCCCGGCCACCTTTGCTGCATTCCGCAACATGGACTACACCGATCCGCGCCTTTATAAAAGTGGTTTACTAAAAGATGCCATCGAAAGCCATTTCTGGTTTATCGAAAACAGTGGCCGCTCGCTTGATTCGGTGTATTTCGAAATGCAAATTTCCATTGACCTTATGCTTGAAAATTTACAGGCAGTCGAGCAAAAACTGAATGAAATCGCAAGCCATCTTTTTAGTTTCCTGGAAGAGCGTAGTTTACACACAGTCTCAGAATATCTGGCGCTGAAACTGCTCAATGATACAACATGCACTCTGACAAACGAATTAAAAGCACAATTAGAAGGCTATCGTGCCATGAAAAAGGGCAATACTGCTCGCGAAATTGTTTTTGCAGGTGAAATCTTTGCAGCGGGGTACAAAAACGAAAATATACCGAAAAAACTCTCTGAAGTAAAAAGTAATTACAAAGTGGTAGTATTTGGTGCAGGCTGGTGTCCGCAAAGCCCAAAAGAGCTGCAGGAAATTACGCTTAACTATACAACATGGAAAAAACACGGTGTAGAAGTAGTTTTTATCTCGCTCGATGAAGACAAACAAACTTTTACGAACCTCTCCCAAGCATTTCCGTTCCTCAGTGTCTGCGATTACAAAAAATGGGATAGCCAGCCTGTAAAAGATTATTACGTATTTGTAACACCAACAATTTACCTGCTCAACAACAAACATGAGATAATACTAAAACCTAAATCTGTAAACCATTTAGTCGCCTGGATAGATTGGTATTTGGTGCAAGGGAATATGTAAAGTTGAAATGAACACTAAATCCCTTTCACTCAACCAATAAAATATGAATGCTTGTCATGTCCCACAAATTGAGACATCTATTCATAAATCTTTGCGACATTCTTAATCTGATAGCCATCGGATGTGGAAATTATATTGACAATTTTATCCTGACTGGCGCGGACGTTTCGTCCACGCCTGCCTTCGGAGAAGAGCGCTCACTGCTCTGAAAGAGTAAAATATCAATAACCACGTGGAGAAATCAGTGGTAGTCAGATGAAGTGATAATTGCATCCCTGAAGGGGGTGAACTAAGTAAATTAGCAGAATCCGATAACAGCTTCACCCATTTCGGGGATGAGTTTTGTGTTGTGTCTTGTCCGTGGGTTTTCACCCACGGTTATTGAACTTTAGCCACTTCGTGGCAGAGCAATGACCATGCCTTTATGTAGGCACTGAACGCTAAGCTCTGAAAGAGTTTAATCTCAATAACCATGGGTAACACTCATGGCAAAGGATGGTATGACCTTCATCCCCGGAGGGGGTGAATTCATTGTTCCAGAACCTTCTGATAAAATTTCACCCTTTTCGTAGATTAGTTTAGTGTTGGGTCATTTCCTTGGGCTACACCCACGGTTATTGATATTTTGCAACTTCGTGGCTGGGTGGGTTTTTATTATTAGCTAAACCACGAGTGAGGACACTCGCGGTAGCCGGGGAGACATATAGATTTCGGCACACCTGCTCTGAAGGAGCAAAATTTCTATAACCATGGGTAACACCCGTGGTAAATGGATGTGGTCACATATACATCCCCGAAGGGGGTAAATGAAGTAATTTAGAAGCGTCGCATAGCAGGTTCACCCCCATCGGGGATGATTTGTATGTTGTGTCAGCTAAACCACGAGTGAGGACACTCGCGGTAGCCGGGGTAGCCGGGGGCCCTTCGGAAACGGGGGCTTTTTATCCTTATAGTTCAGGAAACCTTATACTCAAACATTCCTTAACCCAACTTGGCTATTTTCAACTGTAAGGCATTGTGTGCCAGGGTTGTGATATTCTCAGTGGTACACTACATATTTTTTTATTGGTTTTTGCGTGTCGGTACATGCAGTGGCATTGTAGATTTGTTGGACTTCCTTAATAGGTTTTGATGGTTTTCTAATATGGATTGTTTTTTTGTCGGTTGGGATTTTTATTGTTTGTATCTTTTGGGTTGACATGACCCTGACAATGTTTTTCCAATCGCAAAAGATGTTTGGTTTTTTGAGCATGAACCTGATGCACGGAACATGGATTATCTGGAACGAACAAACCGTAAAAGTTGCTGAAGCCAATTATAACATGGGTAATAAGGACGGCAAATAGTATGTCTGGGACGACAAAGGGAATCTGCTCTACGATATGACCTACAGCGAGGGCAAGAAATCAGGTAAATGGATTATGTACAATTCGCAAGGTGAGATATTAAATGAAAAGAAATATGATTAATGCCTGCGAAAGTTGCGCTATCATTGACTTCCCCTCATTTGATTTTTGTTGATGCTGGACTTGACAGAAATATAGTTTGACCATCTTTCAGGTTATTTGATTAAAATAAGATTTGCCTATCACGTCGCTATGAATTTCTACTCGTGAAAAATTTATATTTTTGGACAGAAGAAATCTTCCTGAAAATATTGAATCTGGGTAAAATGAATAGTTTTAAATCGAGAATAAAGTATAACGCATCCTCAATCGGCCTAATCTTTTTTGTATGTGTCACAATTAATTCATTCGGACAGTCCGATACCATTCGAATTATTGATGAATTGCGAACCAATATAGATGGGAAAGGAAAAATAAATATTGTCCAGGACAAGCGGATCGATGAACTGGTCGACAAGCATATTTCCCAAAATAAGGGCAGCATGCATATTCCGGGCTACCGAATTCAGATCTATTCCGGGTCGGGCAAACGCTCCGAAGCCAAAAGAGCAAAAGCTGAATTTATGAGGCATTTTCCAAAAGTCTCAGCAGAGCTAATCTATGTTGAGCCTTCATTCAAGGTACGGGTTGGGCATTTCCGAACAAAACAGGAAGGGTACAAATTATTTAAACGGATATGTCATTATTTCCCGAATGCTTATTTTGTTATTGAAAACGAAATGGAATGGCCCGAAATTGAACTGGAATGATAACGGTATCAATTTACCGGTGGAAAAGGAATTGCCACTCGTATATCTCAACGACTATGAATATCGACCAGCTAAAAGAAAAATCACGACAGATCAGGATCGACATAATCCGGTCTCTTGCTGAAGCAGGATCAGGGCACCTTGGTGGATCACTGGGGCTGGCTGATGTTTTTACAGCTCTTTATTTTGATCTATTGAACCATGATCCGGCGAATCCTGATTGGCCCGACCGTGATCGATTGGTTCTTTCGATCGGGCATGTTGCTCCTGCTTATTATGCCGCTATGGCTCATGCAGGTTATTTTCCGGTCGATGAGTTGATGACCCTCAGGAAGTTAGGAAGCAGATTACAGGGGCATCCCGGACGCGATCATCTGCTGCCGGGCATCGAATTATCAGCAGGATCGTTAGGACAGGGATTGTCTGTCGCAGTTGGAATGGCCCTTTCAGCAAAGATCGATCACCAGGATTGGTATGTATGTTCAATCCATGGCGATGGCGAGCTCCAGGAAGGATCAATCTGGGAAGCAGCAATGAGTGCGTCTCATTATAAGCTTGATAATTTAATTGCCATTGTTGATCGAAATAATGTCCAGATCGACGGTTTTACTTCAGATGTGATGGCCCTCGAACCACTTGCAGCGAAATGGGAATCGTTTGGCTGGCGTGTTTTTGAGTGCAATGGAAATTCTATTCCTGATATCCTGTCGGTTTACCTCAAAGCAAAAGCTACAGTTAGCAAGCCTTGTGTAATTATTGCCCAAACAAAAATGGGAAAAGGGATATCAGAAATTGAAGACGACTACACCTGGCATGGCAAAGCACCCTCCAAAGAAAAAGCAAAAGAATTTATTGTTCATTTACAGAATCAGGAAAATTAAGCCTATCTTGCATATATTATTTTCAAAATTGAAATTTTAAAGAACTGACATATGAAAAATCTATTTTTACTCGCATTGTTTCTGATAATCTGTTTTGCGCCGTTTAAGCAGGCAACTGCACAATGTACACCCGATACTGTTAACTGCATCGATATCGGAAATCCTGGTGAAATGTGTCCGGGGGAACTTGTCGACGGTGAAGTTAATGTCCCCTATAACGAGGTGGTTACCATTATTCCGCCAGATTATTATGATTATAATGGAACACCTATATATTTAAGCCATATCAGGATTGTAAGTGTTACAAATATTCCGCCCGGTTTGGATTTTGTTACCAATGCAAGCAATGATCTGTTTGCTGTTGGATCGCACTATTGCATTCTAATAAGCGGAACACCTACAGCAGCAGGAACCTATGACCTCGCTGTCGAGGCTGAGCCCTGGGTTTTGAATGCCCCTCTTCCTTTGACAGTTACCGACGATACAACATTAAGTATTGTAATTCATCCATATATGGATGTTGAGGCTCAGACCCCCAATCGCGGATTTACAATTGGTGCAGTTACACCGAATCCATTCGGATCGAATGCTGAAATATCTTTTTTCACACCTCGCGACGGTTTGCTTAGCCTTGTAGTTTTCGATGAATTGGGTCGCGAAATTCAAGCAGAAAACAAATATCAGCACCAGGGCGATCATTCGATTTTGATTGAAGGAGACAAGCTGTTACCTGGTGTTTATTTCTTTACGCTCCAGTTCGACGGAGAAATTAAAAACGGACTGTTAATGAAACAGTAAAGCTGAAAATGAGGCTTTTCTTCGTATTTTCTTTCTTTTTTATCCTGGTTGGACTACATGCCCAGGAATCAGGTATTAAAGGCAAAATTACTGATGTTGATAATGGAGACCCTTTAATCGGAGTCCATGTTTTTTATAATAAAAACCTTGGAACAGTTAGCAATGTTGATGGTGAATTTCAGTTATTTCTTACAGAAGGTGCATATCAGTTGCGTGTTTCATATATCGGATACGATGAAAAAATAATTGCTACAAAAGTCAATAAAAATGAAATTACCGGTCTCCATATTAAGTTAAAGCCCTCGTCAACAATTCTTGATGCAATAGTTGTAACTGCCGGCCGGTTCGAGCAAAAACTCAGCGATGTAACAGTTTCGATGGAAGTAATTAAACCTGCCTTGATCGGAAAATTAAATGTTACTTCACTCGAGCCTGCTCTGAATGCCGTACCGGGTTTAACCATACACGACGGGCAGGCCAGCATCAGGGGCGGAAACGGTTGGAGTTATGGAGTTGGCAGCAGGGTTCTTATTATGATTGATGATTTGCCCATCTTAAGTCCTGATGCAGGTGATGCTAAGTTCGAATTCCTTAACCTCGATAATATTGCCCAGATAGAAATTATAAAAGGAGCCTCATCGGCATTGTACGGTTCGTCGGCTTTAAATGGTGTTGTTAACATCAGAACAGCCTGACCAACTAAACCATCAGAGACCAAAATTAATTTCATGAATGGTTTTTATCTTTCTCCTGACAGAAAAGAACTTAAATGGTGGGGCAATGAAATTCCCTTTTATAATTCATCAGGCTTTATTCATTCTGAAAAAAAAGGACAACTTGATTTTATATTGGGAGGAAATTATTATTATGATTCGGGATACAGAACCGATAATTTTGAAAAGCGATATAAACTCAATACCGGCCTGCGTTATCGAAATAAAAAAATACAGGGATTATCATATGGTTTGCACAGTAGCTATATGAGTATCGATAAAATTGATTTCCTGATGTGGAAAAATGCTGCCGGGGGAGCATATATCCACGACGAGGGATCAGTTTCTCCAACAAAGGGTTACCGTCTTACAATCGATCCTTTTGTTAGCTTTTATCAGGGAAATTCTACCAGACATTCATTAAAATCACGGTTTTATCGTGTTGTTAACAATATCGATGGTAATGACCTTGATAACCGGGGAGATCAATATTTTGTTGAGTACCAGTACCATAAAAAGTTTCATGCTAATAGTGCTATTACTGTTGGGGCATCAATGCTTGAGGCACGGACACAAGCCAACTTATATGGCGATCATACAGGTTCGAATTATGCAATCTTTGGTCAGTTCGACACGCGTTTTTTCGACAGAATATCGTTGTCGATTGGTGCAAGATGGGAAAACTTCCGGCTCGATAATGATAAGAATTCGAGCAAACCACTATTCAGGTCGGGAGTAAATTATCAGATTGCAAAACACACTTTTGTAAGGGCAAGTTTTGGCCAGGGTTACCGTTTTCCAACCATTGCCGAAAAATATACATATACCAATCTTAGTGGTTTGCAAATTTTACCCAATCCCGCTTTAAAACCCGAATCGGGCTGGAGTGCCGAAACCGGGATCAAGCAGGGGGTGCAAATTTCAGGGTGGAAGGGTTATGTTGATGTGGCAGCATTTATTACAGAATATACCGACATGATGGAATTTAGTTTTGGCCGTTTCGATACTGTTACTTTTACACCGGTTTATCTTATTTCTGAGTATAATTCTTCGCAGGTGTCAGGTTTTCAATCCATGAATGTAGGACAGGCAAGGATATCTGGCCTGGAGGTATCGCTAAATGGCAATGGTGCAATCGGGATGTTTGATGTACAGTTGCTGGCTGGATATAATTATATGATCCCGGTTGATTTAAACAGTGATTCAATTTACCGGTCGACAAAAACCACTAACGACGATTTTTTGAAATATCGTTTTTCTCATTCAGCAAAAAGCGATCTTGAGATTGGATTTAGAAAACTTTCTCTTGGATTTTCGTACCTGTATGTAAGTCATGTTAATAACATCGATAAATATTTCGAGATAGGATTTATTATGCCTGGACTAAAAGCCTATCGCGAAGAACACAACAAAGGCTATCACCTGTTTAACTTTCGGCTGAATTATAAACCATCAGAAAGCTATAATTTAGGGATTCATCTTAAAAATGCTTTTAATAAAGAGTATATGATAAGGCCCGGCGATATTGCGGCACCCAGAACAATTGTTGTGCAGGCAGGAATGAAATTTTAAGGTCGGGTACTCGGTTGAGAGTATCAACTGTTGAAATCTTTTTGTCGATACTTGTTGTGTTCGTCGCGAAGTATATTTAAATAACTGTTGTATCGGAGTTCACTTATAGTCCCTTCCTCGATTGCCTTTTTAACAGCACAGTTTGGTTCGTGTGTGTGAGTACAGTTGTTGTACCGACACTGATCTGATACCCGGAATATTTCAGGAAAAAAGTGGAAAATCTCTTCCTTGTACATATCAAACACACCAAATCCTTTTATTCCAGGAGTATCAATGATGTAACTATCATTTTTTAGTTTGAACATCTGAGCAAAAGTAGTAGTGTGTTTCCCTTTTTTATGCGATTGGGAAATTTCGTTGGTTTTCAAAGCCAGCGAAGGATCGATAGCATTTGCAAGAGTAGATTTACCCACACCGGAATTACCTGCAAAAACACAAACCTTGCCTTCCATCCGGTTTTTTACAATCTCTACATTTTTTCCATCGATTGCCGATATCGCAAGACAGGGGTACCCAACTTTTTCATAGATATCGATAAGCATGTACATTTTGCTTAACTGAGATTCAGAATAAAGGTCGGTTTTATTAAATAAAATCTGAACAGGTATCTGGTATGCCTCGGCGGATGCAAGAAAGCGATCGATAAAACCAATCCTCGGTGTTGGGTAAGCTATGGTAACAATAAGAAATGCAAGGTCGATGTTGGCGGCAATAATTTGTGTTTCTTTCGACAAGTTTGTCGATCGTCTGATTATGTAGTTCTTCCGGTCTTCAATTTCTGTAATCAATCCTGTATTATCAACAGGATCAATAATAAACTGAACATGATCGCCAACCGCAATAGGGTTTGTACTGCGAATACCTTTTATCCTGTATTTACCTCTGAATTTACAATCAACTATTTCATTGTCGGGTGTAAGTACTCTGTACCAACTCCCGGTCGATTTCATTACCAGGCCTTTATTTGCTTTTTCCACAGGTCAAAAATAGAAATTTAGAAATGGAATGCCTTTTTAATTTTATACAATTCTAATATCTTTGAATACAGTAAAATGAATACAAATTATATCCGCATAATTTTGGCCTGTGATTTTTTTTTCATCGGCATACAACGAAAATTCAGCAGATTTTGTCTTACCGGAAATTTTTTGACGATTGAATGTTAAATGAAAAGCAATTAGTTGAACTGTGTATTGCAAATAATGAAGAAGCTTTGGATGAACTTTACCGAAGGTATTCGCCTAAATTATTTGGTATTTGCCTTAGGTACGCAAAGAACCAGC
Source organism: uncultured Bacteroidales bacterium (assembly GCA_964388245.1). Classification (GTDB taxonomy): domain Bacteria; phylum Bacteroidota; class Bacteroidia; order Bacteroidales; family M50B96; genus JAIOYV01. The sequence continues at coordinate 19,227 of CAYLZH010000060.1, forward strand.
ACGAAGCTGAAGACTTGTTGCATGATGGATTCATCAGGATTTTAGAACATTTACAATTCTTTCGGCACGAAGGTTCTTTCGAAGGCTGGTTACGCAGGATTATGGTTACAACGGCGATAAACTATTTCAGGAGAAACAAACAACGAAATCAGGAGCAGGAGCTTACTGATTATCGCCTGAACAGCTGGTCGGAAAATCCGGTTATGGAAAACCTGTC
>CAYLZH010000061.1:0-19315 GCA_964388245.1 uncultured Bacteroidales bacterium
GCTACTGTTTGCTTTGCGTATGTTTCGTTTTCAGGTAAATATCTGCCTCCTTCTTTCGATTTTATATTAACGAACCGTGCCGCACCATAATCGCTCAATACTTCATTCTCGTGATTGAATATCAATAAATTCAACCGATCGAAATGGCCATGAACCAAACCTTGTGAGGCTGCTTTCAAAACAGCACATACATGGTTATTCTCGTCGCGCATTATGGCAATGCCTCCTGCTTTACCCTCCTTGCCATCGTTAATAGTCAGGGATTTTTTAACAATGGTTTTGTTCAACCCTTCGCTTAGCCCTTTTATTACAGCCAGACCGCAGCTGTTTATATGCCGGTTTGGATTCGATACTGCGAGGTCGAGCAATTCCGGATTTTTGGTATTGGCATAAAGCATGTCCACCGCCCAAATCATAGATGGTGCATTCAGACTCATGCCTTTTAAATTATCGTTTATTGAAAAGAATCCGTCGTTGGCATCAGTCAATTGAATAAGGGTTTCGATGGCCTTAAAGAAAATTCCATCTTCAAATTCCAGTATTTTTAGATTTGGTAAGTTATTCTCAATACTTTGAGCAAACAGCAAAAACGGGGTCATGGCATATCGCTGATAGTAAGGTCCTTCAGTATAATAACCATCGGGGGAAAACAATTCCCGGGTTTGGGTAAGAAATCCTGACTCGTATTGTATATCGAGCGACTTACCAGCTTTTGCGGCGTTTGGTTTATCATTTTTATCGATACCGTAGAGTGCCCTGCATATCAGTTCTTCATCCTGAAGCGTAAAACCAGTCATTCCCACAGCGGCAACAGCCCATACACCATGATTATGGATCCGGTTGAAAACAAACTTCGACTCTACTGATAGAAAATCGGCATAAGGGCGTAGCAGTTTCTCTTCGATAACCTTTCGTTCATCTTCTTGCAAATAGTCATGAATACAATCGTAGCCTTGAATCGCATCAACCAGCCACACAGCATCGTTTAGTTGCTGCCAAAACAATTTGCCCGGAGCATACGATTTTTTTACAGGATGCGCTCCTAACGATGGAAACATCTGTGCATAAGCCATGAAAACATTCTTGGCGTAACGCGCATACTTTTCATCTTCAGTTACCTGATACAATGCCCCCAGGCGTTTTAGCAACTTTGCATTTTCCTTATGTTTCCCGTGTGTATATCCTCCAGCAGGATCGACAGGCACTGGAACATCAAAAGATTCTTCGATCGTCTGGTCTGCTTTTTCTTGCACTCCGCTTACCATTTGATTCCAAAGGCTGCAATCGTGCATGGCCTGACGAAGTTCTGGTACCGATTCCTTGTTCAGGATCAATACCGGATGCTGTGCACATGCAAATGCTACCAGGCAGATAAATAGTATTGTATGTGAAGTTCTTCTTATCATTATTTCTGATAGCCTAATGCTGAATTAGTATTCGATTTAGAAAGAAGCGAGGAACTTGAACTTAGCTGATAATCCTTATCCTCTACTGATTTGTATTCTGGATTTTCGTACCAGATATTTTTCCCCAATCGGTTGTCGTAAAAACTCTCGAATCGCCCACAATTATAGAAATTACAAAAGTCTATGTTGCAGGTAATCCAACCCTGGTCTTCGAGTTTGATAACCCGTCCGGCTTTTCCACTTTCGCTGAATATTGAATTGGTGATGGATATCCATTGAACGCCTGTAAGATTTATGGCCGAGCCTAACTCTTTATTCTCCACATTGTGGAATGTGCATTGATCGATGGTTAAGAATGGGCCGAGGGTGCTCTCGTCGTTGCCACCTCGATAAAGCTCCAGGGCAGATCCCATAACATTAGCAAACAGGCAATTTCGAAGAACCACATACTCAACGCTGTACTTTCCACGGTCTTCGATCTCGGCTTTCAAGTTGAGGGCCATTCCTGAGATGTTAGTAAAGGTGCAATTCTCAAAAACGATAGAGTCGGCATAGCTACTTTTGGTGACAGTAAGTACCTGTGCCCGGCCTTCGTTGAAATTATAAAAATTGCAGTTCCTGGCTAACAAATTATAATGGGCAATAAATGGTTTGTTCTCTGTTTCAATGCCACTGAGCGCAATTCCATCATCGGCAAAACCGTTTATGTTAATCCCTTTAAGCGAAAGGCTACCATTGTTTTTGATGATGAAAAGTGCAAGTTTCTTTTTGTTTGATTGGTATTTTATTTCAGGATTTTTATCCAAAGTACTTACTAGTGCAATTTTTTTATCGATGATGAGGGGTTGAGTGATTTCATAGGTTCCGCTTTCTGCAAACACAATTGTATCGCCACAGTTGGCTTCGTTAATTGCTGTTGCGATTCCTTTTTCAAGAGCAACTTCTATCTTCTTAAAATTTGTAGCTTGCTGTTTGTCTTTTTCGAACCAAGTGGCTCCTGTATTATTTTTTGTTGCACTTAGTTTTGGTTGATACTCGTTGTTTGCATATAGTCCCTCGCTATTCTTTGCGAATTGAGTATTAGTTGATTCAAATCCTGGGTGTGAGAAAGTTCCTTCTTTTAAGTCGAATTTATTATTGCTGAAGCTAATCCCGTTAATATCATCCAAAGCTGTAAACACCTCACTTCCTCTCGAACGGTAAATTGTATTCTTGCTAAAAGTTACATTTTCGGGCGTGGCTGTTCGTTCCTTGTCGCTACCTACTCCGAAAGCAATGTTGTCGCAATTGACGAATGTATTCGATTCGATGGTGACATCTTTAACCTGGTGGTAGCGGTTAATCGCTGAGTTCGGTACACCGTTCATAACTCCAAAACCCGAGCGGAAACGATCTCCCAATAAATCCTGGAAGTGATTATTGCGGATGGTATGCCCGGCATTAATAACCCTGACTCCACCGGTATGTGGCTTGTTGTTGCCAATAAAGGTATTGCCCTCGATAATGTTATTGTTTCCGTGCCGAAGTGTAAAAACGCCCTCACATTCGTAAAAGGTATTGTTTGCAATGTAGTTGTCGCATGATTTTATCGATACTATTTCTACTTCGCCGCTACATTGTTCAAAGTAGTTGTTCTCGATTCGTGTGTTGCTCGAAGTAAGTGAAAAGGTTGATGTTCCTACCCGCATGGTCTCACCACCGTTAGATCCCAATCTAGGGCGGTCGGCAAAATAATTATGGTCGATCAGGTGGTGGTTTTCCTGGTTTTCTTTGCCGTTCAGTTTTACCACCAGGGTAACCCCACTGTTCAGTTTTCCAACGAAGGAACAGTGATCGACACGGTTGTGCTTACCGTAAATCTCCACCCAACTGTTTTTCAAAAACCTGTCGCTGGGGTTGTAATACTGGATGGCGCAGTTTGTAACCCTGCAATGTTGGGCTACCTTATTGTTCAATTTAAAAGAGATTACCGGTTCTTTTTCGCTGGTTCCATCTTTAAAAAGTATCCCTGAAATTTCGACATATTCCCCACCGAATGCGATCGTTGAATTACCACTGAAAATTGTCTTGCCCGCTTCGGTGGCAGCAATTACGATGGGTTTATCCTGAGTTCCGCTATTTTCAATATTTAGCTTAACATCCTTCATTTCAACATTGGTAAGCCATAAGGTATCGCCAGCTTGAGCAGCGTTTATTGCTTTTTGCAAATCTGCAGCAGAAGTAATTGAGTTTGAATTGCTACACGAGTTAAACAACATAGAAATAACAAATCCAACTAAAATTATGGAACTAAGAAATCTCATCAAAAAGAATTTTAATAGTGAAAAGAAGAGGAAGTGGGAGGATGGAAAGCTCCCTCTTCCTCTATGAAAAAGTTACCTTTTATTAATTATATTTTTATTCCAGGTGCCCACTTCTAGTTTGCTAAATTTGGATTTCTTTCTACTTCTTGTTCAGGTATTGGTGTTAAATAATCTACTGAAGCATCCCAGTCTGGTTTTGCTCCTTCGAAACCAGAAGCACTAAATACCTGGTCACCTAATTGTCTTCTCTTAATATCGTACCATCTTTTACATTCGAAAGCAAGTTCTATTCTGCGTTCTTCAAGTACATCTTCAACCGTAACAGATGTTAGGTCGGCAGGCTCAGTACTTGGTGGAATAGTTGCTTCAGTATATCCACCAGATGTAGATTGTCCACCCTGTCGTGCTCTTGCCCTTACCTGGTTAACATACATAAGAGCCGATGCTTGATCGCCAAGTTCAACTGCTGCTTCTGCTGCAATTAACAATACTTCGGCATAACGCAACATGGAGTAATTATGACTTGTAGCTCTTTTACTTCCTCGGGCATATTCTCCAGGGTAGCGTGTGTATTTGGCAATATAAGGCCAATTTGCGGCGTGCTCGTGCCCACTAATATCAAATGAATGGTAATCTACCAGCGAATCATTAATTGTGGCTTCTGTCTGGAAACAAACGTTTCTTCTATAATCGAGTGAATCAAATGATTCGAAAACTGCAAGCGTAGGAACAGCTACAGACCAACCATCATCTCCCCTAATCCCTGTCATTGGAGCTATTTGATCATACGAATTATCATCCGCTTCAACATTATTATAGTCTAATGCAAATATAGGTTCTAAAGAAGCATCGATTCTATCGGCATCAAATAAAGCCTGATAATCCGGATCCAATGCTAAATTGTAAGTACCTGCTTTCTCTATCACATCTTTCGCTTCGTTCCAGGCATTTTGGTAATCACCCATTGTTAAATACACCAAAGCGATATAAGAACTAGCTGCTGCTTTAGATGGGATAGCTCGGGAAGCCACTGTTTCTGGCAACCATTCTTTCGCATATTCCAAATCGGCAAGGATGTTCTCATACACCTCTGCAGTGGGTGTTTTCTCGACAGACATTGCTGCCTCGGCATCGGATATGGGTGCATCAAAATAAGGAATATCTCCAAATAGCCTTACCAGGTGAAAATAATAAAATGCTCTTGCAAAATAAGCCTGTGCAGTAACCGGGTTTTTAATATCGGCTTCTGCATCAACATCTTCGGCTCCTGCAATGGCATTGTTCGCTGCCGAAATCCCCAACCAGATTCTTGTCCAGGGATCATACACCATTTCGTTATTACCTGTAATAGAGTGCATATTCATCTCTACCCTTCGTGTTTGGGTCGATTGAAGGTTTACCATATCGGAACGTAACATGAGCGCGATGGAAAGTTTCCTTCCCCAAATCTCTTCGTTAATTGCATGAGTTAGAGCACCATCTACGGCTGTTTGTATATCTTGTGTGGTTGAAAAGAAACCATCGGGGGACAACAAGCCTACAGGCTCTTCTACTAATTTTGAGCATCCCCCCAATATTGACAATCCAATTGTCAATAAGAATAAATATTTAATTTTTTTCATTTTATATGTCTTTTAAAATATTTATTAAAATGTTAAATTAAGGCTTAAGCTTACAGATTTCACTGTTGGGTAATTCCCAAAATCGAAACCACGAACTGTATTGTCAGTAGTGTTATTACCTTTGCTGGTACCTCCGTCAGCACCGGCGTAATTAACTTCAGGATCTAAACCAGAATATTTTGTAAATGTCAATAAGTTTTGTGCACTTACAGTCAGTCGGAGGTTTTCGATACCATATTTTGCAATAAGGTTTTTAGGTAGATTATAACCCACAGATATATTTTTCAATCTTATATAGCTACCATTTTCAACAAAACGAGAAGAAATTTCCCTAAAACTACTATTTCCAACGCGAGGATCGTCTGTGTCGGTATTCGTTGGTGTCCAGGCATTGTCATAATAGTCTTTAAGGGTATTGGCATCTCCATTATACAACTGCACATTAGTCATATTAAAAACCTCGCCACCGTGCGAGCCCTGGAAAAAGATACTAAAATCGAAGTTTTTATAAGAAAAGTTATTTGTAAGACCCCAAGTAAAATCTGGGTTAGGATTACCTATTATTTGCCTGTCATCGTCGGTAATATCACCATCAACATTACCTTCTTCATCAGCTACTTCGTAAAACAATGGTTCTCCTGCAATCGGATTTCCATCATCATCATAAGATGCTGATATTAGTGCAGTTCCTTCAGGAATATCTCCGCCCTGATATACACCTGCATATTCATAACCCCAGAACAGACCAACTTCTTCACCTTCTCGTAAGATATAACTTCTATCGTGACTAAAATAACTTGGAGCTGCATTACCAAACCAATCAGCATCATTGATTAGGGCTACAACCGTGTTTTTATTCTTCGAGAAAATAAAATCGGTAGTCCATCTAAAATCTTCATTTGTAATATTTCTTGTATTTAGAAAAATTTCGATTCCTTTATTATTAACCTCTCCAACATTCGTCAATATCTCAGGATTATAATAACCGAAATACCATGGTACACCGTTATCTGTCATAATTAAATCTTTGGTATCGATATTATAATAATCGAAAGCAAGAGATACTTTACCTTCCATTAAACCTAAATCAACACCAAAGTTTGTTTGGTATGATGATTCCCATTTTAGGTTTGGATTCGCAGGCTGGTTTGGAGTAACAGCGGCTACGGTTCCTCCATTACTTGAAGCATATATAGTTGCCAGGCTGGCCAACGATTGATAAGGATCGATTGATGGGTTACCTGTAACACCATAACTTACTCTAAGTTTTAAATTTGAAATTGCATCAACATCTTGTAAAAAGCTTTCGTTTGATAGTTTCCAACCCAAAGCTGCAGAAGGGAATATGGCATATTTTTCATTTTCTGCAAAGTTAGATGCACCATCTCTTCTAAGAGTAGCGGTAATTAAATATTTATCATTCCAATCGTAATTAATTCTTCCGAATTGAGATTGAATTTCCTTTACCCTTAAATACACATCACCATCGGTAGGTTGTATTAGACTTGTAGCTGTGTATAATCCATAGTATGAAAAGGCATCCGAAATTGTTCCTGTGCCTTCGTTATAGAATCCATTACTAGTTGTTTTTTGATAAGAATATCCCGCTAATAAAGTTAGATTTCCTTTTGCTATTTCTTTCTTATACGTCAGGTAGTTTTCACTCAAGACACTCTTACTGTTATCTTGTGATATAATAGCTCTTCCATCAAGCCCTCTACCTGCCGTAACGGCTAATGTACGAGGCATATAAATTCCATTAAATTCATTTTTGGTTTTTAAGCCAAAGGTTGTTTTAAATGTAAGGCCATTGATAATTTCATAATTTGCATACACATTTGCCCTGAAATTTTCGATTTCTGTATCATCGTCTCTTTGTGTGGCAACAGCCCATGGATTATCAACCTCATCACCAATTTGATCGTTTGTTGTAAAAGTGCCGTCGTCGTTATAGATCCCTTTATCTGGTGCAAAACGCATAGCTAAAGCAACAACATCATCTCCACCCACGGTAACTGAGCCATCTGATTGAGTAGGAACTCCTTTTTTTGTGCTTTTTCCACCCGTTAGATTAAGTCCTAATTTTAATTTATCGCTTACTTGTGCGTCGATGTTTGTCAGGTATGATGCTCTTTCGTAACCTGAATTAACCAGAATACCATCTTGGTTGAAATAAGTACCCGAAGCATAATAATTTACCTTTTTCGAACCTCCTGAAAAAGCTAATTGATAATTCTCGGTGCTACCTGTTCTGTAGATCTCGTCCTGCCAATCAGTATCATAATCGCCCTGCTCATAAGGGGTGGTATTACCCTGGTTAGTCCTTATCTGATTTTGATAATCTGCAAAATCATCTGCATTAAGCAAGTCTAATTTATTTGCTGTATTTTGAAAAGAATAAGTGGCATTAAAGTCGACATTTAATGTTCCAGCCTTACCTTTTTTAGTCGTAACCAATACAACACCATTTGCACCTTGCGAACCATAAATAGCAGTTGCTGATGCATCTTTCAAAATTTGCATAGATTCTATATCGCCTGCCTGTGGCATGTTAGCACCTACAAAACCATCTACAACAATAAGTGGTGCACTGCTTGCATTGATAGAAGTATTACCCCTAATTGTAATACTAATGGGTGCACCAGGCTCACCACCGTTATCAGACTGAATTTCTACACCCGCTGCACGTCCCTGAACCGCTTGCATCGCTTCCAAAACAGGATATGCATTTAATTCGCTGGACTTAACTGAAGATACAGAACCGGTTACGTCGCTCTTTCTACGGGCACCATAACCAACTACTACCACTTCGGAAAGATCCACCTTGTCGGTCTCCATACTAACATCGATCGTTGTTGCTCCATTTACAGCAATTTCCTGCGTTACATAGCCAATAAAAGAGAACTGCAGCACAGCATCAGCTTTTGTTAAAATGGAGTAGTTACCATCAACATCGGTAGTGCTCCCGGTAGTGGTTCCTGCCACAACTACACTTACCCCTATCAAAGGTTCGCCATCATCGGCTGTTACAACTTTTCCCTTCACCGTAACATCCTGTACCTGAGCAGTTAGGACTGCGAAAGGAAAGAATCCAATTATGAGTAGAAAGAGGATTCTTTTTAATGAGTACATTTTTCCCATAGTTCTTTTACTTTTAATATTAATATTCATTTTTATAGCGAACAGCGAAAAATCCAAGGAAGGCGCTATTAATATAGCTATCTTTGCAGTCCACTATCAATTTTTCACAATTTTGATATTGTTATTTCTCGATGGTAGTCCGGCCCGACTGCCATCGTTTTTTCCTCATCTTTCAATTTAGCTAATATTATTATTTCTTTCTTTTTTACTATACTCTAATATTTCTTGTAGGTGATAGCGCATCGCCTCACCTGCCTCTATTGTCTGTTGATTTTTTATGGCATTGAATATATCCATGTGCTCGTTGTACGACTTATAGGATTTTCCATCTTCACAAACACGAAGATCCTTGTAGATTTCCATAATTTCGGGGACAACAATCATCAGCAAGGATTTAATTACTTTGTTTTTTGTTGCCTCGGTAATTTTAAGATGGAACATGAAATCCTCATCAATACCTGCTTCGCCTTGTGTAACTATTTCGTGGAATGATTGAAGAGCCATGCTTATCTCGTCGAGGTCTCCATGTGTTCTTCGCAGGGCTGCAAGCTTGGCTCCTTCAATTTCAAGGATTACCCTGGTTTCGACCAAACTCGAAAAATCCGATTCCTCGATTTGTAATACGTTGGAGATTAATCCTTCTAAGGCATTGATACCAATTCCGGCTACCCGGGTTCCACTTTGAGGATGGGTTTTTAGAATACCATAGAATTCAAGTTTGCGTATGGCATCCCGGATGTAGGTCCTGCCCAAACCCAGTCGTTCAACCAATTGCCTTTCTGAAGGTAATCTGTCGCCAGGTTTTAACTGACCCGAAGATATTAATAGTTTGATTTGCTTTATGATTTTATCAACTGGCTTTTCAACTTCTATGTTTGTAAAACTATTTAGTACGTCGCTCATCTTTAAAACCTATTTGGTGCATCAGTAACTGGTCGACCAATTTAGAGCATCTTTTCATTCTGACCAAATTTATTCGTAGAAAACTTGGTTTCTCATTATTAATAATTCCGAAAATGTTTGCACACTCACAGTTTCAGGCTTATTTAAAACCTTTCTAAATTTAATTTTATCTAATTATTAAGTGAAGTTTTAATGAAAATCGCACACAAAAACTATGTGAAAAATAGTAAAAATGTCGTTTTATGCAACTGGTCGACCAATTTTGATCAAAAAGCAAGAAGGTTAACTTCAATTATTTTTCATTCTCTTGTATTGATTTTATAGTTTTGCTTGTTGTAATAAAAAGGGTAATTCTTGAATTCAACCATTAAATGGAAAACAAAACTCAGTAAACAGAAAGATTACCAATTATTAATCGGTAAACAAATTTATACGCAAAGCATCGGTTGATATTTATTCCGAATATAGGAAATTATGACAAATCAAGATAAGATACAGCTATACGAAGATAGCAAAATAAGAACCCACTGGGATAGCAATGAAGAAAAATGGTATATTTCAATTGTAGATGTAATTGGAATATTAACAGATAGTAAGCGTCCAAGAAAGTATTGGAGCGATTTAAAATCGAAGCTAAGAAAGGAAGGAAGTGAGTTGTCCGAAAAAATCGGACAACTGAAAATGAAATCCTCAGATGGTAAAACATACACCACCGATGTAGCTGATACCGAACAGCTATTCAGGTTAATTCAGTCGATACCATCGCCAAAGGCAGAGCCTTTTAAATTGTGGCTAGCCCAAATAGCATCGGAACGATTGGACGAAATGCAAGATCCTGAAATTTCAATAGACAGGGCTTTAAAGCAATATTTAGAGTTAGGATATTCTGAGAACTGGATAAATCAACGATTAAAAAGTATTGAAATCCGGAAAGAGTTGACCGACGAATGGAAGAAACGGGGGTTGAAAGAGGGAATTCAGTTTGCAACATTAACCAATATTATCACCAAAGCCTGGTCTGATAAAACAACCAAAGAATACAAAATCTTAAAAGGTTTGAAAAAAGAAAACCTCAGGGATAATATGACCAATACCGAGCTTATTTTGAATATGCTTGCCGAAGCTTCTACAAAAGATATTTCTGAAGCTACTAAGCCAACAACTTTTAGGAAAAGTAAAAAAATTGCCAAACAAGGTGGAGATGTTGCCAAGGTAGCCCGTAAAGAACTGGAATCCAAAACTGGTAAAAAAGTGGTTACTGCATTAAAAGCAAAAGATGTATTGGAAAATTCGAATACAAAAAGGTTACGAAACAATGAAAATGAACTATAACAAATTATAAGAAACATGAAATCGATAGCTATTATTTGTGGGGGTGGGCCAGCCCCAGGCATCAATACTGTAATAAGTACAGTGGCAAAACTTTTCCTGAAAGACAATTTTCGTGTAATCGGAATCCATCATGGCTACCTGGGTTTGTTTGGTGATAATCCATCCATAATTGATTTCGATTTTAAAAAAGCCGATGCCATTTTCAATAAGGGTGGATCAACGCTAATCATGAGCCGCTTTAAACCTAAGGAAAGCGATATGTCGATCGACTTTTTTGTGAAGAATAATGTAAAGCTACTGGTTACAATAGGTGGCGACGATACTGCCAATACCGCCAATAGGGTTGCAAAATTCCTGAAGAGTAAGAAAATAGAAATTGCCAATATCCATGTGCCCAAGACTATCGATAATGATCTTCCATTACCAGGCAGAAACCCAACTTTTGGATTTCACTCGGCAAAAGATCAGGGCGTAAAAATCGGAAACATAATAGAAGAAGACGCACGTACTACACAAGCTTGGTATGTACTTTCTGCAATGGGACGTTCGGCAGGCCATCTTGCTTTTGGTATAGGAACCAGTTGCCATTTTCCTATGATAATTATTCCAGAGATGTTTTATAATACCCAACCAACTCTTGATAAGATCATAAATTTGATAATCTCTTCGATTATCAAACGGAAGATATTAGGAATAGATTATGGGGTTGCAATTGTAAGCGAGGGTGTTTTCCACATTCTGGATATACAAGAAATTGTTGATGCTGGTATCAGCCTTACCTACGATGAACATGGCCATCCTGAGCTTGGAAATATTAGCAAGTCAAATATTTTTAATCTCCTTTTACAGCGTAAACTCGATAAGCTGGGTATCCATATTAAATCACGCCCAAATGATATGGGATACGAACTCCGCTGTTGTCGACCCATTGGGTTTGATTTGACCTTATGTACATTACTGGGTACAGGAGTTTATCAGTTTTTTAACGAAGGAAAAAGTGGATGTATGGTTACAGCCGATTCAAACGGACAGCTATCACCTATGTATTTAAATGATCTGCAAAACGAAGAAGGTATCATACTTCCCCGATTAGTGGATATCCATTCCAGTTTTTCAAAGTCATGCTTATTAAATCTTCAGCACCTTACTGATGATGATATTGTAAAGGCAACCGAATATATTAAAGACGCAAAGAACTATACCTTTGATCGAATCTTGAACTTGAAGGATTAGTGGCACTAATTGTTCTTATTAATTAAGTTTACAATCACTCTGGTCATTGTTTCCTTTTCAACGGGGCTGCTTACGGCAATCATTAGCGTCAAAGCAACTAAGGTATTATCTGCAATCCGTTTATTTCCATTTTTATTGTACAATATTCCGTTTCGTTGCAGGAAGTACAAGAATAAAAAAGCTGCGATCCTTTTATTCCCATCAGAAAAGGAATGATTTTTTGTAATAAAATAGAGCAAGTTGGCAGCCTTTTCTTCTATACTTTGATATAGATCCAGCCCCCAAAGGTCTGATAAATTGTGGCAACAGAACTTTTAAACGATTCATCTTTCTCGTGCCCAAACAAGTCACTGTTCCCATGCGCTTTCTTGGCCAGACGAATTTGATCCATTGCTTCTTCATAAGTCAACTGATAGGTTTCCTTTCCTGAGGTGTCCTTTATTTCAAGGCTTTGGTAGTCGTATTGGTCTAAAATATCAAGGGCATACGCATAATCCGAAATAATTTTAAGCAAGCCACAACTTTCGTCATTGGTCAATGCTTTATAATTTAGCACATTTCCGAGTATCTTAACCGAATCCTGCAATTCTCTCAGACCTTCGTTTTGCAGAGCCAGCCTTTGTTCATTTATTGCAAACCCTTTTATCAAATACTTTTTCAGTACCCGGTTTGCCCATATCCGAAACTGGGTGCCCCGCTTTGAATTTACGCGGTATCCAACCGAGATTATTACATCGAGATTGTAATAATCGACCATATAGGTTTTTCCATCTGCGGCAGTTGTTGCATTTTTTGCAACAACTGAATTTTGATTTAATTCCCCCTCATTAAAGATATTTCTAATGTGCCGCGATACCACAGATTTATCGCGCCCAAACAAGTCAACCATTTGATTTAGGTTCAACCATACGGTTTCTTTATCGAGATGGACTTGTATTTCTGTTTGTCCGTTTTTGTCGAAAATATTTCAATTTTTGAATTATTCATTATATTCTGTGTACAGTGTAAAGTATAAATTAGAACAAACAACTTTCTTTTGGCGATCTAAAGCACCACTATCTTTTTGGTTATAGAGTTTTTATCCGAAATCAATCGAAACAGATAAATACCTTTCGTATAATTTGACACATCAATTTCATCAGTACCATTGAAACTTTCTGAAACCAATTTTTTGTTGATGATAGTATTCCCTTTTAGGTCAATAATTTGAAGCAATAAATCGGTGGTCGTGTTGCTTTTGATTTGTACATTTACTTTATTGTTTCCGGGATTTGGATAAATGTTTATTGATGGAGTATTCACAAAATCTTCTATGCCAATTGGATTGCCTCTAATTTTAGCAATGTAGGACGCCCAAGAAGATTGTGAGCTTATGGTTGTATTTCCAAAAGAGACCGAGCCATGAAATCCCCCAGTGATGTAAATATTTTCATGAATGTCAGATATAATAGAGGAAACATCATCACTACTAACTCCCCCTATACCTTCCAATCCTAAAATAACTCCATTTCCATCATATTTTACTATAAATATATCTCCATACCCATTGGAAATGACCTGATTACCGCCAAAATAAGCCGTATCTAAAAATGCGCCGACTGCATAAATATTGTTATCCTGATCTGTTGAAACAGAATAATCTCCTTCTCCAGTATTTGCTTCTGTTATTATCCACAAAGGATCTCCGTTTGAACCATATTTCGCAAGAAAATAGTTAGTTAAGTATACTGTATCATTAACGAATGCAAAATACGGTGTCGAAACAATTGTATCCCCAAAATTAATCTCACCAGCAATTATCCCAATTACGATTACATTATATTCCTTATCAACCTCTAATGAAATTCCTTTACATTCATTATCCTGATTATCTGATCCAATACTTGCAGCCCACTCCAAATCGGTATTACTATTATATTTGGCTACAAAAACATCCAGGTTGCCATGAGCAATAAGCATTGTATCTCCAATAGATAAGGTATCCCCAAAAAATCCAGTTACATACATATTTCCTGAATTATCCACTTTTATTGATTTTCCTACATCAAGATGAATACCTTCTTCCTGGAATGCAAATAATATGTCACCATCGCTGTTAAATTTTGCAATAAAAATATCCTTGTTCGGACCTGATGAAAGCTGTATGTTCCCAAAGGTAAGGGTATCGCCAAAACCACCTGTAACATAAACATTATTTAGTCCGTCGCATACTATTGAATTACATTGTGGATCATAATAATCGCAACTAAGTCGTTTTGTCCAAATATAATTCCCATCCTCATCGAGTTTGACAATAAAAATTTCATCGCCGAAAGGGGATGTGTACGATACACCATTCACAGTTATCGTTCCTGAAAATGTTCCGGTTACATATATATGATTGTTTGTATCTGTGGTAACTGAACTTTGATAGATCGATGCAGTCCCAGTTAGAGCATTAAGCCACATTAGGTTTCCGGTACTATCAAATTTTGCAATGTACCCACTACAAAAATTACTACCTGTAATAACAGAAGAATTGAAAAAAGAAATTGAGTCATTAAAATGCCCGCAAATAATGGAATTTCCATCGCCATCAACAGCCACTGACCTACCTGACCCCGTTCCGGTTGTTTGCTGCTTAGCCCAATCCCAGTCAAAATATTGGGCATTACACAATAGTGCTACTATTGAAAATAACAGGATGAAAATCAACTTTTTCATATCAAATCAGGTTAAAGGGTGAGTGTTATTAGCATTTATTATACTTCAACTTGTTACAAACAAATGTAAGCAATAAAATTTCTATAATTGATCTTTCCGAAAGAAACTTAAACAGGTTCCTGCGCTCCTCCAATCCTCTCATCTATCTACAATAAATCTAAACAAGACCAATTGAATGTTTTATTCGATAAAATACTTTTGGGTACATATCAATTTTATAGTTTAGTCGGCTTAAATAGATGAATAGCGATTTATTACAATTCACTTATGAAAACAACCGGCACCTTTCTCTTTTTTATTCTGATTACTATTTCATTAACTGCACAAAACCCTAAATTTGAATGGGCTACAAGTTTTGGCGATAGGACGAGTCTCTATGGTCAATCGATGGCTGTCGATGCCCAGGGAAATGTTTATACGTGTGGAAGTATAGTGTACCCCTCCGATTTCGATCCCGGCCCGGGGGTGTTCACTCTTAGCACTAATGGAGGTTACGATGCATTTGTTTCGAAGGTAAACCCGGAAGGGCAACTTATTTGGGCCAAAAGTTTTGGTGGAACAGGCCAGGATGATGGGAAATCAATAATATTGGATAATTTAGGTAATGTGATCATTACCGGAAAATTTTCTGAAACTGTCGATTTCGACCCGGGCGGTGGCTCTTTTCAAATCTCATCCATAAGCGATGAAGATATTTTTATCCTGAAACTGGATGCTTCCGGGAGGTTTATTTGGGCTAAAAGCTTTGAAGGCGTTGACACCAAAGATGTGAATTGCATGGCATGCGATTCGGCATGAAACATTTATACCACCGGAATTTTCAAAGACACTGTCGATTTTGACCCGGGAATTGGCATCTATAACTTATCGACTTATTATTATAGCAATGCCTTTGTAGCCAAACTCGATGCATCGGGAAATTTTGTATGGGCAAAAAGCTGGGGCGGAAGTTATACCATTCCCACTTCTCTTGTTACCACCGAAAACGGAAATGTTGTAATGGCCGGAACATTTAAAGGCACTGTTGATTTTGATCCGGGACCGGGAAATGTAAGTTATGTTTCTAATGGATCGGAGGATATATTTTTCCTGAAACTCGACGCTTCCGGCAATCTTATGTGGGCTAAAAAAATTGGTGGCACTGGAGAGGATTTTATGAATTCAATATGTGTCGATTCAGTGGGGAATATTTATTCGACCGGGCATTTCAAACAAAACCTTGATTTTGACCCGGGAACGGGAACGGCCAATCAATATCCTTCGGGCTACTACTGCCAGTTTGTTGCAAAATATACGGCGCTGGGAGATTTTGTTTGGGTGAAAAAAATAGCCGGAGCAGCAACTAGTTTTATTCAGCCCTATCATATTCAGATAGATAATTCAGGGAACATCTATACAACGGGAAAATATGGTGGAGATATTGACTTTGATCCCGGCCTTGGCATTTATCCAATTGCATCGCCAGATTTCCAGACCTCTTTCACTTCGAAGTTAGACCCCTTGGGAAATTTCGTTTGGGCCATGGGCTTCCCTGGTTCTATTCAACAACCAGTTGGCATATCAACAGGTATCACCCTAAATGGAGACGTGTATTGCATGGGGTATTATAACCATTTTATGGATGCAGACCCAAGTCCGGCCTCCTATATTGTTCATGCCCAAACATCCTTCGATGTTTATTTAGTGCGTTTCACTCAAACAGAACATCCGGTGGCCGAGTTTTCGTGCTCCGACTCCATTGTTTCAACAGGCGATACCATACAATTTACCGACCATCAAATAGGGTATGCCAGTAGTTGGTTTTGGGATTTTGGCGATGGAGCCACTTCAACCCTTCAACACCCGCAACACATTTATCAAACACCCGGCAGCTATGATGTTAAATTTATAGTTTCAGATGCAATTACGAGTAATACAAGAATTCTCGATGATTTAATTATTGTTGATAATTTGACATACACCGAGCTGATATCCCCTGAGTTTTCATGGGCTACCGATAATAACGGCACGTCATCAGGAGCCAGTGAAGGAAAAACGATAATTACCGATAGTGATGGCAATGTTTACTGTGCAGGTGTTTTTTCCGGCACCATCGATTTTGATCCCGGCCCCGGAGTTTTTGAATTCACTTCGTTGGGCGACGACGATATTTATATCTCGAAACAAGATGAAGCAGGGAACTTTACTTGGGCTAAACAAATAGGAGCTGTTGGCGACCAAATATGTACGGCTATGAAAATGGATGGTTTAGGGAATTTATTTTTCACAGGGCATTATGAATACAATGTTGATTTTGACCCGGGTGTGGGAGTAGATATCCTTTCTGGAAATTTCAGCTCTAACATTTTCATCCTAAAGCTTGATTCCTCAGGAAACTATATTTGGGCTAAACCACTCTCTGGAAATGGCACCCATTATGGCTATGATTTATGCCTTGATGATTCAGCAAATATTTTCCTTACCGGTAGTTTCTACCTGGCTATGGATACAGATCCCAATCCTCCACAATCCAATAATTTATACTCAAACGGGGGCTACGATATTTTTATCTGCAAATTTGATTCTTCCGGGGCTTATCAATGGGCACAAAACTATGGACACACAAACAGTTTCGTATCCATGGATGCTGGCAATTCTATTCAGGTGGATTCAATGGGCTATATTTATATCACCGGTAAATTTGAACATACAGTAGATTTTGATTTTGGTCCGGCAGATTATTTCCTCACTTCGGTCGGAAACTCAGATTTATTTATTCTGAAGTTAGACATACAGGGTAACTTTGTTTGGGCAAAAAGCCTTGAGGGATCAAGTACCAATAGAGCCACATCAATTGAAGTGGACAATCAAGGAAACGTAATAGTTTCAGGAGGATATGGTCAGACCTGCGATTTCAACCCAGATACAACAGAAGTATATGAGCTTACCTCAATTGGGCAACACGATGCTTTTGTATTAAAACTTAATTCGTTTGGCGATTATATCTGGGCAGCAAGTATGGGTGGATCATCGGCAGATGGGATTAACATTTCACTTGATAATACAGGAAATATTTATGGTACCGGGTTTTTTACATATACTGCCGATTTTTATCCCGGATTAGGAACCTATCCTTTTACCTCAAATGGCTATCTCGATTGTTTCGTCCTAAAGCTCGATTCCTTGGGAAATCTTGCCTGGGTTAAAAGTTTTGGGGGCTCAGCTTACGACCGGGGAAATTCCATTCATGTAAACAATGCCGGGAGTGTTTTTGTAACGGGAAGTTTTGCTTCAAATGTCGATTTCGATCCGGGCCCAGGCGTTTTCACATTGAGTACCAGTGGATATGAGAAAGCTTTTGTGTTAGCTCTTGATGTTCCCTTTAAAGCATATCTGGCAGCCAATCAAACGAATATTACCCTGGGCGACACCCTGCAATTCAGCGATAAAAGCACAGGCAATCCTACTTCCTGGTTTTGGGACTTTGGAGATGGCACCACCGATGTAAATCAAAATCCCACGCATTATTATTCATCGGGCGGAACATACACTGTGAGTTTAATTGCAAGCGACAACATGCACAGCGATACAATAGTCCGACAAGACTATATCCACGTTGGGATGACACTTTCCGTTAATGTCATAGTTAAAGCAAGTTGTTTTGGTACTTCATCAGGAGCAATTGATCTGGCAATATTAAATGGCACACCCCCATATAGTTTTACCTGGAGCAATGGAGCAAGTACCGAAGATTTGAACAACATCCCGCCAGGTACATATTCCGTCGATATTATCGATCAGTTAAATGTGACATATTCCAACAGCTATATTGTTTCCGAGGCCGATCCACTTAATGTACAAGCTACTATCACACATGTGCAGAATCCAGGTATACCGGATGGGGCCATTGTAGTTAATCCTTCTGGTGGAACACCACCTTATAACTATCAATGGTCGACAGGAGATACGGGAAATTCATTGACAAATATTCCGGCGGGCAACTACAACCTTAGCATTACCGATGCCAATATGTGTGACTGGGATTCAAGTTTCGTTGTACTCGAAACAGTAAATATTCATAGTTTGACCGGCCAGGACGAATTAGTTCTTTATCAAAACCTGCCAAATCCCTTTGGCACGCAAACAACTTTCGGCTTTTATTTACCCTGCACCACCTTAATTGAATTGGCCATTTATAATAGTATTGGAGAAAAACTTGTCGAAGTTTTTAAAGGCGATCTTGATGCCGGAAAGCATAAGATTACTTTCGATAACAAAATACTGCCAGATGGAATTTATCTTTTCCGACTTGAAACTAAGGACGACAACAGAACAGGAAAGATGATAATCGTTCGCAGATAAACTCCGTTGTATCTACACCACAAAATTATCGTCCAAAAATTGTTGGAACTTTTCCTTGTATTGGTCGCTAACCGGGATATATGTTTTGCTATCGAAGACAATTCGGTGCCTCTCTACATGAGCCACTTTTTTTAGATTTACGATAAAGGATCGATGTACGCGCATAAATGTGGAATCGGGTAAAAATTCTTCCATTTTTTTCATGCTCATTAAGGCCATTATAGGTTTTTGTCCTTCGATGAAAATACGAACGTATTCGCGCATGCTCTCGATGTATTTAACTCAAGTTTCGCAGGAGTTAACTTCCTGAACATCTGTTGATAAAAAGTAT